>CABSMV010000025.1 GCA_902478935.1 uncultured Collinsella sp. | reverse complement strand
ACCCTAGAGTTCGTCGGCAGCGTCAGATGTGTATAAGAGACAGATCGTAGGGGATCCAATCGTGGGAGCCATCAGCTCCGCCGAGCAGCGCGCAGCACTCGACAAACTTATCGACCAGGCGATTGCAAATAGCGAGCAGTAAAAAACGCCTAAAGCATAGCGAGGATCGTGCGCCGCTGTGCGAAGTAGTCCGCTACCTTTCAAGATAAGCTCCACCATATAGAGGTCCCGCTCGGGACCTCTTCTTTTGGGTGCCATCCCGTTCGTTTTTTGGCGCCGTTCGTTACATTCCTCACTGGCTCCGGCAAAAAATGGGGATAGAGTAGGACAAACGCGTCGAATACGAACGGCGGGGAAGAGCGGGCAAGTGCGCCCGCGTGGGAGAGGTTGCCGTCCATGCTGGAGCTCAAAGGTATTTGCAAAAGGTACGTCACGCAGTCGTTTACGCAGGTGGCACTCGACAACGTAAGCCTGTCTTTTCGCGATAACGAGTTCGTGGCCATTCTGGGTCCCTCAGGTTCGGGTAAGACTACGATGCTCAACGTTATCGGCGGGCTCGACCACTTTGACTCGGGCGACCTGCTGATCGACGGTATTTCGACCAAGGATTTTCACGATCGCGATTGGGATGCCTACCGCAACAACCGCATCGGCTTTGTGTTCCAAAGCTATAACCTCATTCCGCATCAGACCATTTTGGAAAACGTTGAGCTGGCGCTCACGCTCACGGGTGTGGGGCATGCCGAGCGCCGTCAACGTGCGCGCGAGGCGTTGGAGAAAGTTGGCCTGGGCGAGCACGTTAACAAGCGCCCGAGCCAGCTTTCGGGCGGGCAGATGCAACGCGTGGCCATCGCCCGCGCCCTGATTAATGATCCCGAGATTGTGCTTGCCGACGAGCCGACCGGCGCTTTGGATTCAACGACATCCGTACAGGTCATGGACCTGCTCAAGGACGTGGCGCGCGACCGCCTGGTCATCATGGTCACGCACAATCCCGAGCTGGCGTACCAATATGCCACGCGCATCGTCAATCTGGCGGACGGCAAGATCACCGACGATTCCGATCCCTTCGATGCTGCCAAGGCCGCGCGTCGCGAGGCAAAGCCTACGCGCAAAACCTCGATGAGCTTTGTGACGGCGCTGGGGCTTTCTGCCCGAAACCTCATGACCAAGAAGGGCCGCACGGCCATGACTGCCTTTGCGGGCTCGATTGGCATTATCGGTATCGCGGCGATTCTGGCGCTGTCCAACGGCGTAAACGGCTACATCAAAAAGGTCGAGGAGGATACGCTCTCGAGCTACCCGCTCACCATTTCCAAGCAGGATTACGACCTGTCGTCCATGATGGGCGGACAGGGGGCCACGGACGACGATATGTCCAAGAACGAGGGCTCGTCCGACGACAGTGCCGGCGGCAAGGCTAAGGGAACCGATAAGATTCCTGTGGTCACGGCCGTAAAGGATATGTTTGCGAGCGTTAAGTCTAACGACATGACAAGCTTTAAGGCATGGCTCGATGCCGGTGGCGACGGCATCGATAAAGAGGTCAACGCCATTCAGTACGGCTACGGTGTATCGCCGGTTGTCTATCGTGCCGGCAAGGGCGATGAGAAGCCTGTTCGGCTGGTGCCCAACGCTATGACCGAGGCCATGAGCGGAGGCGCGAGCTCGGCGGCAACGGTGAGCATGGAATCCATGGGAACCTCGGTCTTTAACGAGATGATCGACGACCAGAGCCTGCTCGACAGCCAGTACGATGTCGTGGCGGGGCATTGGCCTACGTCTGCTAACGAAGCCGTGATGGTGCTTTCGAGCCGTGGCACGGTGGGCGACTACACGCTCTACAGCATCGGTGCGCTGGATATCAATGAGCTCAACGATCTGGTAAACAGCGCTATGACGGCTGACGGTGGGGTCGAAACGCCCGAGACCGGCACCGACTTTACCTACGACGATGCGCTGTCCACGACGTTTAAGGTGCTGTCGCCGGCCGATGCATATCGCAAAAACGAAGAGACCGGCATATGGACCGACATGTCTGGTGATGCCGACTTTATGGCCGCCAAGGTTGCCGACGGTATCGACGTGCACATTGTGGGCGTGGTGCGACCTAACGAGACGGCCAACGCGAGCGCATTGACCCCGGGCATTGCCTATACGCATGCACTGACTCGTCAGCTTATGGAACGCGCCGCAAATTCGCAGATTGTGCAGGAGCAGCTTGCTCACTCCGAGATGGATGTCTTTACGGGCAAAACCTTCGACGAACTGCAAGGCGAGGCCAAACAAGGCGTGGATCTGAGCAGCATGTTCAGCGTGGACGAGGCGGCGCTCAAGAGCGCGTTCTCGTTTGATGCGTCTGCACTCTCGGGTGCGGCCGGCGGTATGGACCTTTCTGGCATCGATCTGTCGGGGCTGGACATTGACCTTTCGGGCGTTGGCAAGGACATCGACTTCAGCGACATCATGGCAAAAGCGCCAACCCCAGATTTCTCGGGTATCTTTGACGGTCTGGAACTCACGCCCGAGCAAATGCAGCAGGTGGGAGCACTAGCCAACCAGCTGTTTGAGGGCTTTTTGCAGTCTGATCAGTTTAAGGCGCTGTCGCCCGAAGATCTTAAAGACGCGTCAAAGCTCGCTGCCGCATTCTCGACGTATCTTGAGCATGATGCCGCAGCCCAGCAATGCCTGGCTCAATTGAAGGCGCTCGGCGGCGATGCCCTGGCTGAGCGCCTGCAACAGGCGATGACCGACTATGTGCAAAAGCAGCTGGCTCCGTATCTGCAGCAGGCTATGGATCAGGTGATGAAGGCAATCAGCGAGCAGATAGCGTCGACGGTATCGTCCCAGCTCAAGGCGGGCGCAGCGGGGCTTATGGACCAGATGGCGACGCAGATGTCTTCGAGTTTTGCCAACCTGACGAGCGCCATGCACGTGGATGCGAGCGCCTTTGCTCGTGCCATCCATTTCAACATGGACGCCGAGGACCTGAGTTCGCTCATGATGAGCTATGCCAAGGCTTCGAAGCTCACCTACGACAACAATCTGACCACGTTGGGCTATGCGGATGAGGCAGACCCCATCTCGGTTAAGATTTTCCCGCGCGACTTTGAGGCCAAGGAGCGCGTACTCGATCACATCGACGCGTACAACAAGCAGGTCAAAGCCTCTGGCCACGATGAACAGGCAATCTCATACACCGACTACATGGGCATCATCATGGGCTCGGTGACCGACATCGTGAACACCATCAGCTTGGTGCTCATCGCATTCGTGAGTATCAGCCTGGTGGTGAGCTCCATCATGATCGGCATCATCACCTACATCAGCGTGCTGGAACGCAAAAAGGAGATTGGCATCCTGCGTGCGATCGGCGCGTCGAAGCGTAACGTGGCCAACGTATTCAATGCCGAGACCTTTATCGAGGGCCTCATTGCCGGCGTCTTTGCTGTTGTCGTCGTGGTGGCCGTGAGCTTTCCGGTTAATGCCTGGGCGCTTACTGCCAAACAGGTACCCAATCTGATGAGCCTGCCCGTGCAGGATGCGCTGGTGCTCATTGCAATTTCGGTGCTACTGACGGTTGTCGCTGGCCTGCTGCCGGCCCGTAGCGCGTCCAGGAAGGATCCCGTGGAGGCCCTGCGCTCCGAATAATGTGACAAAGGGGCAGTCCCTTTGCCACGTTCGTTGATATGAGAGAAGAGTAGATGATTCTATCGTTGGCCCCTATGGAGGGGATTACCGGGCATGTGTTCCGTCGCGTGCATGCGGAGTGCTTCGGTGCACTCGATTGCTATTACACGCCGTTTTTGCCGCCGCCGCGGGTGGGAAACCGCTTTGGCGGCAAGGCGTTTAAGGAGATCGATCCTGCCAACAACCAGGGGCTCAACGTAGTGCCCCAGCTCATGTCCAAGAACGCGGACGAGTTTGTGTGGGCGGCACAGGTGCTCGCCGACATGGGCTATCGCGAGGTCAATCTCAACTTGGGTTGCCCTTCGGGAACGGTTGTCGCCAAGGGCAAGGGCTCGGGTTTCTTGCGCAATCTCGACGAGCTCGAGGCGTTCTTAAGCGATGTGTGCGAGCGGTCGCCGTTGCCGGTGTCGGTCAAGACCAGGCTGGGGCTGGAGAATGACGACGAATACGAGCGCGTGCTCGATCTGTATTGCCGCATGCCGTTGGCAGAGCTGATCGTGCACCCGCGCGTGCAAAAGGACCGCTATACGGGATCGCCGCGCAAGGAGTTTTACGGCGAGACTCTGGAGCGTGCGCCGTTCCCGGTTGCCTATAACGGCGACATTTTTGATCTTGAGGATATGGATGCGCTGGTGGAGGCCTATCCCGGCACACGCCATGTGATGCTGGGGCGTGGCTTGCTTGCGAACCCCGCGCTGGCTCGCATGGTCAAGGGCGGCCCTGCTGCCACGGCAGCCGAACTGCATCGTTTCCATGACACGCTGTTTGCGGCATATGCAGAAGAGATTGGCGGTAACGCGGTCTTTCGCATGAAGGAGTGGTGGTTCTACGCCAAATGCGCCTTCGCCGACCCCGCTACCGTTCACAAGCTCGTGCGCAAGACTAAAAAGGTCGACGAATACCGCGCCGCCGTCGATCGTGTCTTTCGCGAACAGCCGCTTGCGCCCATAGTCCGCTTCCACGGCTAGTTAGCCGTTGGGGACGTTCTTTAACGACTAGTCATTTAAGAACGTCCCCAACGGCTATGTTGCACTAGAGCAGGTTCTTCTGTACCCATGCGATGATGTCGCTCGACTCGTAGAGCGGCTCTCCGTCGATGAACAGGCAGGGAACCTGGCGTTTTCCGCCGACGGCGATAAGCGTTTGCTCGGCATCGGAATCGGTCGAGATATTGCGTTCAGGAATGGTCGCGCCGTTATCGGCCAAAAAGCGCTTGACCTTTATGCAGTACGGGCAGCCGGTCATAACGTAGAGCACGAGCTCGTGATCAGTAGCCATAGGTCTCCAATCGGTTGAGGTTTCGATTGAAATACCCAAAGCAGCCGCGGTCTATGCGCGCGTCAACGACGACTCGATGGCCTGGACCAGAAACGCCGTGGCTCCGGTGCCGCAGGGCTTGTCGTAGTAGTCAACAAAGCGCTGGTCGGCAAGATAGCCGTGGGCGAGGCCCAGATACGCTTCGTTCTGGGGCTTGTGTCCCCAATTAAGGCCAATCCATCGACGGTGCATTGCGACAAGTTTGCGGGCCTCGTTACTCTCTGAGTCGCCAATGCCCATGGCAATCGAAAGCTGGCCCAGAACAGCGCGTTCAAGTTCCTTCATGTCGTTCCATGTCTCGGGGTCCATGTCCAGCAGCGCTTCATCTGCTGCATCGATAGCCTCATCGCCATAGCGCGCCCGCGCTTCGGCGCCGTAGCGCTCCTCGTTTTCCTGCACGGCGCGCCAGCGTTCCAGTTGCGGCAAGACGGCGCCCATGAGCGAGACGGCTTCGTCGAGTGACATGCCGGTGTTTTGTGCCAGACGCGGGGCACAATCCTCGATCATCGCCTCCATGGTGGTGTCGTAGGTGTACTTGCCGTGGTCGTAGCACCACTTGCAGTAATGGTCGGTCGTGGCGCCCGCGGCATCGGTGCCGCAGTCGTCGGGCGTGAGTATCATGCCGCAGCTCTGGCAATAATGCTCGGGCATTTCGAGCAGGTGGGACAGTGGTTCGCCGGTTACGGCGGCAATGAGCTTCATCATGTCGATGCCCGGGGTGACCTCGTCGCGCTCCCAACGGCTGACGGCTTGGCGCGTGACAAAGAGTTTGGCGGCGAGCTGCTCTTGGGTAAGGTGATGGGCGCGACGGACAGCGATGAGCTTTTCTGCAAAGGCCATAGCGGCTCCTTTCTGCTGGTTGATGGCTTAAGCATACGCGGCGGCAGGCGCCCTTCCAAGCAACCGTTGGTTGCACGACGGGGACTGCGGCGAAGAATTGCGCGCAACGCCCCACACCTCCATGCCGTACAATGACCGGCATGGAACCTATTGCACACATACATACCGACCTGCCGCAGAAGTTCGGCATTCCGCGCAACAGCTTTTTGGCGCCTCATCTGCAGGGACGCATCGTTTTTGAGCCGGAATTTGCCTCCAATGCAGCGGTTGAGGGTCTGGACTCCTTCTCTCACCTATGGCTGCTGTGGCGTTTTGAAAACGGCACACCCGGCGGCACGGCTAAGGACATAGCCGCCGATGCCAAGACGCGGGACAGGTCCGGAACCAACGCAAAATGGTCGAAAACCGTGCGCCCGCCGCGTCTGGGCGGAGCCGAGCGCGTGGGTGTGTTTGCCACGCGCAGTCCGTTTCGCCCTAATCCCATTGGGCTCACCTGCGTCAAGCTCGACCGCGTGGAGCTTACCGACGATGGTCCCATCATCCATGTGTTGGGGGCCGACCTGCGCGACGGCACGCCCATCTACGACATTAAGCCCTACATTCCGTTTGCGGACTGCCACCCGGATGCAACGGGCGGCTGGATTGAGGATGCTCCGTGGCAAGAGCTCGATGTTGAGTTTCCGCAGGCGCTGCAGGATATGGTCTCGCCCGCAAAGCTCCCCGGCTTGGTCGAGGTCCTTCGCCAAGACCCGCGCCGCGCAGGCAGCAAGTACGAGCCAAACCGCGTCTATCACCTGGCCTTTGCCGGGCTCGACATATCTTTTACGGTCGATAAAACCCAGCTAACCGTGGTCGCCGTCAACGACGCGCAAGACTAACCAGCCATTCGTCCGCACCCGTCAAATTAAGCGCCAAACCTCATGCCAAAACCGCCCACGCTGGTGGACAATAACGCCTACCAAAACAATCACTTTGCACGGGAGCTCAGCATGAAATACGACTTTAGCTCGCTTATCGACCGCCACGGCATGGACTCCATCGCCGTTGACTCTTGGGGTGAGATCCCCGGTATGGCTCCGAACGCACCCGATGAGGGCTTCGACCGCATTCCCATGTGGGTGGCCGATATGAATTTTGCCACGGTGCCCACGGTCCAGGAGCACATCATTCAGCGTGCCCAGCACCCCATGTTTGGCTATTTCAATCCGCGCGCCGAGTACTTCGACCGCATCATCGAATGGCAGGGCCGCCGCAATGGCGTCGAGGGCCTGCGCCCTGAACATATCGGCTACGAAAACGGCGTGCTGGGCGGTGTCGTGTCGACGCTGCGTGCGTATGTTCAGCCGGGCGATGCGGTGCTGGTCCATAGCCCCACCTACATCGGCTTTACCAAGTCCATTGAGGCTGCGGGCTATCACATTGTCCACAGCCCGCTTAAGCTCGATGATCAGGGCGTGTGGCATATGGACTTTGAGGACATGGAGCGCAAGCTCGCCCAAAACCACATCCATGCTGCGGTGTTCTGCTCGCCGCACAATCCCTGCGGCCGCGTATGGGAGCGCGACGAGATCGAGCGCGCCATGGACATCTATCGCCAGCACGATTGCGTGGTGATCTCGGACGAGATTTGGTCCGATATCATCCTGCCGGGGCACAAGCACATTCCGACGCAGTCGGTGAGCGAGGATGCCCGCATGCGCACGGTTGCCCTCTATGCGCCGAGCAAGACGTTTAACCTGGCGGGCCTGGTCGGCAGCTACCACATTGTCTACAACGAGACGCTGCGCGACCGCGTGTGCGCCGTGTCCAACAAGACTCACTACAACGAGATGAACGTCCTCTCCATGCATGCGCTTATCGGTGCCTACCAGCCGCAGGGCTACGAGTGGGTGGACGAGCTCAACCAGGTGCTTGCCGGCAATATCGAGTACTTCTGCGATTACGTGGACGAGCATTTTGAGGGCGTGTCTTATTCGCGTCCGCAGGGCACGTACATGGTGTTTCTGGACTGCACCGAGTGGTGCCGCGAACATGGCCGCGATATTCAGTGGCTGCTCGACGAGGGGGCGCGCGTGGGCGTGGGGTATCAGGACGGCCGTCCGTTCCACGGGCCCTGCCACATTCGCGTGAATCTGGCGCTGCCGCTTTCGCGCGTAAAGGAAGCGTGCGGCCGCCTGGACCGCTACGTTTTTAATGCACGGTAAGTGAGCGCTGCATGCGGGGTCTTCTGCCAAGTCGGCTGGAAGGCCCCACACGGTAAAGCGTCTGTAACAATTGGGTGCTCGTGTGGTTTTGTTTGCTATTATCTTTAACCATTTCAGTCTGTAAACAGGATCGTATGGAGCTCGATGAAAAGATCCCGTCGCTCGGTTGCCATTTCGTTGTTTGTTGCGCTTGCAGTGGCGAGCGCTTTTGTCGTAGCGATAGCTGGCTGCTCCGGGTCGAATGACGAGGCATCGACGTCTGCATTAGAAGGTCTGGACGCCTCACAAGCCAAAGACGACGACCTTAAGACGCTCGACGTCGGAAGCGACCTCTATCCACCGTTTGTGTATACCGACGAGTACGGCGATATCGTTGGCCTGGATGTCGAGATATTGACCGAGGCTTTGGCCCGCATTGGTTACAAGCCAAAGTACCAGCTGATCGATTGGGAAAAGAAGGAAGAGCTGCTGGCGAGCGGCGAGCTCGATTGCGTCATGGGCAGCTTTAGCATGACGGGTCGCGAAAACGAGTATCGTTGGGCCGGCCCGTACCTTGCGAGCCGCCAGGTGGTCGCGGTCGATCCCCAGAGCGATATCTACACGCTTGCCGATCTTGAGGATAAGGTCGTGGCGGTCCAGTCCACCACCAAGCCCGAGGGCATTTTGCTCAATCGTACAAATGAAAACGTTCCGCAGATCAAAGAGCTCTACAGCTTTTCGGACCGCTCATACCTGAACCCGGCGCTCGTCGAAGGTCTGGTCGACGCCATCGCCGCGCATGAGTCCTCGCTGCTCACCTACGAAAAAGACTATGGCGTAACGTATCGCATTTTGGATGAGCCGCTGCTAGAGGTTGGTTTGGGCACCGCTTTCGATATCAACGATACTCGTGGCATCGACGTTAAGCTCACCCGCGCCTACCAAGAAATGCTTGCCGATGGCACCATGGAACGTCTGGTGTCAAAGTACTTTGATGACCCTTCGCCATTTTTGAATATGGAGGGCCTGTCATGATCGATGCGCCCGACCACGCCGCTCAGGAGCGGGGCAATCGTTCGACAGGGGCATGGCTCCTTGTCGCCCTGCTGGGGATAGCGCTCTCGGTTGTTGCCGGCATGATGAGCTACGGCTACACGACAGCTCAGGCCGAGCAGCGCTTTGCCGACGTTGTCGATTACGTGGCGACGCAGAGCCTTTCCTACGATGCATTTAATAGCGCCTATACGACCAAAAACCTGATTCGCGTTATGGAGATCGCCGGAGAGACAGCGCGCGATATGGAGCGCGACGGTTCGGTGGATAACGCTACGCTGGAGCAATATGCCGACCAGTTCAACGTGAGCGCACTGATCGTGACGGACGCATCGGGCAATTTGGTGTCCGAGTCCTCGCCGGATGGCGTGGGCTACGAGTCGATCGCTACGTATCTCAAGGAAGCGCCCGTGCTGGAGGTGGCAGCCTATCCGCTTAAGTCCTATACCGCCCGCATCACACTTGCGGATGACTCGGTCGCAGACATTGGCTGCGTGACCCGGCAAGATGGCGAGGGCATCGTTATCGCGGTAAGGCATCAGGGCGCGAAGGCAGTTGCAAGCAATACGCTCAAGCTGCAGAGTTTGCTCGAAGGCTATGAAACCATCGATAGCGGCAATATCGTGATTGAAAGCGATGGCAAGGTCGTTGCGACCAATGCCGTTGAACCCACCATATTGGGCGTGTTCGATCTGTCTGCGACGGATGCCTTCATTGCCGATGGTATAAAGGATCGGTGCCCGGCTGGTAAGGTCAGATTGGTCAACGCCAATGGCGAGTGGTATTTGGGCACATTTGGAAAAGCACGCGGGTTCTACGTGTACACCTATGCCTCGGCGCGGCGCTACTTTGAGGTTGTCGCGGCTGTTGCTGCCGGCGTGCTGGTGCTCTACAGCGGTGTTGTAGCCGTTGTTGTGATGGTGCGTCGCCGCGCTGACCGTCGACGTTTGACGGACTTGCTGCAGCAGGAGCGCGACTATGGCGACAAGCTGGCAAAGGCGGCGCGTGAGGCCTCGTCTGCCAACTCGGCAAAGACGGAGTTTTTGCGCCGCATGAGCCACGATCTGCGCACGCCCATCAACGGCATTCGCGGTATGGTCGAGGTCGGCGATGCCAATGTGGACGATCTGCAAAAGCAGACCGAGTGCCGCTCGAAAATCTGGACGGCATCGGGACTGCTGCTCGACCTTGCCAACGAGGCACTCGATATGAGTCGCCTGGAGAGCGGGCAGGTCGACCTGAACCTCGTACCCACAAATTTGGTGGCACTCAACTGTGAAGTGCGCGATATTCTGGAGCGCCAGGCCGAGGAGCGTCTGGTGACAATTATCTGCGACCAGCAGACCCTTAATCATCCCTATGCTCGAGTGAGCGTGACGCACCTCAAGCGCTTGTTGCTCAATATTGCCGGCAATGCCGTCAAGTACAACCGCCAGGGCGGCTATGTTCGCCTGGTGTGCCGCGAGGTGGAGCCAGCGGATGGCGCCCCCGTCTATGAATACACGATCGCCGACAACGGTATTGGCATGAGCGAGGAGTTCCAACAGCACCTCTACGAGCCGTTTTGCCGCGAGGAGCAACAGGTGGAAGGCGCCTCATCGGGAACTGGCCTGGGCGCGCCTATCGCAAAACAGTTAGTCGAGCTTATGGGCGGAACCATGAGTTTTACGAGCGTCTTGGGGCAGGGGACGACGTTTACCATCCGCCTGCCGTTCGAGAAATGCAAACGCTCCGAGATTCCTCAGGCAGTTCGCGCGGATGCGGGCGATGGCGATGCGCTCCAGGGCTTGCACGTTTTGCTCGTAGAGGATAACGATCTGAATGCCGAGATCGCGCAGTTTACGCTCAGCCGTGCCGGTGCCGTCGTGACGCATGCTAAGGATGGCGAGTCTGCCGTTGAGGCGTTTGCCGCGAGCGCACCGCACGAGTACGACGTGGTGTTGATGGACATCATGATGCCTGGCATCGATGGCCTTGAGGCCACGCGTCGGATTCGAGCACTCGATCGCGAGGATGCCGCGACCACGCCGATTATCGCTGTGAGTGCCAACGCCTTTGCCGACGACCGCAGACTTTCGCGCGAGGCGGGCATGGACGCGCACCTGAGTAAACCCGTGAGCTCGCAGGAGCTCGTTGAGGCGCTTGCGCACATAGCTGCCGACGCTTCATAAGCATATGGCCCGGTTCCAAGGTGGGTTGGAACCGGGCCATATTGCTATTTGTGAGTTTTGCTTTTGAGGCTTACTTTTCCTGAATCTGCTTACCGCAGAGATGCTCGATCGTAATCTCGTAGAGCTGGACGCCCTTGATGTCTTTGGCGATTTCCTCTTCGACTTCCTCGGCGGAAGGGTAGTACTTAAGGGCGAGCTGGCGGACTTTGTCTTCGATAAACGCGGGAGTGTCATTCGCCAAGCGACAGCGGCCAAAGACCACGGTGCTCATAACGTAGGGAGCCCAGTCACCGTCCTTGTACCACTCGTTGCCGTAAACGGTAAAGCAGACCTTGTCATCGCGCTTGAGTGAATCGACCTTGTGGCCAGCCTTGGCGCCATGGAAATAAATCTTGTCGTGCTCGGTGTCAAAGAAGTAGTTGACGGGAATGGCGTACGGGTAGCCATCGTCACCGTTGACGGCAAAGACGCCGCGCTTGCAGGTGGCGAGCAGTTTGCGCGCTTCCTCGTCGGTGATGGCGCGTTTCTTTCGACGTAAGGGCCTAAACATCGTTGGCTTCCTTTCTGGTCGTGCGTGGTTGCTGCAAAAACTATAGCGAAACGGATCCGTTTTTCTTGATGCGGGCGAGTATGTTTTTGAGCTTGTTAAAGTCGAGCGGTTTGGATAGATGGGCGTTCATGCCGGCGTCGTGTGCCGCCTTGGCGTCCTCGGCAAAGGCATTGGCGGTGAGCGCGATGATGGGGATATCGGCTGCATCGACCTTCTCGCTCAGGCGAATCGCGCGGGTTGCCTCGTAACCGTCCATGTCCGGCATCATAATGTCCATCAGGATCGCATCGAAGCTGCCGGCGGGATGCGATAGGTACAGATCGACGACTTCGTTGCCGTTGGCGGCGCGGGTGACCACGACGCCCTCGGATTCTAGCAGCGCCTGGGCAATCTCGGCATTCAATTCGTTGTCTTCGGCGAGCAGTACGTTCATGTCGGCGAGCGAGCAGTCGAGCGCCCCCTCGACCGTATTCGCCCGCGCCTGGGGGTTCTTGTCGATATCGAGCGGAATCTCCACGTAGAACGAGGTGCCCGCATGGAGCTCGCTGGTGACTTCGATGGTGCCGCCCATCAGTTCAATAAGCGACTTGACGATTGGCATGCCCATGCCGGTTCCTTGGAACTTGCTACGCGCATCGTTACCTTCTTGGGCAAACGGCTCATAGATATGCTTTAAAAACTTGGAAGTCATGCCAATGCCGGTATCCGAAACGCTCAAGCAAAAGAGCGCGCGCCCGTTATCGAGTGGCTTGGTCTTTGAGCTAAAGGTGACGGAGCCGCCGTGCTTGTTGTACTTAATGCTGTTGTCTAACAGGTTGATCATGATCTGTCGGATATGGGTGGGACTGCCGATCATGTATGGCCCCGTGGTGTATGGCAGGCTATTGTCCTGCATGGTGATGCCGTTACTGGACGCGCGGAGCTTGCACAGCACCAGCGTATCGTCACAGAGCTCTTTGAGGTTAAAAGGCGCATGCTCCAGTGTTAGCTTGCGGTCTTCGATTTTGCCCATCTCGAGGATGTCGTTAATCAGCGAGAGCAGGTGATTGGCGGCAACACGAGCCTTGGCGCGGCTTTCGCGGGCGACCTGGATATCGCCTTCCTTCAATTCCTCGATATCGATAAGGCCCAGGATGCCGTTGAGCGGCGTACGGATGTCGTGGCTCATGCGCGTGAGGAATGCCGTCTTAGCGGCGTTGGCGGCGTCGGCTTTTTCGCGCTCGGTTCGAGCGCGCACGAGCGCCCAGATGAGCAGGACGATGCTGACCGACAACATACCGATGAGGGTGGAGGCAACGGCGGTGCGGTTGCGATAAAGGAATTGAAGCGTGTTGGATTCCTGGGCTGTGTACGACGTAGAGGAGTAATTGCTTGCGGAGAGCGATTCTCCGGCATTGATGATGCCCTTGTTGATGATTCCCAGCAGCTCGGGCTTTCCGCGCGAAATCCAGCACGAGAGCTCGCAGGTGTCAGGGAGCTCGACCGTCTCGCAGTCCTCGAGATCATAACGATCGCCGAGGGTTTTACGCGTGAACTGGGAGCGACGACGCAGCGCGCCGTTCCCCTCCTGAGGGCGTCGAACGCTTCATCGTCGGATCGGTATTCGGTCACGGTCGCTGTGGGGAACAGACTTTCAAGTGCATTTTTGTTGACAAACGATGATTTGGTACAGGCGATGTTCTGAAGATCTTTTTTCAGGTTACTGCCGGTGTGGATGGCGGTGAGGGACATGGTCCCCAACGATACCGACTGCACAACGCCTGATTGCTCGGCAAACCAGTAATCTCGGTATGCCGGCAGCGCAACGTCTATGCTTCCCTCTGACAGGGCCTTTGACATCATCTTGTAGCTATCAAAGGCGACGGTTTTGACCGTAATGCCAAATTTATCGTGTAGCGTCGTCGCAAGCGATGCGAGCGAGCCTTCCATTTTGCCGTCTTCGTCTTCGTTGCAGTAGGGGAGTTTGCCCGTAATGTAGCCGAGCGTGATGGTGTTGTTGTTTGCTTTGAGCCAGGAACATTCGGGGCCGTTGAGCGATGATGAACCGCTGTTTTGGGCCGAGTAGTGAGATTTGACTTCGTCGTTATAGCGTGGGTTGACGCGGGCGATTGCTGTCATGGCGGCATTGATGTCGTCCATCAGGTCGGGGCGGCTTTTGGGGACGGCAAAATAGTAGTCGCTCGAACCAACGTAGAACATGGGCGACGCATCGGGCGACGAAATGGTGTCGTTCATGATGACGGCATCGACTTCGTCGTTTGCGAGCGCGTCAAAGAGGGCGCCGCCAGTGTCGATTTCTTTATAGGTGCAGGTAATGCCTTCGTTGGCGAGCCACTGCCGGCCAACAAAGGTTTGCATAACGTCGGGGTTGTAGCCGATGGTAAGGCCTTGGAGCGCTTGGGGGTCGCCCTTGGCCAGATCGTCGCGATCGGGCTTGGCGTAGATGTAGTAGCGCTCGGTGCCCTCGGGGTTCGAGGAAAAGAGCAGCTTTTGGGCGCGTTCCTCGGAGTAGGAGATGTTAGGCATAAGGTCGATTTCGCCTGCCTCGAGCATGTCCATAAGCTCGGTGAAGGTGCCGGAGACGTATTCGTACCGCCAGCCGGGCGTGTAGTACGACAGGGTCTGGAGGTACTCGTAACCCCATCCCGAGAGACGCTCGCCGGGGGTGCCGTCCTGGAAGCCCTCGTTGTTGACGAGCCAGCCGACGCGGACCGTTTTGACCTGCTGATCGGAGTCGGCGGCAAAGGCAGGGGCGGGCGCGACGGCGCTCAGTACGGCGAGCGCGGTAAGCGCGGCGGCCAGGGTGCGACATATAACTGAACGAAGGACAGTGGCAGCTCTCACATGCAATCCTAACGAATCGAGACATGACCGCATAAGGATACCAGCTCAGCCTGCCCAGGCGGCAGCTGGTAGTCATCGGGGATGTTCTTAAACGACTAGTCATCGGGGACGTTCTTGTTTGACTAGTCATTTAAGAACGTCCCCGATGACTAGTTCCGTTTGCGGGGGAGGCGTGGGACAATACCGAGCGAACGTGATTGGTTGTCCGTGGAAAGGGTCGCGATGAAAAAGCTCAGGACGCTTGCTGACGTGTTACGCCAGGCGGGCTTCGTGCGCATTACGGAGCTATTCCTCGTCTTTTACTTGCTGTGCTCGACGGCCGTCTGGCTGTCCGAGCCCACGACCCTCACGTTTGGCGATGGCCTGTGGTTTAGCTTTGAGACAGTCTCGACCATCGGCTTTGGCGACATCCCGGCCGAGACACCGGTTGCCCGCGCCATTACCGTCATTCTGAGCGTCATCAGCATCTTCTACATCGCCATGCTCACGGGCGTGGCGGTGAACTACTGCAATACGCTTATCAAGATGCGTCAAAAGGACACCATGGCGCGCTTTATGAATGATCTGGAGCATTTGGAAGAGCTCGATCGCGACGAGCTTGCCGATCTTTCGCGTCGCGTGCGCGAGTATCGTCGACGCCAGCGCTAAGACGAACGTCGTGCGCCACAACAGGGGGCAAATATGAACATCACCGTGTACCTGGGTGCCAACGCTGGCAATGACCCGGCGTTTCTGCCTGCAGTGCGAGAGCTCGGCACGTGGATTGGCTCCAGCGGCCACGCGATGGTATACGGCGGCTCCAAGTCGGGCCTGATGGGTGCGCTTGCCGATAGCGTACTCGAGGCGGGTGGACGCGTGACGGGTGTTGAGCCGAGCTTTTTTATCGAGGCCGAGTTTCAACATGACGGTATCGACGACCTCATCGTGACGAGCGATATGGCGGAGCGCAAGGCCAAGATGATTGAGCTCGGCGATGCGTTCATCGCCTTTCCCGGTGGGACGGGCACGCTCGAGGAGATTGCCGAGGTCATGTCCGCGGTGTCGTTGGGGCACCTGAGTGCTCCGTGCATCCTGTATAACCTGGACGGTTACTACAACGACCTCAAGGCGCTGCTCGGGCACATGATTGATAAGGGCCTATCGAGCCCGCAGCGCCAGCAAGGTATCTACTTTGCCGACGATTTGCGCGAGATTGCCTCGATTATCAACGGATAAGTCTTGAGCCTGCCCCACTATGGCTCCCAATGGTGCCGTTTGCGGCGCAGGTGGTTGGCTCGTTCGGGTAACGCTCGCTCTACAATAAAACGTATCTATGTCGACTTTGACCGCGGGAGGACCCGATGGATAACCTTGCCAAACCCACGAACCGAGCGCTGTTTTTGGTCAGCGTTGCCGTGACCGGTGCACTCGCGGGTGCCGCAGTCTGGCTGTTCTTTTTTGCGATGGAGCACGGTATCGACTATCTATGGACCGAGATTCCGCACGCGCTGGGCGTCGCTTCGCCCGAGCTTGCCAGCGGCCCGTTTGGCTTTCTGCCGTACCCGTTTTTTGTCTGCCTGCTGGGCGGCCTGTTAATCGGTCTGTACGAAAAGATGACAGGCACCAAGACCGATGACCTCAACCAGGTGATGGCTAAGGTTAAGCAAGACGGGCGCTACCCGTACGACAACCTGGGCAAGCTTTCGCTCGCGGCATTGCTGCCGCTGCTGTTTGGCGGAAGCATTGGACCGGAGGCCGGCCTGACCGGCGTTATCGCCGGTCTGTGCAGCTGGGTCGGCGACCGCATGCGTCGCTTTGGCGCCGAGTTTAGGGAGCTCACGTTGCTGGGCACCCAGGCTGCCCTGACGGCGCTCTTTACCGCGCCCGTCTTTGGCTTTGTGGCGCCGCTTGCCGGTAGCACCGACGGCCAGGGTGAAGACGCCGACGATGAGTCCGCGTCCGGCGAGATCACCATCAAGCTGCCCAAGGCGCAAAAGACGGTGGTCTACGGTATTGCGATTGCCGGCGGTCTGGGCACCTACCTGCTGCTTGGACAGCTTGTGGGCGGCGGCATGGGCATGCCCAGGTTCGAGTCCGCCGAGGTGGGCAACCTAGAGCTTACCTGGCTCGTCCCTCTGTCGTTGATCGGCACCGTCTGCGGCTGGCTGTACTTTGTCTCTGAGCATGCAAGCGAGGCACTGTCCCATGCAATAGGGGAGCGTCCTGTCGTCAAGGCCATGCTGGCCGGTCTGGCACTCGCCATCTGTGGCACGGTCCTGCCCTATACCATGTTTGCCGGCGAGACCCAGGCCGACGTGCTCATGGAAACCTATCTGACCATTCCCGCTGGCGTGCTTATCACGACTGGTCTTGTTAAGGCCATGCTGACGCCCGCCCTCATCAACCTTGGTTGGCGCGGCGGTCACTTCTTCCCGGTTATCTTCTCGGGCGTAAGCCTGGGCTATGGCCTTGCCATCCTCACCGGCGCAGATCCGGTCTTTTGCGTCGCCGTCTGCACGGCATCGACGATGGGTGCGGTCATGCGTCAGCCCGTCATGGTCGTGGGCCTGCTGCTCATGTGCTTCCCACTCAAGGGTATCGTCTGCATGATCATCGCGGCCGTCATCGCCGCCGGCATTCCACTGCCCAAGCCGCTGCGCAAGTAGTACAGTGGCGCACGCCGGGGACATGCCCTTTGCCACGGATTTGCGGGGAGGGGCGGCGATCGCGTCCTTCGCGGATTGAGACTCGTGTGGCTACAGATCGCGTACTCGATAAACCTTGGTGCTGACGGTGCAGCTGATTGCGCATAGTGCGAGCGCCAGTACGGCAATTCCTGCACACAGACAGCCAAGGACGGCAGGATCGGGATTCGCCCCGGCAATCGACATAAGCCAGTTGCTGATGGGGTTGGAGGAGCTCAGCGCTGCCATGGTAAGGCATCCGAGTAGGGCAAACAGGCCAACGGATAGGCGTAGTGCCTCCATGTGTCCAAATCGGAAGAACAGCGGCTGTGTCAAGAATACCATCATGAGGGAGATGAGCATCGATGCTGCCGGGGCTATTGCGATCTCAAAGACGATCTGTCCCGTCAACGGGACACCTACGCTGCTGAAGAGCGGGAAGGAGACGATATTCAGAAGCGCGGCGGCGCACGCCACGACAGCCGAGAAGACAATGATGCTCAGGTAGCGTGCGCAAATAATATCTTTGCGAGAAGCTGTCTCTTATACAC
>CABSMV010000024.1 GCA_902478935.1 uncultured Collinsella sp. | reverse complement strand
CACGGTTACCGACCATCTTGCCAAGCAGGTCAAGGAGCTGCTCGCCGTTGGCCATGAGGTCGGCGTCGTTGTCGGCGGCGGCAATATTTTCCGCGGCATGGCCGGCGCTGCCGGTGGCATGGAGCGTGCTCAGGCCGATTATATGGGCATGCTCGCGACCGTTATGAACGCGCTCGCCCTGCAGGATGCCTTCGAGCACAACGATGTTCCCTGCCGCGTGATGAGCGCTATCCAGATGAACGAGATCTGCGAGCCCTATATTCGTCGCCGCGCTATCAACCATCTATCCAAGGGCAACGTTGTCATCTTCGCTGCCGGTTCGGGCAATCCGTACTTTACGACCGACACCGCCGCGGCTCTTCGTGCGTGCGAGATCGGCGCCGAGATTCTGATTAAAGCCACCAAGGTTGACGGCATCTACGACAAGGATCCCGTCAAGTGCGCCGATGCCGTCCGTTTTGACAAGATTACCTACCACGAGGTTCTTGTCCGCGGTCTGCAGGTTATGGATTCCACGGCTACGGCACTGTGCCAGGATAACCGTATGCCGATTTTGGTCCTCAACATCGATGGCGAGGACACCGTCAAGCGCGCGCTCGCGGGTGAGCCCGTCGGCACGCTCGTCTATCAGGAGGATTAAGCATGGCAGAGAACATCACCGCCCATATGGACAAGTCGCTCGAGTCCCTCAAGCATAACTTCTCCAAGGTCCGTACCGGCCGCGCCAATGCCAACATTCTGTCCGACATCACCGTCGATTATTACGGTGTTCCCACGCCGGTCACGCAGGTTGCCGCCGTCAAGACCCCCGAGGCCCACATGCTGCTCATCGAGCCGTGGGACAAGGCACTCATCAATGCTATCGTCAAGGCCATCGGCGCTTCCGATCTGGGTATTACCCCCAACTCCGATGGCACCGTCGTTCATCTTCCGTTCCCGGCTCCCACTGAGGAGCGCCGTCGCGAGCTCGTCAAGGAGTGCCGCGAGTACGCCGAGCAGGCCAAGGTGTCTATCCGTAACATCCGTCGCGACTTCAACAACAAGCTCGAGCGCGATGAGGAGCTCACCGAGGACGATGTCCGTCGCGAGCAGGCCAAGGTCCAGAAGCACACTGATGAGTATGTCGCCAAGGTCGAGGAGCTTCTGAAGGAAAAAGAAGCCGAGGTCATGGAGATCTAAGGTGCAATACGACGAGCATAAACTGGTCGAGTACTTTGCCGACGCCCCTGCGGGCGTCGGTTTTTCCGACCTTGACCTCAATAACATTCCGCACCATATCTCGTGCATCATGGACGGTAACGGTCGTTGGGCCACGTCGCGCGGTCTTGCACGCACCGAGGGCCACAAGGCGGGTATCGTCTCCCTGCGCGAGATCATTACCGCATGCGTGCGCTTGGGTGTCGACGTCCTTTCGGCCTATGCGTTTTCTACCGAAAACTGGAACCGCCCGCAACACGAGGTCAACGTCTTGATGCACCTGTTTGCCAAGACGTTTATCGATGAGTTGCCGCTGCTTAAGCGCGAAAACGTTCGCGTTGTCTTTTTGGGCGATATTTCCGCACTGCCTAAGAAGACCCGCGATGTCTTTGAGCGAGGTCTTGCCGAGTGCGCCAATCACACCGGCATGACGCTGGCGCTTGCTGTCAACTACGGCGCGCGTGCCGAGATTACCCGCGCTGTCCGTCAGATCGCACTCGACGCTGCCGCCGGTAAGATCGATCCTGGCGCAATTGATGACGACATGGTGGCTTCCCACCTCTATACCGCTGGCCTTCCCGATCCTGAGCTTGTGATTCGCACTTCTGGTGAGCTGCGCCTTTCGAACTATCTGCTGTGGCAGGTGGCTTATTCCGAATTCTACGTCACCGATACCTATTGGCCCGACTTTGATCGTTGGGGCCTTGTCGACGCCATTTTGGCCTATCAGGGCCGTGACCGTAGGTTTGGTGGTCTGAGCAAGACCGAGGAGGCTTAATCGTGTCCGATCGTCCCAAGGCAATTGCTCCCAAGACATCTGAGCGCAAGGCTGTCGCTGCGGGAGCGCCCGCAGCGAAGAATGGCACCGGTTCGTGGCTTGCCGGCTTTATCACCCGTGCCGCCGCCGGTATCGTCTATGCCGTTGTCTTTATCCTGTGCCTGGTTTTGGGTATTGTGCCCACGGCCATCTTTGTTTCTGTCATGAGCGGTCTGTGCTGCTATGAGTTTTTCCGTATGACGAGGCTCGATGGCAAGATGGCTAACGAGCGCATGGGTATCGCTGCCGCCGTACTCTTTCCGCTGTCGGCGTTGGGTGATTCGATGTTGCTGAATGCCCTGCTTTTTGCCCTGATGCTCGCTGTGGGCATTTGGTATGTCTGGTCGCCGCGTACCCGCATCTCTGATGTGGCCGTGACGCTCATGGGTCCCATCTACACTGGCTTTATGCTGTCGGCTATCGTGCTGCTGCGCGATGCCGTGCCCGGTTTTGCCGGCGCCCTGCTTTCGGTGGGCGTTTGCGCGTCCCTTTGGGTCTCCGATTCGTTTGCCTACATCGTGGGTAGCCGTATCGGCAAGCACAAGATGGTTCCCAAGATCTCTCCCAAAAAGAGCTGGGAGGGGTTTGTCGGCGGCATCCTGGGCTCGGTTTTGATTTGGCTCATCCTGTGGGCGACGCACTTCTACAAGCTCAGCCTGCCCTATGCGCTGCTGTGCGGCGTGGTCGTGTCCGTCCTGGGCGTTATCGGAGACCTCATCGAGTCGCGCATCAAGCGCGGTGTGGGCGTTAAGGATTCCGGTAACCTTATCCCGGGCCACGGCGGCATGCTCGATCGTAGCGATTCGCTTATCTTTGGCTGCATTACCGCGCAGCTGCTTTTGATGATCGGAGGCGTGCTGTAATGTCCTTCCAGACGACGTATGGCCCCGATGGACGTCTCCGTGTTGCCATCCTGGGTTGTACGGGCTCTATCGGCACCCAGGCGCTCGATGTGTGCCGCCAGCATGCCGATCGCCTGCAGGTGACGGCGCTGTCCGTTAACTCCAGTACCTCCGAGCTCGTTGCCGCTGCCCGCGAGTTCTCGGTTCCGGCGGTTGCCGTGGCCGATGTCGCTCATGGCGATGACGCCGTGCTGCAGGAGTTGCCCGAGGGAACGAAGCTCGGCGTTGGCGCGCAGGCGGTTTGCGAGCTCGCGCGTCGCGACGATGTCGACTGCGTGCTCGTCGCTATTGTGGGCGCCGCCGGTCTCGAGGCGAGCCATGCGGCCTTGACCTCGAATAAGCGTCTTGCCCTTGCCAACAAGGAGTCCCTCGTCGTCGGCGGCGACTTGCTTATGCCGTTGGCGCAACCGGGCCAGCTTATTCCAGTCGACTCTGAGCACTCCGCCATCTACCAGTGCTATCTGGGGGAGAACCCACGCGAGGCTCATTGTATTTGGCTCACCTGCTCGGGCGGTCCGTTCTTTGGCCGCACCCGCGACGAGCTCGACCGCGTGACGCGTGCCGATGCCCTCGCACATCCCACGTGGGCCATGGGTGCCAAGATCACCATCGACTCCGCCACCCTCATGAACAAGGGCCTGGAGCGCATTGAGGCCATGCATCTGTTTAACTGCGACCTCGATTTCATTAACGTGGTCGTGCAGCGTCAGTCCAAGATTCACTCTATGGTCGAGTTCGCCGACGGCTCCGTGATGGCGCATCTCGGTGCTTCCGACATGCGTATTCCCATCCAGTTCGCGTTCTCGTATCCCGAGCGTTGGGATACCCCGGCGCCTCGTATCGATTTCCGCGAGCTGGGGCAGCTCACGTTTGATGCTGCCGACATGGATACCTTCCGCTGTCTGGCACTGGCCGAACGTGCCGGCAAGACGGGTGGCACCATGCCGTGCGTGCTCAATGCCGCCAACGAGGTCGCCGTCGATGCCTTCCTGCACGATGGCTGCAGCTTTACCGATATCGATCGCATTGTGGAATCCTGCATGGATTCCCACGATATGCAGGCGGTCGATTCGTTTGAGCAGCTTCGCGACATCGATGCATGGGCGCGTGAAAAGGCTGCGCAGGTGCTCGCCGCAACCCGTTCCTAACCCATAAGGATTGCTTTTTCGTTTTATGGATACTGTTCTGAGCGTTCTCTCATCGGTCTTTTGGGGCCTGCTGATGCTTTCCGTCCTTGTGTTTTTGCACGAGGGCGGCCACTTTTTGGCGGCGCGTGCCTGCGGCGTCCGTGTGACCGAGTTCTTTTTGGGCCTGCCGTGTCGCTTTGACATCCATTACACGTCACGTCGCATTGGAACCAAGTTTGGCGTGACCCCGCTGCTGCTGGGTGGCTACGCTGCCATCTGCGGTATGGATCCGACCGACGTCTCGTGCGCCGATCGCGTGCTCGCGGCTATCTATCGTCATGGTCGCGTGACCGTGGCCGACCTTGCCGCCGAGCTCGAGCTATCCGAGGAGGTTGTGCTCGAGGCATGCGCCTTGCTATTGGGTTGGGGCTCTATCGCGCCTTGGTATGAGGAAGGGGAGAAGCCCTCGCCGAGCTACTATCCCACCAAGTATCAGACGCTGCCACGAGATGCGGCGGGTTACACCACCTTTGACGGCCGCCGTTTCGATCGAGAGCATGCGACTACCGAGGGCGATGTGTGGGAGCTGCCGTGCGGCGAAGCCGAGTTCCTTGCGCGAGAGCGTTCGCATACCTATCTGGGCCAGGGTTTTCTCAAGCGCGCCTTTATGCTGCTCGCGGGCATTCTCGTCAATATCCTGACGGGCTTTTTGCTGCTTATGAGCATCTACTCTATTGCGGGTGTCACCGTGCCGATGGATACCAACGTGATCGGTCAGGTTGACGAGGGGTCTATTGCCGCCAAGGCGGGTATCGAGGGCGGCGACGCGATCCTTTCGGTTGACGGAGTATCGTGCTCTACCTGGATGGACGTTTACGATGCCATCGGCAAGGCCGCCGGTAAGGACGATATCGCCATTGAGTATGAGCGCGACGGCAAGCAGCATTCGACCTCGGTTGCGCTCAAAGAGGACGAGCGCCTAGGTGTGTATGCCTCTACGCAGGTGGTCCGTTTAGACCCCATCACGTCGGCTCGCCTTTCGTTCTCCTATGTCGTGCAGACAGCGGAGGGCGTGATGCGCCTGCTCCAGCCGCAGCATACGATGGAGATTCTCGATCAGTCTTCTTCAATCGTGGGCATTAGCGTTATGTCCTCACAGGCTGCTGCTGCCGGCCCTGCCACGTTCCTTTCGTTTGCCGCCCTCATTTCGTTCTCGCTTGGCTTTATGAACCTGCTGCCCATCCCACCACTCGATGGCGGCAAGCTGGTCATCGAGATCATTCAAAAGATTGCTGGCCGCGAGCTTCCGCTCAAGGTCCAGACGATTGTGAGCTATGTGGGCATCGCGCTCTTTGCGCTGCTGTTTGTCTATATGCTTCGTTCCGACGTCCTTCGATTTATCCTGTAGGGGAGTGTTTGGATTGTCTTTATCCCATCCTTTGCCTCGCGAGTTGACGCGCCCCGTGCATGTGGGCGGTGTGCAGATCGGTGGCGGCGCGCCGGTGGTGGTCCAATCCATGACCTGCACCGATACCGCTGACGCCCAGGCAACGCTTGCGCAAGTGTGCGCGTTGGCGCAGGCTGGCTGCGATATCGTGCGTGTGAGCGTGCCCACCGAGGCCGCGCTTGAGGGTTTCCGCACCATCTGTGCCGAGTCTCCGGTGCCGATCGTCGCCGATATTCACTTTAACCATAAGCTCGCCATCGGCGCCGTCGAGGCTGGTGCCGCCAAGCTTCGCATCAATCCCGGCAATATCGGCGATTGGACTAAGGTCGATGCCGTGATCGATGCCGCGGGCGCCGCTGGGTGCGCGATTCGTATCGGCGTCAATGCCGGTTCGCTCGAGCAGGATATCGCCGAGCGCGACGACCTCACGCAGCCCGAAAAGCTCGTGATGTCGAGCGAGCGTTTCGTCAAGCACTTTGAGGACCGCGGCTTTAAGAACATTGTGCTTTCGGCCAAGGCCCATAGCGTGCAAACGACGCTCGATACCTATCGAGCCCTGTCGCGTGAGATTCCACACGTTCCGCTTCACCTGGGCGTGACGGAGGCGGGGACCAAGCTCCAGGGCACCATCAAGAGCTCTGTAGGCTTGGGTATCTTGCTTTCCGAAGGCATTGGCGACACCATGCGTGTGTCGCTCACAGCTGATCCGGTTGAGGAGCCGCCGGTCGCCTGGGGGATTTTGCAGTCGCTGGGCCTGCGTCGCCGTGGTCCCGAGATTGTCTCGTGCCCCACGTGCGCCCGCTGCCAGGTTAACCTGATTCCCATCGCCGAGGAGGTCACCGAGCGGCTTAAGGACTATGCCGCGCCGCTTTCGATTGCCGTTATGGGATGTGCCGTTAATGGCCCCGGCGAGGCTTCTGATGCCGACCTGGGCGTTGCTTGCGGACGTGGTCAGGCCTTGCTCTTTTCGCATGGCCAGATCATTGGTAAAGTAGCTGAGGACCAAATTGTCGACGCGCTGATGGCCGAGGTCGACAAACTTATTGAGGAGAAATAAATGACCCGAGCAATGTACATGTCTAAGCTCTATGCGCCGACGCTTAAAGAGGATCCGGCGGACGCTGAGCTCGCCAGTCACCGCCTGCTGCTCCGTGCCGGCATGATCCGCAAGGAGGCCGCCGGCCTGTATTCCTACCTGCCGCTTGCTTGGCGCTCGATCCGTAAGATCGAGAATATCGTGCGCGACGAGATGGACGCTGCCGGCGCCCAGGAGCTTATGATGCCTATCATGGTCGACGCCGAGTTGTGGCGCGAGTCCGGGCGCATCGACGCCTATGGCAAGGAGCTTGTGCGCTTTGACGACCGTCATGGTCGCGAGTTCGTCCTGGGCCCCACGCACGAGGAGACCGTCACGGCCCTGGTGCGCAACGAGCTGCGCTCCTACAAGCAGCTGCCCGTCAACCTGTACCACATTCAGGACAAGTTCCGCGACGAGTTCCGCCCCCGCTTTGGCCTGATGCGCGGTCGCGAGTTCATCATGAAGGACGCCTACAGCTTCTCCGCCACGCAGGAGAGCCTGCAGGAGGAGTATGACAAGATGAAGCAGGCCTACGCTAACATCTGCGAGCGCTGCTATATCAAGGCCCTGCCCGTTGTTGCCGACTCCGGTGAGATCGGTGGCGATACCTCCGTCGAGTACATGGCTCTTGCTGACGCCGGCGAGGCTTCGCTCGTCTACTGCGACGATTGCGGTTTTGCTGCCGATGACGAGGCTGCAAGCACCAAGGTCGTTGTGACCGAGGGCCCCGGCGATGGCACGCTCACCAAGGTCGAGACTCCGGGTATGGGCACCATCGAGGCCGTTGCCAAGTTCTTCGGCTTCCCCGAGAACGGCACGCGCAAGTCGCTGGCATTGATCGACTCCGAGGGCAAGCCGGTCGTGGCCATTGTCCCGGGCGACCACGAGCTCAATGACTGCAAGGCCGAGCATGTCTTTGGCAAGGGCTACCGCATGATGACCGACGAGGAGCTTCAAGCGAACGGCCTGCACAAGGGCTTTATCGGACCGGTCAACCTGCCCGAGGGCATCCGTCTGGTGTGCGACGAGAGCCTGCACGATTCCAAGCAGTGGGCCTGCGGTGCCAACGAGGTCGATTATCACTTTACCGGTGCCTGCCCCGAGCGCGACTTTACCGTCGATGAGTGGGCCGATCTGGTCACCGTTGTCGCCGGCGACCCCTGCCCGCACTGCGGCAAGCCGCTCTCCGCTGCCCGCGGCATCGAGGTCTCTCAGGTCTTCCAGCTGGGCACCAAGTATTCCGAGGCCATGGGTGCCACCTTTATGGACGAGGACGGCAAGGAGAAGCCGCTCATCATGGGCTGCTACGGCGTTGGTGTGTCCCGCTCGCTCGCTGCCGTCGTGGAGCAGCACAACGACGAGCACGGTATCGTCTGGCCGGTCTCCGTTGCCCCGTACGAGGTCGCGGTGATTCCGCTCGATCCCAAGAAGGAGGAGTGCGCTACCGTCTGCGAGCAGATCGTTGATGGCCTGTGCGCCGAGGGTATCGAGGTTGTCGTCGACGACCGCGACGAGCGTCCCGGCTTTAAGTTTGCCGACAACGACCTTATGGGCTTCCCGTATCAGGTCGTTCTGGGTAAGCGTGGCCTTAAGAATGGCACCGTTGAGCTCAAGGACCGTGCCACGGGTGAGCGCGAGGATGTGGCGATCGACGAGGTCGTCGCCAAGGTCGCCGAGCTTGTGAAGGCAGCACGCCGTTAATCGACGATTTCGCTTGTAGTTCGATATACAGGACGGCCCCGCATTTCTCCAGATCGGGGAGATGCGGGGCCGTCCTTTTATCTTGTGGCATCCTCGATATCTAAAAGGAAAACCCCACAGCCCATGCGAGCTGCGGGGTTTTCTTGTGCCTCCGATGCGAAATAAAACGCTCAGATATTACTGATAATCGACGACGTCGATCCAGTTCTTCAGGAACTCATCGT
Source organism: uncultured Collinsella sp. (assembly GCA_902478935.1). Taxonomy (GTDB): domain Bacteria; phylum Actinomycetota; class Coriobacteriia; order Coriobacteriales; family Coriobacteriaceae; genus Collinsella. The sequence goes on along the minus strand of CABSMV010000024.1, from coordinate 9,988 downwards.
TCACGTTGCGCTTACGAGCGAGCTCGGAAGCGGCGACGATGCTCGTCCACTGACGCACGACCTGCATGGGCATGTCGGCGCGGTCGCAGTAGAGCTCCAGGTAGGCCTCAGCCTGATCCTTGCTGTTGAGGGCAAAGAGCAGGTAGGTGGTGGCAACGTCGGCAGCAGGGGAGCCCTGGGTGGCGTGTGCCCAGTCGCACACATAGAGCTGGCCGTCGTCGCCGACGATGACGTTGGAGGGGTTGAAGTCGCCGTGGCAGACCTTGAACTCCTTGGTCATGCCGTCCAGACGCTCCTGAAGGTTGTAGCGCGTGGTGGCATTGAGCTGATCAAGGCTGTCGATCATGCGGGCGTACTTGTCGCGCTGACGGTTGAGCAGCGGGGAGGTGTAGCCGTGGATCTCGATCTGGAGGTCGACGAACATCTCGAGGTACTCACCAAAGCGCTGGGGCTCGGCAGTCATCTTCTCGGCAAGGGTGGTGCCCGGAACCTTCTCGGTCACGAGCGCCCAGCCGTTGGCGTTCTCGAGCTGGGAAACCTCGAGAGCCTTGGGGCTGCGGATGCCGCACTCATTGATGCGGGCAAGATTCAAAGCCTCGTTGAACACGTCGGAGACAGGCTTGGTCTCGTTAAAGACCTTGACGATCTTGTCGCCCAGGTCGTAAACGACCTTGTTGCCACGGCGGACGAGCTCGGTCTTGGAATCGGGTAGCAGCATGGTTGCATCCTTTCAACGATGCGATAGAAGCGACGGCGGGGGTGTGTGAAACACCCGTGCACCCCCGCCGTTAAAAACCGTGCTAAAACTAGCAGACGGCGTAGTCCTGAGGCTCGCGGCCGTAGTAGGCGTCCAGGTAGAGCTCCTTGATCTCGCTCATGAGCGGGTAGCGCGGGTTAGCGCCGGTGCACTGGTCGTTGAATGCCTGCTCGGTCATCTCGTCGAGGGTGTCGAGGAAGTACTGCTCGTCAACACCGTAGTCGGCGATGGTCTTCTTGACGCCGATGAAGTCCTTGAGCTCCTCGAGCTTCGTGATGAAGTTCTCGAAGACCTCCTTGTCGTCCTTGCCCTCGATGCCGCAGTACTTGGCCATCTCGGCATAGTTGTGCAGCGCGTTGGGGTAAGGATACTGAGAGAAAGTACCCATCTTGACGGGAGCCTCGGCGGCGTTGTAGCGCATGACGCGGGTCAGGATGACGGCGTTTGCGAGGCCGTGGGGCAGGTGATGGAAAGCGCCGAGCTTGTGGGCCATGGAGTGGTTGAGACCCAGGAAGGCGTTGGCGAAGGCCATACCGGCCATGCAGGAGGCGTTGTGCATCTCCTCGCGGGCATGCGGATCCTTGGCGCCGTTCGTGAAGCTGGAGGGCAGGTTCTCGAAGACGAGCTTAGCAGCGCGCTCGGAGAGGCCCTTGGTATAGTCGGAAGCCATGATGGAGACGTAGGACTCGATGGCGTGGGTCATGACGTCGATGCCGGAGGCAGCGGTCAGGCCGCGCGGGGCGGTCATGCAGTTGTCGGCGTCGACGATAGCCATGTTGGGGAGCAGCGCGTAGTCGGCGAGCGGCCACTTGATGCCGGTCTCCTTGTCGGTGATGATGGCGAACGGCGTGCACTCGGAGCCGGTACCCGAGGAGGTCGGGACGGCGACGAAGTAGGCCTTCTTGCCCATCTCGGGGAAGGTGAAGATACGCTTGCGGATGTCCATGAAGTCCATGGCCATGTCCTCAAACTTGCACTCAGGGTGCTCGTACATCATCCACATGATCTTGCCGGCGTCCATAGCGGAGCCACCGCCGACGGCGATGATGACGTCCGGCTCAAAGAGAGCCATCTGCTTGGCGCCGCGACGTGCGCACTGCAGCGACGGATCGGGCTCGACGTCGTAGAAGCAGTCGTGGGCGATGCCCATCTCGTCGAGCTTGGCCTCGATGGCGCGGGTGTTGCCATTCTTGAAGAGGAACTGGTCGGTGACGATGAAGGCACGCTTCTTGCCCATGACGTTGCCCAGCTCGTCGAGGGCGACGGGCGTGGAACCCTTCTTGAAGTAGACCTTCTCGGGAGCGCGGAACCACAGCATGTTCTCACGGCGCTCGGCCACAGTCTTAACGTTGATCAAGTGCTTCACCCCAACGTTCTCGGAGACGGAGTTGCCGCCCCAGGAGCCGCAGCCCAGGGTCAGAGACGGCTTCATGCCAAAGTTGTACAGGTCACCGATGCCGCCGTGCGAGGACGGGGTGTTGATGACGATACGGCAGGCCTTCATGACGTGCTCGAACAGGCTGATCTTCTCGGCCTGGGCGGGGTGCACGTACAGAGAGGCGGTGTGGCCCGGGCCACCGGCGAGCACCAGGTGCTCGGCCTTGTCGACGGCCTCCTGGAAGTCCTTGGCGTGGTACATGGCCAGGACCGGGGAGAGCTTCTCGTGAGAGAACTCCTCCTTGGCGGGGTCGGTGGAGGTGACCTCGGCGATCAGGATCTTGGTCTTGGCGGGAACCTCGATGCCGGCGAGCTCGGCGATCTTGGCGGCAGCCATGCCGGGGATGCGGTGATCGAGGGCGCCGTTCTTGAACATGGCGGCACGCAGGGCCTCCATCTCGGCACCCTGTTTGACGAAGTAGCAGCCGCGCTTCTGGAACTCGGCCTTAACCTGGTCATAGATGCTGTCGATGACGGTCACGGACTGCTCGGAAGCGCAGATCATGCCGTTATCGAAGGTCTTGGAGTGGATGATGGAGTTGACGGCGAGCAGCACGTCGGCGGTGTCGTCGATGACGACCGGGGTGTTACCGGCGCCAACGCCCAGGGCGGGCTTGCCCGAGGAGTAAGCGGCCTTGACCATGCCCGGGCCACCGGTGGCGAGGATGATGTCGACGTCGCGCATGACCATGTTGGTCAGCTCGATGGAGGGGACATCGACCCAGCCGATGATGCCCTCGGGGGCGCCGGCCTTGACGGCGGCGTCAAGCACGAGCTTGGCGGCGGCGATGGTGCACTTGGCGGCTGCCGGGTGCGGGGAGATGATGATGGCGTTGCGGGTCTTCAGGCTGATCAGCGTCTTGAAGATCGCGGTGGAGGTGGGGTTGGTCGTCGGGATGACGGCGCCCACGATGCCGATGGGCTCGGCGATCTTGGTGATGCCGTAAGCCTCGTCGCGCTCCAGAACGCCACAGGTCTTGGTGTTCTTGTAAGCGTTGTAGATGTACTCTGCGGCGTAGTGGTTCTTGATGACCTTGTCCTCAAGAACGCCGCGGCCGGTCTCCTCGATGGCCATCTTCGCCAACGGGATACGAGCCTTGTTGGCGGCCATGGCGGCCTCATAGAAGATCTTGTCGACCTGCTCCTGCGTGTACGTACCAAAAAGCGCCTGGGCCTCTCGCATCTGAGCGAGCTTAGCCTCAAGCGCCTCTACGTTGTCCACAATTGCGGGAGTAGTGTTTTCCGGTGACTTTTTCACCATTTGTGTCTCCTTGCGATCGGAGATTTACCCTACGCTTTGCATGATAGCAAGAAATAATTCGGTAAACGGTAAGATTCCTGTAAAAGGCACACTAAAACGCTTCAATAAAATGAAGCGTTTTAACTAAAACTATCTGCCTGCTGCATCGCCCCGCTCATTGGGGACAGACTTACATGAGTGCTTTCACTCATTGGGGACAGACATCGATTTGCCATTTTGCCGTTCTTGACCTATTTTTGCCGCTCATTGGATATAAATAGGTCACAGGCTCAGCATTTCGCGTTCCTTCTCTCCTTTTAGGTGTTGCCTGTTCAGTTTTTGAAAGGAGAGATTATGCCCCGATGCGCCCGCGCCGTTTCGCTCACCGGCTATTACCACGTCTTTGACCGTGGTAACTCTAAACAGATTATTTTTGAAGATGACTCCGACCGCTATCGTTTCCTATCGGATATCTCGGACAGGTTTGCGCGCCATGAAGTGGCGGTTTTGGCTTGGTGCCTTATGGACAACCACTTTCATTTGATGGTTGATGATCCGTTCGACAATCTTTCAAAGGCGATGCAGTGCGCATTGACGGCATATGCTAAGTATTTCAATGGGAAAACGGGGAGAACGGGGCATCTCTTTGATAATCGCTATTCGCGGGTCGCTGTTGAGTCGGACACGCAAGCGGTGCAACTGCTCGACTATATCCATCTCAATCCCGTGAAAGGTGCGCTCGACTCACTCGAGGCGTACCGCTGGTCAAGCTACAAGGCATATGAGCTGGGCTATGATCCCTTTGACATCTGTGATGCGGCCCCTATGCTCGATATTGTCGGAGGCTCCCGTTGCTATTGCGAGCATCTCAAGGAAGTTGCCGAGCGCATCTGGTCAGTGGAGGTTCTTCCACGCCGGCGGATCCCCGATGAGGAGGTCCTTTCCATTGCGCGCGAAGTGCTTCCGAGCATAGATCCTGCGATGCTCAAGGCCCTGCCACGCCCCGATCGCGATGCCTGTCTGCTGAGGCTCAGGCGGGCGCATCTCACGGTCAAGCAAATTGCCCGTATCACCGGCATCGGCGCCACAAGCGTAACCAAGGCCACCGCGGGCTGGAACGAGGCGGCGTGAGGTACGTACTGGTGGCGATCGAAGCGCCGTGAGTTCGTCGATGCACTGTGAGCTTTGGAAAGCACTCATCTAAGTCTGTCCCCAATGCGTGAAAACACTCATTTAAGTCTGTCCCCAATGCGTGAAAACACTCATGTAAGTCTGTCCCCAATGAGTGCACAATGAGTGCAAAAAGGCGCCCTCCGTAGGGGGGCGCCTTTGGTAAGTTCTATATGAACGCGAGGTCTTTGACCCGGAGAGTCCGAGGTACTTGTTGGTAAGACCTTATTTAGGAGCGCGCAACCTTGCCAGACTTGAGGCAGGTGGAGCAAACGTTCATCTTGCGACGGTGACCATCGACGACGACGTAGACGCGCTGGATGTTGGGGCGGAACTTACGGTTGGTGACGCGGTGAGAGTGGCTGATGGAGCGACCGGCAACGGGGTGCTTACCGCAAACTTCGCAAACTTTGGACATAACTGACCCTCCTTGGGCGACAAACGAACATGTCGCGTTAACAAACAAGCCTGAACTATAGCACAGAAGCAGCTCCCTGTGCGTAATCTACACAGAGATATTTCTCTTTTGGCGATAGTGCCCACGCCACGGCCCTGGACGTAGATCCGATTTGCGTGCAGCAGAGGGGATTATGCCAGCTCGTGTGTGCGTTTTCAAGCTCGTCCCACAAATATATATAGGTTTATTGAGCATTGGGCTCCGTTTACGGAATGCTCTGTATTTATGCTCGCAATTCAGCTTGAGGTTGGCTACACTATCCCTTGACCATTAAAGGGGTACGAGATACCCACATGGAATTACATAGCTGCCAAAGAGCAGCCCTTCCTGTGGGTGTCTGGTTCCGCTTTGAGCGGTCGGGCATCTATTTTTTTGACTGTGTCAGCAGTCAAGACATGTGAGGAAGGAGATCGATGGGCACGACTTCCCCCAAGGCGGTCATTATGGACGAGACCGCCGTCAATCGAGCGATGACCCGCATCGCGCACGAGATTCTCGAGCGCAACGAGGGCTGTGAAGACCTCGCTCTGGTCGGCATCGTCACGCGCGGCGACCTTCTGGCAAAGAAGCTCGCCGAGGAGATCAAGGAGATCGAGGGCGTCGACGTTCCGCTCGGCAGCCTCGACATCAGCTTCTACCGCGATGACTACGCTACCAATTTCGCTCCCGCGATCCACGCCACCAACATTCCCTTTAGCGTCGACGGCAAGCGCGTCGTGCTGGTGGACGACATCCTGTATACGGGCCGTACCATTCGCGCCGCTCTCGACGCCGTCATGGACTTGGGCCGTCCGAGCCGTATTGAGCTGGCAGTCCTCGTTGACCGCGGCCACCGCGAGCTCCCCATCTCGCCGGACTTTGTCGGCAAGAACGTTCCCTCGTCGCATGAGGAGAACGTGCACCTATATATGAAGGAAGTCGACGGCCACACCGCCGTCGAGATTAACGACGTCGCGCCGGGTTCCCACGTGGGCTCCGCGCCGCTGGGAGGTGAGTAGTACCGTGGCGTTCAACCATAAGCACCTGATCGACATTACCGAGTACTCCGAAGAGGACATTAAGCTCATCCTCGAGACCGCCAAGGCGTTCTCCGAGGTCAACGAGCGTGCGATCAAGAAGGTCCCCACGCTCAAGGGCAAGACCATCGTCAACATGTTCAACGAGCCCTCGACGCGCACCCGCAGCTCCTTCGAGCTCGCCGAGAAGCGTCTTTCGGCCGACAGTCTTAACTTTGGCGGCTCCTCGACCTCCACGGTCAAGGGTGAGAGCCTCGTCGACACCGTCGAGACCCTCAACGCCTATAAGATCGACTGCATCGTCGTTCGCGATAAGCACGCCGGTGCTCCCTACATCGTCACGCAGAACTCGCCCGCAAGCGTCATCTGCGCCGGTGACGGCAAGCACAACCATCCCACGCAGGCCTTGCTCGACCTGTACACCATCTGGGAGCACAAGGGTGACTTCCACGGTCTGAAGGTCGCCGTCGTCGGCGATATCGCCCACTCCCGCGTGTGCGGCTCGCTGATCCCCGCCCTTAAGATCATGGGCTGCGAGACCTACGCCGTCGCCCCCGGCACGCTGCTGCCGCCGGCGCCCGAGGTCCTGGGCTGCGACCACGTGACGAGCGACCTCGATTCCGTCCTGCCCGAGCTGGACGTCGTCTACATGCTGCGCGTGCAGCAGGAGCGCCTCGAGGGTGCCCCGTTCCCGACCATTCGCGAGTACCACAAGCTCTTCGGCCTGACCAAGGACCGCGAGAAGCTCATGAAGCCCGATGCGATCATCTGCCACCCGGGCCCCATCAACCGCGGCGTTGAGTTCGACTCCTATATGGCCGACCACCCGCAACGCTCCGTCATCCTGGAGCAGGTCTACGCCGGTATCTGCGTGCGTATGGCTATCCTGTATCTGCTGCTTGGAGGTGCCGATAATGGCCTTGCTTCTTAAGAATGCCCACGTCGTCGACCCGTCCGTCGAGCTTGACGGTGTCGTTGACGTCCTGATTGACGGCGACAAGATCGCCGAGGTCGGCGAGAATCTCGCCGTCGAGGGAGCCGAGGTCCGCGACCTTTCCGGCAAGTACCTCGTCCCTGGCCTGGTGGATATGCACGTTCACCTTCGCGAGCCCGGCTATGAGGTCAAAGAGGACATCGAGAGCGGTACCCGCGCAGCTGCCAAGGGCGGCTTCACCGGCGTGTGCGCCATGCCCAACACCGATCCCGTCACCGATAACGGCACCGTCGTGGAGTTCGTCAAGTCCCGCGCTGCCGAGGTCGGTCACTGCCGCGTCTATCCGTCGGGCGCCATGACCCGCGGCCTTAAGGGCGAGGCTATGTCCGAGATGGGCGATATGGTCGCCCACGGCGCCGTCGCCTTTACCGACGACGGTCGCGGCGTACAGGGCGCGGGCATGCTCCGCCGCTGCATGGACTACGGCAAGATGTTCGGCAAGGTCTTTATGAGCCACTGCCAGGACGAGGACCTGGTCGGCCACGGCCAGATCAACGAGGGCAAGGTTTCGACCCGTCTGGCCCTCGAGGGCTGGCCGGCTGCCGGCGAGGAGCTCCAGATCGCTCGCGACATCGAGATCGCTAAGCTGACCGGTGCCAAGCTGCACATCCAGCACATCTCCACCGCCCATGGCCTGGAAATCGTGCGCGCCGGTAAGGCCGCTGGCGTTCGGGTTACCTGCGAGGCTACCCCGCACCACATGTTCCTGACCGAGAACGACCTGGACGATACCTACAACACCTCGCTCAAGGTCAATCCGCCGCTGCGCACCGACGAGGACGCCGAGGCCATCCGTCAGGGTGTCATCGACGGTACCGTCGACGTTATCGTCACCGATCACGCTCCGCACACTCCGTGGGAGAAGGCCCGCGAGTTCGAGCTTGCGCCCTTTGGCATGATTGGCCTCGAGACCTCGCTGTCGCTCGTGCTCACCGAGCTGGTCAACACGGGCAAGATGAGCGTGGGCCGCATGGTCGAGCTCATGGCCATCAAGCCGCGTGAGATCCTGGGCCTCGACCAGGTTCAGGTCAAGGCGGGCTCCGTTGCCGATCTGACCGTGTTCGACGCGTCCGCCACCTGGACGGTCGGCGAGGACGGTTACGAGTCGCGCGCCGAGAACTCCGGTTTCGCCGGCCGCACGCTCACCGGTCGTGCCACCGATGTGTTTGTCGGCGGCAAGCAGACGCTCGCCGACGGCTGCATCTGCTAGCATTGCCTTATCGCTTATGTGCGCGGCGCCCTTGCGGTGCCGCGCTTTCTGTTCGTTTTGACCATGCAACCGCATGGGGGATTGGAGCGTCTATGCCCACACCTTCCACTGCACGCATGCACGACTTCGAGGTCGTCTCGAACCAGGAGATCGCCGACGGCATCTTCTCGCTCGTCATCTCGGCCCCCAAGCTTGCAAGTGCGCTCAAGCCCGGTCAGTTTGTGAACATTGCCGTGCCCGGTGATGCGTCCTCGCTGCTTCGCGTGCCCCTGAGCTTCTATCGCGCCGACGCCCAGGCCGGCACCGTCGAGCTGTGGTACGCCGTCGTGGGCGACGACACCCGTCGTCTGTCGCAGATGGGCCCCGGCTCCACCTCTAATCTGCTGGGTCCTGGCGGCCGCGGCTGGTTCGTGCCCGAGGGCACCAGGAAGGCGCTGCTCGTGGCGGGCGGCATCGGCGTTCCGCCCGTGCTGTGCCTTGCCGGTAAGCTTGCCGAGCAGGGTGTGGCTGTCGACGTGTGCCTGGGCTTTGGCACCGCGTCCAAGGCCGTGGGCATCGATGAGTTCCGCGCTTTGTGCGACACGGTCAACGTTTGCACTGACGACGGTTCGCTTGGCACGCACGGTTTTTGCACCGATCCTGCCGCCGAGCTGCTCGGCGAGGGCGGCTACGACTACGTGGCCAGCTGCGGCCCCGCTGTCATGATGAAGAAAGTCGCCGCCGCCGCCGCCGAGGCCGGTGCGTACTGCGAGGTGTCGCTTGAGCGCATGATGAGCTGCGGCTTTGGCGCCTGCAACACCTGCAATGTCGAGACGGTCGACGGTATGAAGGGCGCCTGCATGTGCGGCCCCGTGTTCGATGCTTCCAAGGTGGTGGTCTTCTAGTGGGTACCGTGAACATGGCCGTCGATTTCGGCGGCGTCAAGATGCAGAACCCCATCAACACCGCAGCCGGTACCTTTGGCTACGGCTGGCAGTTCCAGAACTTCTTTGATGTCTCCCAGCTGGGCGCCATCACCACCAAGGGTTGTGCTGCCGAGCCCTGGCCCGGCAACCCCGCGCCCCGTATGGCCGAGATCCCGGGCGGCATGATCAACTCCGTGGGCCTTCAGAACCCCGGCGTGGCCGCCTTTGCCCGTGAGTCCGGTCCGTGGCTCGAGCAGCTTTCCAAGGACGGTTGCCAGGTCATCTGCCAGGTTGCCGGTCATTCCGTCGAGGAGTTTGTCCGCGCGCTCGAGATGTATGTCGAGCTGTGCCCCTGGGCTGCCGGCTACGAGATCAACGTGAGCTGCCCCAATATTGCTGCCGGCGGTGCCGCCATGGGCTCCTCGCCCGAGGGCGCCTCTGCCGTTATGGCTGCCTGCCGCAAGGTGACCGATAAGCCGCTGTTCGTAAAGATGGCGCCGGTCAACGTCGCCGAGATTGCCAAGGCTCTCGAGGCCGCGGGAGCCGACGGCCTTTCGGTCATCAACTCCATCCAGGGCATGGCCATTGACGTTCATACCCGCAAGTCCCGTGTGGCCAAGCCCAAGGGCGGCCTTTCGGGTCCGCTGTGCCACCACATCGCCGTTCGCATGGTCTGGGAGGTCGCTCAGGCCGTCGATATCCCCATCAACGGTGTCGGCGGCGTCATGACGGGCGAGGATGCGGCCGAGTTTATCCCTGTCTCTTATACACATCTCCGAGCCCACGAGACTCCTGAGCATCT
>CABSMV010000023.1 GCA_902478935.1 uncultured Collinsella sp. | reverse complement strand
TCTCGTGGGCTCGGAGATGTGTATAAGAGACAGGGATATGAACGTGGCGCTCGCCCCCGAGACTTGCGCTCAGCTTGCCCTCAACTGGGACGGCGGCGACGTGAAGGAGATTACGGCCGGCGTGCGTCCCGAGCAGATCCTGCTTGCCGACAAGGGCGAGGAGGGCGCGCTCCAGGGTACCGTCGAGGTGACCGAGCTCATGGGCTCGACCGAGCATGTCCACGTGACCGCTCCCGACGGCCAGTTTGTCCTGATTATCCCCGTCGTCGACCTCGAGGCCAAGGGCGCGCTCAAGGCTGGCGACACCATCTGGTTCAAGTTCGAGAAGAACGCGACCCACCTCTTTGATAAGGTCTCTGGCAAGAACCTTATCTAGGCCCGGTGCATCCAGGCCCTCCCTTTGGGCGACTGCGGTATTGCCATCCTTTTGCCGCGGTCACATATAAGGCTCCCCTCCCGTCCACTGGGCGAGAGGGGAGCCTTTCTTTGTGTTGGGGCTGTCTGACCGGTCGTTTGTCTCGATCTGTAACGGGTGAGGCTGATTTCGGACGTTAGATGTTACAGATCGAGACGGTTCCGCTGAGCTAACCATTTCATCTAAATCTGTAACACCAAAGGTGAATTTCAGCTGCTAGATGTTACAGATCGAGATAAACCCAAGGGGAGGGGCCGGTATGTCTCAATCTGTAACAGCTGGGACCGTTTTTACCGAGTAGTTGTTACAGATCGAGATTGTTTGGCCGAGTTGGGTCGCAGGGTAACGTGCGGGCACAAAAAACGGAGCCGTGTTGCCACGACTCCGTTTCTCAAGAGGATGGGTAAGGGAAGCGAAATTAGCTCAGGTGCCAAATCTCGTCGTTGTACTGGGAGATCGTGCGGTCAGACGAGAAGGTGCCGGCGTTGGCGATATTGATGAGCGTCTTGCGCATCCAGGCGTCCTGGTCCTCGTAGTCGGCCAACACGCGCTCCTTGGTCTGGATGTACTCCTCGATGTCGAGCAGGGCCATAAACCAGTCCTTGCCCTTAATGTCATCGTGCAGGCGCTGCAGGCGCTCGACGTTGCCGGTCGCCATAAAGGCCGGGTTGGTGATGAAGTCCACCAGCAGTTTAATGCCGGGCTTGCGGTAGAGCACACCGGCGTCATAGGTGCCGTCGGCATAGAGCTGCTCGACCTGTTTGGACGAGGCACCAAAGGTATAGATATTCTCGTCGCCCACGAGCTCGGCAATCTCCACGTTGGCGCCGTCGAGCGTGCACAGGGTTAGGGCGCCGTTGAGCATGAACTTCATGTTGGAGGTGCCGCTCGCCTCCTTGGAGGCCAGGCTGATCTGCTCGGAGATATCAGCGGCGGGGATCACGCGCTCGGCGGCGGTGACGTTGTAGTTCTCGATCATGACGACCTGCAGGTAGGGAGCCACGTCGGGGTCGTTTGCAATCCACTGCGACAGCGTCAAGATCAGATGGATGATGTCCTGCGCGATAGTGTAGGCAGGCGCCGCCTTGCCGCCAAAGATGATGGTGACGGGGTGCTTAGGTCTGTTGCCGTTCTTGATATCGAGGTACTTCCAGATGATGTAGAGCGCGAGCATCTGCTGACGCTTGTACTCGTGGATGCGCTTGACCTGGACGTCGATGATGGCGTTGGAGGGAATGGTCACGCCCTGCTCGAGCGCCATGAACTGGCGCATGATGGCCTTGGCTTCGACCTTGGTGGCGGCCAGGCGCTCAAGAACGTCCTTGTCGTCGGCGAACTTGGCGAGTTTGCTCAGATCGCCGGTGCTGCGCCAGTCGGTGCCGATCACATCGTCGAGCAGGCTGGCGAGCGCGGGGTTGGCCCCATGGATCCAGCGGCGGAAGGTGATGCCGTTGGTCTTGTTGGAGAACTTCTTGGGATAGATCTCGTAGAACGGATGAAGCTCGGTGTCCTCCAGGATCTTGGTGTGGAGGGCGGCTACGCCGTTGATGGAGAAGCCAAAGTGGATGTCCATGTGGGCCATGTGGACGGTATCGTGCTCGTCGATGATGGCGACGCGCGGGTCATCGTGCTCGGCCTTCGCGATCTCATCGAGCTTGACGATAATGTCGGCGATGGCAGGGGAGACCTTCTGCAGGCTGGCGAGCGGCCACTTCTCGAGCGCCTCGGCAAGAATCGTGTGGTTAGTGTAGGCGACCATGGAGCGTACGATGGTCACGGCCTCGTCAAACTCGATGTCATGCTCGGTGGTGAGCAAGCGAATGAGCTCGGGGATGACCATGGTGGGGTGCGTGTCGTTAATTTGGACCACGGCGTAGTCGGCCAGATCGTGCAGGTTGCTGCCGCGCTCGACGGCCTCGTCGATCAGGAGCTGGGCGGCGTTGCTCACCATGAAGTACTCCTGATAGATGCGAAGTAGGCGGCCCTGCTCGTCGGAATCGTCGGGGTAGAGGAACAAGGTGAGGTTCTTGGCAATCTCGGTCTTGTCGAAGTCGATGGAGCTGCCGGGGACCAGGCCGTCGTCGACGCTCGCCAGGTCGAACAGGCGCAGGCGGTTCTTGGTGGGCTGGCCGTAACCGGGCACATCGATGTTGACGAGCTTGGAAGTAACGGCAAAATCGCCGAACTCGACGGTGTAGGAGCGGTCATCGTCGACTAGGATGTCCTGCTCACCGAGCCACTCGTCGGGGACGGCCTTCTGCTGGTTGTCGACAAAGCGCTGACGGAACAGACCGTAGTGATAGTTGAGGCCCACGCCATCGCCGGTCAAGCCCAGCGTGGCGATGGAATCCAGGAAGCATGCGGCCAAGCGGCCCAGGCCGCCGTTGCCGAGTGACGGCTCGACCTCGAATTCCTCGATCTTGTTGAGGTCGTGACCTGCGGCGGTGAGCTGGTCCTTAACCTCGCTATAGATACCGAGGTCGATCATGTTGTTGATGAGCAGCTTGCCGATCAAAAATTCGGCGGAAATGTAATAGAGCTTTTTCTTGCCGTTGTTGAGCGGGCAGGCGGCGGAGCGCTCCTGCACGAGTTTGACCAGCAGCTTGTAAATGCGACGGTCGTCGAGCTGCTCGAGCGAGGTGCCAAAAGACTGCTCGGCGAGTTCCATGAGGTTAATTTGGGGCATGTTTTCTCCTGTGATGGGTTGTTTCATGTCTGCAATTCATAAGAAGCCCGCGCGAGGGGATTGGGGTGGCCTCGCGCGGGAAAAGCAAGCGCGTCCGCACGGTGGGGAGGGGTCGGGCGCGGTAGCTCCTATTGAGGAAGCTCGATTTCGGCTTCCGACGGGATGCGGAAGTAGGTCTCGGTCCAGTCGGTGAGTTTGTGCTCGAACTCGCGGGTGATGGCGCCGTCGAGCATGCGCCAGGTCCAGTTGCCGCCCAGCGTGGCAGGGGTGTTGATGCGCGCCTCGTTGCCCAAGTTGAGCAGGTCCTGCATGGTGTAGATGCACGTGTCGCTTACGCTGGCGGCGATGGTGCGGTTGAGTGCATCTGCCATGGGTTCGCCGGCCTGCTGATGGGTGTACAGGGCTGCCTGCTCGCGCTGACGCGGGGTGGCCGTTCCCTCAAACCAACCGCGCGCCGTCTCGTTGTCGTGGGTGCCCACATAGGCGACGGTGTTGGCGATGTAGTTATGCGGCAGGTAGTACGAGTTGGTGCCCTCAAAGGCAAACTGCAGGATCTTCATGCCGGGGAAGCCCGAGTTGTCGCGCATGTCGATGACGCCGGGGGTGAGGAAGCCCAGGTCCTCGGCGATGATGGGCAGCGTGCCGAGCTTTTCCTCGAGCGTCTTGAAGAACTTGAGGCCGGGACCCTGCGTCCACGAACCGTAGGACGAATCGGGCGAGGAGAACGGCACCTCCCAATAGGCCTCGAAGCCGCGGAAGTGATCCAGGCGGATGACGTCGTACATGTCGAGGGCGGCGCGAATGCGGCCCTCCCACCAGGAGAAGCCGTCGGACTCCATGGCGTCCCAGTCGTAGATGGGGTTGCCCCAGTACTGGCCGGTGGCCGAGAACTGGTCGGGCGGCGTGCCGGCGACGCTCACGGGATTGCCGGCGGCGTCGATCTTAAAGAGCTCAGGCGTCGCCCACATCTCGACGGAGTCACGCGAGACATAGATGGGCAGGTCGCCGATGATGAGAATGTCGCGCTCGTTGGCATAGGCCTTGAGGCGGCTCCACTGGCGATCGAAGAAGTACTGCGTCATCTGGTGGTAGAGCATACGCGCCGGATGGTCGGCGCAGACCTTGGCGGAAGCCTCGCCGCGGGTGCGGAGCTCCGCGGGCCACTCCCAAAACGCCTTGAGACCGCACTCCTCTTTGACGGTCATGAACTCACAGTAGGGGATGAGCCAGTCCTCGTTGGCCTGGATAAAGTCATCGAAATCGGCCGGCTTGTCGGCAGCAAAGCGCTCAGCGGCGCGGTCGAGAATCTGACGGCGGCCACCAAAGATAGCACCGTAGTCGACATTGCTGGGGTCGGATCCCAGATACACGCCATCGATATCGTGCTGCTCCAGATACCCTGCCTCGATAAGCTCGGCAAAGTCGATAAAGTTGGGGTTGCCTGCGCGGGCCGAGAACGACTGATAGGGCGAATCGCCATAGCTGGTCGTCGTAAGGGGCAGAATCTGCCAGTAATGTTGTTTGCACGAGGCGAGAAAATCGACGAAGTCGTAGGCATTCCAGCCAAAGCCGCCGATTCCGTATGGTCCGGGCAGAGATGAGACGGGCATGAGGACGCCGCTTGCACGCTCCATGAATGCGCTCACCAACCTTCTTGTTGTGGGGTCGGCCTGCCGATGGGTGTGCAGTCCGCCTCCGATGTTCTGATTCGATACGCCTATTGTAAAACATGTTGTTTAAACATGTACAGGCAAGATAAAAAAGTTGGTCGATTTTCGGCGAATGGTTACATGCCATGAAAAAGCCCCGACCTCACAACGTGAGATCGGGGCAAGAGCGGTATGTAGGTTTTGCTACTCGGCGTCGGCGAAGCCGTTGGGGTTGTGGCTCTGCCAGTTCCAGCTATCGCGGCACATGTCCGCGATGTCGTACTGGGCCTTCCAGCCCATCATGCGCTCGGCCTTGGAGGCATCGCACCAGTTGGCAGCGATGTCGCCGGCGCGGCGCTCGCGGATCACGTAGGGCAGCTCCTTGCCACAAGCCTTGGAGAAGGCGGCGACGACCTCGAGTACCGAGGTGCCGGTGCCGGTGCCCAAGTTAAAGATCTCGACGCCGGTCTTGCCGTTCATCCAGTTGAGGGCGGCCACGTGACCAGATGCCAGATCGCACACGTGGATGTAATCGCGCACGCCGGTGCCGTCGGGGGTGGGGTAGTCGTTGCCAAAGACCTGAACGGCCTCGAGCTTGCCCACGGCGACCTGGGCGACATAGGGCACCAGGTTGTTGGGGATGCCCTTGGGATCCTCGCCGATCAGGCCCGACGGATGGGCGCCGATGGGATTGAAATAACGGAGTAGCACGACGTCCCACTCGGGGTCGGCGGTGTGGACGTCCATAAGGATCTGCTCGATCATCCACTTGGTCCAACCATAGGGGTTGGTCGCGGGCTTCTTAGGATCCTCCTCGGTGACGGGCGGGTTGTCCGGGTCGCCGTAGACGGTCGAGGAGCTCGAGAAGATGATGGACTTGCAGCTATGGTTGCGCATGACGTCGATGAGCACCAGGGTGTTCTCGATGTTGTTGTGGTAGTACTCGACGGGCTTGCTCACCGACTCGCCGACGGCCTTAAAGCCGGCAAAGTGGATGACGCGGTCGATCTGATGGGTATCGAAGATCTTGTTCATCGCATCGCGGTCGAGCACGTTGGCCTCGTAGAAGGTGAGGTTCTTGGCGGCCTCGTCGCCCACGATGGTCTTGACGCGGTCGACGGCGACGGCGCTGGAGTTGGAGAGATCATCGACGATGACGACCTGGTAGCCACCCTCGAGCAGCTGAACGACGGTGTGCGAGCCGATAAAGCCGGCGCCACCGGTAACGAGGACACAGGTGTCTTTGGGGTCGAGTGCTTTGGACATGTAGTCTCCTATCGAATCAGGAACACTTCTTCAGGGGAGTATAGCGCAGGCAGGGACGCCCAAATCGTGCGCTGTAGGAAAAGCAGAGGATTGTGCTAACGTACTCATAGAAGAGCTTGCGTACGCATAACCTGATCTTTGGCATTTGCTTACGAGCCGCTGACCTTGCAGTTTCCTGCCGTTCGTGGAAATCGTTGGGACGCGCCATATGTACGCTAATATGTATGAGTTGAGCGACATATAAATAAGCATGTAACGGAGTACATATGTCACCAAACAGCGATTCCATCCTTTCCCAGGAGCTCTCGCGCCGCACTGCCCTCAAGGCCCTGTTCGGCGCCGCTTCTGCGGCAGTTCTTTTTGGCCTGCCCGCTCGCGCCCATGCGGCGGAGGCTTCCAAAGAAACCACCGATAAACTGAATGCCGCCCAGGCCCAGCTCGACGAGGTTCAGGCCCAGCTCGACAGCATCGCAAATGAGTATGCGGCGCTGGCCAACAAGAATGCCCAGACCCTCAACGACATCGAGAATGTCCAGGGCAAGATTGACGACACGCAGGCCCAGATCGATGAAAAGAAGGCCGAGCTCAAGAAGAAGCGCAACGACCTTTCCGATCGCGTGGCCGCCAGCTACAAGTCCGGCGGCACGAACATCCTGTCGCTGCTGCTGGCCTCTGGCTCGTTTGAGGAACTCGTCGCCAACGCGCATTACGTTGAGAAGATCAACAAGAGCGACCGCGACGCCATCGAGGACATTCAGACCATCCAGGAAGAGCTCGATGCGCAAAAGACCGAGCTCGAGTCGCAGAAGGCCGACTTAGAGAAGCTCAAGGACCAGCAGACTGCCCAGATGCAGGACATGCAGGCCAAGCAGCAAGAAGTCCAGACCGTGCTGAACGGTCTTTCCGACGACGTCAAGGAGCTCATGGCTCAGCGCGATTCCGAGATCCTCGCTGCTGCCCAGGCTGAGGAGGCCGCTAGGAAGGCTGCCGCTGCCGCGGCTGCCGCGAACAAGAACAATTCCTACTCGGGTGGTTCGAGCTCGGGTGGTGGATCGTACGCGCCCGGAACTCCGCAGCAGAATGCCGGCTCGGGCAAGCAGCAGGCTGTCGTCAACGCGTGCTACTCCACGCCTTCGCCGGGTCAGAACTGGTGCGCGGCGTGGGTCACCAATGTCTTCCGTAACGCCGGCGTTGGCTACTTTGGAGGCAATGCGTGCGACATGTTTAACGCCTGGTGCTATAGCTCCGACCGCGCGGCGCTGCAGGTGGGCATGATCGTGGCCGATTCCTCGCACAGCGGCACGGGTGCTCCGGGCCTTATCTACGGTCATGTGGGTATCTACGTTGGCGGCGGCATCGTTATGAGCAACGAGGGTGCCATTACGTCTAAGTCGCTCGATTCGTTCATTAGCTTTTATGGTACTGGCTCTGGCGTGCGTTGGGGCTGGCTCGGCGGTATTGCGCTGTCGTAGCTGCGGCTTGGTCCGGGACAGTCCGAGAGGCATAAGGTTGCCTGCTCGGGCAGTCCTGCTCGCACGGAGAGCACATTAAGTGCTCTCCGGCTCGTGCGGAACTCGCGATCAACCTTATGCCTCTCGGACTGTCCCGGCCCTCTCGGGTCCTGAGCGCGACACACCGGACTGGGTTATCTGAATAAATATGGTGAAGGCCCCTTTCGGGGCCTTCTTTGTTAAAGGAATTCTCCGACTCGGTGGACTTCGGGTTCTAGGTCTACGTTGAATTGGTCTTTGACGGTTGCCTGGATGTGGCGGATGAGTTCGTCGACATCGGCGGCGGTGGCGTGGTCGGCGTTGACGATGAAGCCGCAGTGCTTCTCGCTCACCTGCGCGCCGCCAACGGCGTGTCCTCGCAGGCCGGCATCCATGATGAGTTTGCCGGCAAAGTAACCCTCGGGGCGCTTGAAAGTGGAGCCGGCACTCGGCATGTCGAGCGGCTGCTTGTCCTCGCGGCGCTGGCGGTAGTCGTCCATGTCGGCCTTGATCATCGCGGCGTTGCCCGGAGCGAGATTGAAGGTGGCCGAAAGCACGATGAAGCCGTCGTCGGCAATGCGGCTCTTGCGATAGCCCAGGTTGAGCTCATCGACATCGAACTCAATGATATTGCCGCTGCCGCGGGTGCCGTCGTCGAGCTGGCGAGCGGGTTTGTAGACGCGCACGGACTCCAGCACATCGGCCATGCAGGCACCGTAGGCACCGGCGTTCATGTAGCAGGCGCCGCCGACCGATCCGGGGATGCCCGAGATGGGCTCCATACCGGTGAGACCGGCCTCGGCTGCCGCCGCGGCGACGTCAGAAAGCAAGGCGCCGGCTGCTGCCGTGACATGCGTGCCGTCGATCGTAATGTCGGAGAGGCCCTTGCCCAGCGCTACGACGACGCCGCGGATGCCCTTGTCACCGACGAGCAAGTCGGAGCCGTTGCCCACGATGGTGAGTGGCAGATCGCAGCGATAACAGGTATCGAGCGTGGCGACGAGGCCCTGCTCGGTGTCGGGCGTGACGAAGACATCGGCCGGGCCGCCGATCTTAAACGTGGTGTGCTCGCGCATGGGCTCGCTCATGAGTACGTTGTCCTCGCCGGCAACGCCGGCGAGCGCGCAAAGCAGATCCTCGTTAAAAAAGTCGTTCTCGTGCATACGAATATCCGCCTTTTGGTGGTTGTTGTCATCGATCGATTGCAATATACCCCACCTGGACGGATTTGGTGCGCTGGCGGCGATAAAACAGCCGTCCACCGGATTGGTAAAGTGTTTATCACCGAGGTAGATGGGCAGTCGCTATACTTTCAAGAGATTGCGCGTAAACCCGGAAGGAGCGAGATGGCCAACAAAGTCACCCTCAAGCAGATCGCCCAGGAGGTGGGGCTTTCCCCTTCGTCGGTCTCGCTTGTTCTCAATAATCGGCCCTGTCGCATCTCGGAAGAAAACCGCAGGCTCATCAAGGAGGTTGCGGCGCGCAACCACTATGTTCCTAACCAGATCGCGCGTAGCCTGGTTATGCGCGAGTCGCGCACCTTAGGCCTGATCGTTCCCAATATCGAGAGTCGCTTTTTTGCCTCGCTCGCCGGCAGCTTGGAAAAGCGCTGCCGTGAAGACGGCTATGCACTCTTTATTACCAGCTCGGGTGGAAGCGCCGATGACGATTTGGAACTGCTGCGCCAGCTGGTGACGCGCGGCGTCGATGGTGTCTTCCTGGTGGTGGGTGACGAGTTCTCGGACGACCGTGCCCTGCGCGAAGAGGTCAGCCATCTGCCTATCCCTGCCGTGATGGTCGACCGTGCCATTGAGGGGCTCGAGTGCGACAAGGTGATGTTCGACCACGAGATGGGCGGCTACATGGCCACGCGGTATCTGATTGAGCAGGGTCATCGCCGCATCGCCTGTCTGGTTAACGCGCGTCGCTCCAATACGGGCCGCAAGCGACTTGCTGGCTATGAGCGCGCACTGCGCGAGGTGGGACTGCCCATCGACGCGCGCCTGGAGTTTGAGAGCGAGTACTACATTCCGAGCGCCTACGAGGCCTCGGAGGCGGTGCTCGCAACCGACGCCACTGCCGTGTTCGCAAGCTCGGACAACATTGCCCTCGGTCTGCTCAAGCGCCTGCACGAAATGGGGAAGAGCATCCCGGGCGATATTTCGGTCGTAAGCTATGACAACTCGGCGGCCGACGTTCTCTTTGAGCCGGCGCTGACCGCGATTGAGCAGGATCCTGGTGTCCTTGCGGAGCATGCTTTTGGCTGCATGTCCAAGCGTCTTGCCGGTAGGGGCGGTAGGCGTGCCGAAGAGGTCGTCCTGGAGCCGGCACTTATCGTTAAGGGCAGCGTGCTCGAACTTACCGAATGTAGCTAAGCGTACTTGTTTGTTTGCATAGATTGCATGCGGAGTGTCCGCTATTTGCCGGCGGGGCCGGGGTGCCTGCCTTGTGTTGAGAAGTTCGCGGAGCCCACTTCTCAAAACAAGGCAGGCACCCCGGCCCTCGTCCGTTAACTCTTCCGCTGGGCGAGCCATAGACGCCGCGCACCGATAGGGTAAGGCAGTGGCTTGAAATTGGTGCTATATTCAGCTTGAGTTGTTTAATGCTAGTACGGGAGGCTGATATGGGGCTGTTCAAGAAGAAAAACCCGCAGGATGCCTTTGATCCCGATGTGTTTACCATCACGGATACGATTTTGGACCCGCCGCGGTTTACATTTTTGCCGGCTATCTACCAGGATGCCACGCGTCGCAAGTGGGCCGTGCATCAGCGTGGTGCAGAGCCTAAGATTTTTGACTATGCGGACGTGTTGCAGTGCGAGATTGTCGAGACCGGAAATCCCGAGGATGTGCCGGAGGTTAGCAAGCGCGAACTAGCTCAGCAGATTTTGATTAATCCAGCTCAGGCTACCAAAAACAACGCTGCCAAGCGTAATATGTGCCTTGGTATGGGTGTCATCGTTGCCGTGCAAACCGGCGAGGATGAGATTTCGAAGCTTGAGATTCCGGTGACCGCGGGCGAAGTCAAGCGAGACTCCGGCCTATATCGATCGTATCGGAACGTTGCGGAGCAGATCAAAGAAGCCTTCGACGCCATGGGGCGTCCGGAGCAATGATGCCCGCAGCATCAAGCGGTTGAGGAGCCTTGCCCATGTCGAGTGAACCATATGCGATTCCGTCCAAAGATCGCGCCTTTGAGGGCATTCTTTGGTATATCAAACATTATGACCTGGAGGGTGGTGACCGGCTGCCCGCCGAGCGTGTGTTCTGTGAAGAGCTGGGCGTGTCTCGCACGGCGTTGCGCGCTGCGATCACGCGTCTTATTTCGTGCGGAACTTTGGAAAGCCGCCGCGGTTCGGGCACCTATGTGTGTCCTCCCAAACCGCTGAATATCTTTCAGGAAACATGGAACTATACGCAGGCGGTGGAGAGGGTTGGCTCAAAGTCGACCGCACGCCTGGTTTGGTCCAAGGTCGTGTACGCCGATATCGATCTGGCCCAAAAAGCCCAGATCGACCTGGGCATGCCGCTCTTCTGCATTCGGCGCGTGCGCGTGGTTAATGGTTCCCCGGCGTCGATTGAGACGGCTCACGTCAATCTGTCTTTGTGCCCCTCGCTTCCCGATCACGATTTTGAGCAGGAAAGCCTCTACGACGTTTTGCTCAAAGAGGGGAATGTCCATGTGGCGCACGGCAAGGAGCATATTTCCATCAGCCGTCTGAACGCCGACGAGGCCAAGTTGCTGGGTGCTCAGGAGGGCACGCCGGTGTTTTACAAGGCTTCGCACGAGCGTGACGAGAACGATGACTTTGTCGAGTATTGCAAGTCCGCGATTCTGCCGACCAAGTATCGTTTTGCCGATAACGGCGAGGCAGACGGCGTTGCGACGAAGGTGGGTGTCGAATGGCTGATGCAGTAGAAGACTTGCCGGTTTACAAACAAATTCGCCGCTGCATTGCGGAGCGAATCGAGCGCGGCGACTACCCGACGGGCTCGATGATTCCGTCCGAAAACGAGCTGGCCGAGGAGTTTGGCACGACACGCCTGACAATCCGAAGCGCCATGGACGAGCTGGTCAAAAGTGGCCAGATTCGTCGCGTGCAGGGCAAAGGCGCCTTTGTGGGACACAAGTGGTTTGACGAGCACGAACGCAAGGGCGGCTTCCGCCAGTCGGTTTTGGCATCGGGCGCGACGCCGTCGGTGCGCATCCTGGCGCGCTCCAAACGCTACGCCGGCCCGTATTATGCCGACTTGTTTGGCATCGCCGAGGACGATCTGCTTTACTCGGTGCGCCGCCTCAACTGCATCGATGGTGAGCCCGTATCGATCGAGATGACACTGATTCCGTGCCTGCTGTTTCCGGGCATCGAAGACGTGGACATTTCGGTCTTCAGCCTGTTCGAGACCTACGATATGTTGGGACGCAAGCCAGATCAGTCGGTAGAGAAACTCGATATCGAGGCGCTGGGCGCACGCGATGCGAGTTTGCTCAATCTTGAGCCGGGCGATCTGGCGCTCGTGCTGGAAGGCCTGACCTATGACTCGAGTGGGCAGGCAATCGAGCATGCCAAGTCTTTTACCCGCGGCGATGCCGGCGGATATACCTACAACTATTAGCGTCTAGAGCGTCCCTGCGCATGGCGGGGGCGCTCGTTTTTACGGATATATGTCGCTTGACCGATGAGCGGCAAAAACTGACCGTCTACCGAGAGGGGAGGATGAAATCATAAAATCGGTATTAAAAACGGCTAACCTGTAATCGTTCACTGGTATTAAGAACCTTTGAATTGTTGAGCTTGGGGCCAAGATGTCCACAAGGTTAAGCGGTGCGACGGGGCGGCAAGCCCGTTCATTCCGTGCGACAATTCAAACTGCTCGTGAAAGGAGCGGGAATGAAGGAGACCGAGAAGATCGAGATCATGCACTTCGACCAGGAGGGCTACCTCGAGGACGGCAGGAACGTCTACGAGGCCGGCAAGAAGATGACCGCCCTGGCCGACCGCGTGCACGAGGAGGGCTACGACGCCGTCTTCCTGATGGGCGTCGGCGGCACCTGGGACGAGTTCATGCAGCTCGAGTACCTCATGAACAAGTTCGGCGACCGCGACCTCGAGGTCTACCTGATCCACGCCGCCGAGTGGAACGTCATGGGCCACAAGCGCATGACCGACAGGTCCGTCGTGCTGACCGCCTCCGAGTCCGGCACCACCCCCGAGGTGCTCGAGGCCGTCGGCAAGATGAGGGAGATGGGCGTGCGCGTCTTCGCCATGACCAACCCCGAGGGCAAGATCGGCCAGGCCGTGGGCGCCGAGAACTGCGTCATGATGGCCTCCGACCACGGCGCCGGCGGCTGCGAGAAGGGCTACTACCTCGCCGACTGCTTCGGCCTGCGCCTGCTCAACCGCCGCGGCTGCTTCCCCAAGTTCGACCTGTTCATCGAGCAGACGAAGGACGTCTGGAAGGACATGCTCGACATCCGCAAGCGCTTCGAGCCGCGCGCCGAGGAGCTCGCCAGGAAGTACGCGCTGGCCGACTACACCATGTTCATCGGCTCGGGCGCGCTGTGGGGCGAGACCATCCTGTACTCCATGTGCCTGCTCGAGGAGATGCAGTGGAAGCGCATCCGCCACATCACCTCGCACGACTTCTTCCACGGCACGCTCGAGCTGCTCGAGCCCGGCGTCCCGGTGTTCCTGTTCATGGGAGAGGACGAGTGCCGCGCCCTCGACGAGCGCGTCCGCGCCTTCCTCACCAGCGGCGTGACCGGCGACGAGGACTACGTCATCATCGACACCGCCGAGTACGCGATCCCGGGCCTGGACGACGACTTCCGCGTCATCGTGTCGCCGTGGATCCTGTCCGTGCTGACCACCGACCGCCTCGCGCGCAACTACGAGCTGGTCACCAAGCACAACCTCAAGTACCGCCGCTACTACCACCAGTTCGACTACTAATTTCATTTGGGGGAAACCGCAATGAGGCAATACATCTTCGCCAGCCACGCGCATTTTGCGACCGGCATCAAGGAGAGCACCGAGCTGCTCTCGGGCGCGCGCGATAACGTCCACGACCTGTCGATGTTTGTCGACGGCCGCACCGACGTCGCCGAGGAGGCCGCCAAGCTCCTGGCGACCTTCGACCCCGCCGACGACGTAATCGTGTGCACCGACCTGTTTGGCGGCAGCGTCAACAACGAGTTCACCAAGATCGTCCAGACGCGCCCCAACACCTACCTGGTTGCCAACATGAATCTGCCGCTGCTGATCCAGCTGCTCTTTTCGGACCAGGAGGCTCCCGCCGATCAGGTTATCCGCGAGATCCTCGCGGCTGACGACACGCGCGTCAAGTTTGTCAACGACCTGCTGACCGATGCGGATGACGAGGAAGAGTTCTAGTCACCGCCTGCTATTAATGGGGCCGGGTTTCCGGCATGAGACCTTTGGGGGTCAATCATGATTCAACTGCTTCGCGTCGACCATCGTCTGCTTCATGGCCAGGTGGCCGTCTCTTGGGTCCAGGGCTTGGGCTCTGACTGCATCTTCTGCGTTGGCGACAAGGTTGCCAACGATCCCGTCTGGAAGACTACGCTCAAGATGGGAAAGCCGGCCAACGTCAAGCTCGTCATCAAGGACATGGAGCACGCCATCGAGGCCATCAACTCCGGTGTTACCGATAAGTACAAGATGATCATCTGCGTCGCCAGCATCGCCGAGGCCAAGCAGCTTGTCGACGGTTGCCCGCAGATCACCTCCATCAACCTGGGCAACACCAAGTCCAAGGACGAGCAGCGTCCCGATGCCCGTAAGATCTCCCGCCAGATCTTTGTGACTGCTGCCGAGGAAGAGGACATTCGCGAGCTCGTCGGCCGCGGTGTCGAGGTCGAGATTCGCGCTCTGGCCGACGACCCCAAGGTCGATGCCCTAAGCGCCCTCTAATTGGGAACCACGGGCGGCGCGCACGGCGCCGCCCCTATTCGTGGGCGTACCGGATAAACGCTTTACCCGTTACCCCCATCTACCGTTCACCGGGAGTACACGCCCATTGAGCGATTGGTATTAAATAGTTTTCTCATGACTATATAATTGGTATCAAATCATTTGCACCGGTTTAGGTGTTAACAGCACACCGGTACAAGCTGGATCTGTCTAGGCGATTGTCGGCATGGAAAAGGGCGCGCTGACAAGTCGGGAATCGCCGCGCGGATCCAAGAGGGATCAAAGGGAGGAACAATGCTTGTTCAAGCGATCCTCATCGGACTTATCGCTGCCTTCGGTAAGCTCGATTATCAGCTCGGTACGCTCTATGCGTTCCGCCCGATCGTTCTGTGCCCGCTCGTCGGCATAGTCCTCGGGGACCTGCAGTCCGGCCTCGCCATCGGTGCGAGCCTCGAGCTGCTCTTCATGGGTTCAATCTCCATCGGCGCTTACGTGCCGCCCGATGAGTGTATTGGCGGTGTGCTCGCCTGCGCCTTCGCTATTCAGCTGGGTCAGAGCACCGAGGCCGCTATCGCGCTCGCGATGCCCATCGCCACTCTGTGCCTGGCCATTAAGAACGTCGTCAACGCCGGTATGCCCCTTCTGGTCGACCGTGCCGACGTCTTTGCCAGCAAGGGTAACCTCAAGGGTATCTACGCTATGCACTGGATTATCGGTCTCGTGATTGTCGTCCTGGCCTTTATCCTGTGCTCGGTCTCCTTCTATCTGGGTGCCGACGCCGTTCAGGGCCTGCTCGACTTCATCCCGACGTTCGTCCTCGATGGCTTTGGCGTCGCAGCCAACATCCTGCCTGCCATGGGCTTCGCCATGCTCGGCCGTCTGGTGCTTACCAAGCAGCTCGTGCCGTTCTACTTCCTGGGCTTCCTGCTGTGCTCCTATGCCAGCGTGCCCGTCCTCGGTGTCGCTCTGATCGCAATCATCATCGGCATCGACAAGTACGACCTGCTGGGCCTTGGTGGCGCCCAGTCCCAGCTTTCTGTGGAAGGGGATGAGGACGATGACTTCTAATTCCGAGAACCAGATTACTCGCTCCGACCTCATTAAGAGCGCCGTGAACACCGGCGCCCTGGGCATGGAATTCTCCTGGACCTACTACAAGCAGATGAACATTGCCTTCTGCCTGATGGTCGCCAACATGCTCAAGAAGATCTATGCCGGCCGTCCCGATGATTACGCCGAGGCCTTGCACCGTCACAGCGCATTCTTCAACATCACCCCGCAGCTCGCTCCCTTCGTGGGTGGCATCGCGATGGCCATGGAAGAAAAGGTCGCTCGTGGCGAGGTTGAGCCCGAGAGCGTCAACGACATCAAGACCGCCCTCATGGGTCCGCTTTCCGGCCTGGGTGACTCCTTCTTCCTGTCCACCCTGCGCGTCGTCGCCGCTGCCGTGGGCATCAGCCTGTGCCAGGCCGGCAACGTCTTTGGCCCCATCGCCTTCCTGCTCGTCTACAACATCCCGGCGTTCCTGATTCGTATCTTTGGCGCTATCAAGGGTTATGAGCTAGGCATTGGCTTCCTCGACGAGGCTCAGAAGGCCGGCCTGATGCAAAAGATCATGGCCTGCGTCGGCATTGTCGGCGTCATGGTCGTCGGCGCCATGAGCAAGGACATGTTCTGGGCTTCGTTGCCCATCGCCATTGGTCAGGGCGACTCCGCCCAGACTCTCCAGGACATCCTGGACGGTATCATGCCCGGTATGCTCGGCATGGCCGCCTTCTGGCTCTACTATTGGCTGCTCTCCAAGAAGATCAACCCGATGGTCCTGATCCTCTGCACCATGGTCGTGGGCATCATCGGCGCTTACTTTGGCGTGCTTGCCTAATATGTTCGAATCGCGCTTCCATCGCGTCTAACGGTTGCGTCGATCTTTGGGGGGCTTGTCGCATCTGCGGCGGCCCCCTGTTTTTTAAAACTCCGTACGAAAGGGGAGGGCTATGGTCGTACCCGAGCTTTCGCTCATGAACATCAACCATCGTTACTACAGCATCGAGACGTTTTTTAAGGCTGCAGGTGAGGCCGGCTATCGCAATATCGAGCTGTGGACCGGCTCGATGCACCTGTATGTGGATTGCCATGAGCACGATTCGGTGGATAAGATTCGCGATCTTGCCGCCCAATACGGTATCAAGATCGTGTGCGTGTGCCCCGAGCAGAACAACCCCAAGCCGTGGAACGTCGCGGTGCGCGGTGAGGCGGGCCAAAAACGCATCCTCTCGTACTTTAAGAATGTGATCGACGTTGCCGTTGAGTTGGGCGTGCCGCAGATTCTGGTGACGAGTGGTTGGGCCTATCTGGACGAGCCGGCTGAGGACGCCTGGGCCCGCAGCGTTGCCATGCTGCGCTCGGTGTGCGACTACGCCGATACGCGCGGTATTCGCGTCGCGCTCGAGGCCCTGCAGCCGTCGGAGTCCGTGTTGGTCAACACCGCACAGGATGTCGCGCGCATCCTCGAGGCGGTCGATCGTCCCAACCTGAAGGCCTGTATCGACTTTGGCGCCATGGAAGTTGCCGGCGACACGATCGACGGCTACTTTGAGGTTTTGGGCGACAAGATCGTTCACACCCACTTTGTAGATGTGGGCGGCGGCACGACGCATCTTGCCTGGGGCGACGGCGAGCGTGATATGCGTGCCGACCTCGAGGCACTCATGCGCCACGGCTATACGGGCTATGTCTCGGCCGAGACGTGTGATGGCCGCTACTATCAGGATCCGTCCAAGGCGACGACTCAGGTTATCGAGATGTATCGCCGTGTGACAGCGGAGATGGAAGCCGAATAACTAAACTGCGCGGTTGCGCCGGAAACGCTTGGGCGGGTCTGGCGCAACGCTTTTATAGCTGGCGAGTTGTGGGGAACCCGTTGGCAGTAGCGCTCGAAATAGACAACTATTGGCGTTGTAATACCACTCGGGCGAGGAAACCGACCGTTCGCCGCAAATCTCCGTGAGTTTGGATTGGTATTAAATAACAAGCAATCGTATGGCTATAATTGGTATCAGCAAGAAGCGCGATGTATAGAATTGCGCACATGTGATGGGAGGACACACATGAAGGAGACCGAGAAGATCGAGATCATGCACTTCGACCAGGAGGGCTACCTCGAGGACGGCAGGAACGTCTACGAGGCCGGCAAGAAGATGACCGCCCTGGCCGACCGCGTGCACGAGGAGGGCTACGACGCCGTCTTCCTGATGGGCGTCGGCGGCACCTGGGACGAGTTCATGCAGCTCGAGTACCTCATGAACAAGTTCGGCGACCGCGACCTCGAGGTCTACCTGATCCACGCCGCCGAGTGGAACGTCATGGGCCACAAGCGCATGACCGACAGGTCCGTCGTGCTGACCGCCTCCGAGTCCGGCACCACCCCCGAGGTGCTCGAGGCCGTCGGCAAGATGAGGGAGATGGGCGTGCGCGTCTTCGCCATGACCAACCCCGAGGGCAAGATCGGCCAGGCCGTGGGCGCCGAGAACTGCGTCATGATGGCCTCCGACCACGGCGCCGGCGGCTGCGAGAAGGGCTACTACCTCGCCGACTGCTTCGGCCTGCGCCTGCTCAACCGCCGCGGCTGCTTCCCCAAGTTCGACCTGTTCATCGAGCAGACGAAGGACGTCTGGAAGGACATGCTCGACATCCGCAAGCGCTTCGAGCCGCGCGCCGAGGAGCTCGCCAGGAAGTACGCGCTGGCCGACTACACCATGTTCATCGGCTCGGGCGCGCTGTGGGGCGAGACCATCCTGTACTCCATGTGCCTGCTCGAGGAGATGCAGTGGAAGCGCATCCGCCACATCACCTCGCACGACTTCTTCCACGGCACGCTCGAGCTGCTCGAGCCCGGCGTCCCGGTGTTCCTGTTCATGGGAGAGGACGAGTGCCGCGCCCTCGACGAGCGCGTCCGCGCCTTCCTCACCAGCGGCGTGACCGGCGACGAGGACTACGTCATCATCGACACCGCCGAGTACGCGATCCCGGGCCTGGACGACGACTTCCGCGTCATCGTGTCGCCGTGGATCCTGTCCGTGCTGACCACCGACCGCCTCGCGCGCAACTACGAGCTGGTCACCAAGCACAACCTCAAGTACCGCCGCTACTACCACCAGTTCGACTACTAA
>CABSMV010000022.1 GCA_902478935.1 uncultured Collinsella sp. | reverse complement strand
GACAGGACGACGGCCTTGCGCTTGCGTGGACGACGGGCGTAGAGGTCGGCCGTCGTGGGCTCTGCCGGCTCGGGCTCGGGCTCCGGTTCTGCAGCGGAAGCGGGCTCGACGACAGGCTCGGCGGCAGCGGCAGGCTCGGCACCCTCGGCCTCGGCCTCCTCAGCAGCACCCTCGCCCTCGGCGGCAGCCTCACTCGCGGCCTTCTCGGCAGCAAGACGGGCGCGGCGCTCGGCAAAGGTCTCCTTCTTGGCGGGCGCTGCCGCCTCGGCGGCATCCTCGTCCGCATCGGAATCGTCATCGACGGCAGTCTTCTTGGGCTTGACCGGTGCCGAAGCGGCCTCACTTACCGGATCGATAATCTCGGACTGAACAACGGCCGTCATCTTTTCCTGCGTCTCGCGGAACTGACGGATGGCACGGCCGATCGTGCGGCCCATCTGTGGGAGCTTATCCGGGCCAAACAGCAAAAAGCCGAAGACCACGATGATCGCGAGCTCACCCTCTCCAATACCAAACACACATACCTCCAAGGCTCGATGTGAGTCGAGCCCGCACCGCGCCATTCGGCCGGAACTCGTCTATTCATTCGGTCAAGTATAGCGCCCGGACGCCAAAACGTCCGAGCGCATCACAAACATATGCCAAACGGCACGCCCTTTTGGGGGCAAAGATTATGCAGCGGTGATCGAAATCTCCTGGTCGACACCCAACAGCTGAACCACACGCATCACCGGGGGCTGCACATTGGTGCAGCTAAAGCGCTTGCCGTGGTCGACCGCGTGGTGTGCGGCGCCCACGAGCACGCCAATGCCCGTCGAATCGATGTAGCTCACCTGGGCAAAATCGAGCTCAACGGCCTCAGTGGGCTGCTCGAGCGCCAGGTCGATGGCATTGCGCAGGCTATCGGCGTTAGAGATATCGATCTCGCCGGTTACCTTAATGGTGTAGAGCTCTGGCGTGGGGTTGGTGGAAATACCCAAATCCATGTATACGCTCCTTTGTGTATCGAAAGTGCGGATAGTACGGGAAGCCGCGCGTTAGGCGCGCTCGGCACGCGCAAGCTCGGCAGCGACAAGCTTAACGGCCAGCACCAGCACATCGAGCGCGGCCTCCAGGTCCTCGACCGTGGGATAGCTCGGCGCGATGCGGATGTTGGTATCGCGCGGATCCTTGCCATAGGGCCAGGTAGCACCGGCCGGCGTGAGCTTGACGCCCAGGTCAGCACAAAGCGCAGCGACCTTTTGGGCCGAGCCCTCGGGACCATCAAAGCTCACAAAGTAGCCGCCGCGGGGATGCGTCCAAGTGGCGCAACCCGTATCGCCCAGGCCCTCGGTGAGCTTGCGCTCAACGGCCTCAAAGCGCGGGCGCAAGAACTCGGCGTGCTTTTTCATGTGCTCCCTGACCGCCTCGATGGTGGGAAGGAAACGCACGTGGCGCAGCTGGTTGAGCTTGTCGGCGCTGATAAGGCCTGCCTTCAGGCGCTTGGAGAACTCGGCGATGACCGCGGGGCTCGCACCGATAAAGCCGATACCGGCGCCCGGGAAGGTGATCTTGGACGTCGAGGCGAAGGCCACCACGCGATCCTCGGTGCCCGCCGCGCGAGCGAGGTCGAAGATGTTGGCGAGCTCGTCGGTCTCGTCGTACAGGTCGTGCACGCAGTAGGCGTTGTCCCAGAAGATGCGGAAATCGGGTGCGGCCGTGGGCATCTCAATCAGGCGGCGCACAGTGTCCTCGCTAAAGGTGATGCCCGTGGGGTTGGAATACTTGGGTACGCACCAGATGCCCTTGATGGAATCGTCGGCGGCGACGAGGCGCTCGACCTCGTCCATGTCGGGGCCGTTGTCGGTCATCGCGACGGGGACGTTCTCGATACCCAGATCGGCGGTGATGCCAAAGTGGCGGTCGTAGCCGGGAACCGGGCACAGGAACTTGACCTTCTTGCCGTCGTGCGCGGCCTCGTAAGCCTCCCAAGGGTCGCTACCACATGAGCCGCAACGCCAGAACATACCGGCGATATCGTGCTCGATCAGCAAACTCGACGAACCCAGCACGAGCGTCTGCTCGGCGGGGCAACCCAGGAACTCCCCCGCTAGCTTGCGTGCCGAGGGAATGCCCTCAAAGCAGCCGTAATTGGAACAGTCGACGTTGCCGTCGTGCAGTTCGGCATCGGCATTGAGGATATCGAGCATGGGTCGAGAGATGTCCACCTGGGAGGGCGACGGCTTGCCGCGGGCCATGTCGAGCGCCAGGCCCTTGGCCTTGACCTCGGCGACCTCGGCCTTGAGCGCCTCGATGGCGGCATCGAGTTCGGTGGTTTCCATCTTCTGGTAGATCGTCTGCATGGGTGCGACCTTTCACGAAGCGGTACGTTGCAATTCTTCTAAGTATAGACCGCCACCGTCGCAACGTTATGAAGCCGTGATAGATTAAGTCCATCGCAATGAATTACGAATCGCCGCGCATGCCGGCATGAAGCGCCCAAGGAGGCACTATGGAGTACGGATCGTTCCAGGCCGAGGAATTCGGCGACCTTCAGCGCCTGGTCGACGGACTGTTTTACGACCGCCACGCCATCGACCGCCTGGATCTGATCGTACAGGCCGAAATCTTGGACCTGGCGCCCGATCTCATGGAAATCGTGAACCTGCTACCGCCCGGCTATTACGACCGCCAGTCACTTTGCGACCAGCTCAACTCCGCCTTGGCCGCCCACGGCTGGGGCGCCATCTACGGCACCGTGGAATAAACCTAGTCATTGGGGCCTGTGGTCAAAAAATAGCAAATATGAGTACTGTTACTTTTTTAGTAACAGCGATTTTGAATTAAAAAGGCCAGTCTTGGCCTTTTGTGTCCGGTTTTGGAAGGATGCATCGGCATTTTTCGTCCAGCCACGCAATCGTTAATGCACAGACAGAATAGATTTGTACATTATTTTTCGCGCCTAAAATGAAACGCCGTTTGTGACAGTACTCACAAACGGCGTTTTTTGGCCACTGGGGTGTCCGGCAGGTGGCAAGTACCACTCAAAACCGCGTTTTACACGCGCTCGAGCAGGCTCTGGCGTCTGTTTCTACGCGCCTACTCGTTCTTGGGCGCGGGGTGTTTGCAGACCACGCTCATGTAGATCATGCCGAGCACGGCCGCGGTGACAGAGCCGGCGAGAATAGCGGCCTTGGCGGCCAGAACCTCAAACTGGGCCGTCGGGAAGGCGAGGCCGCTGATGAGAATCGACATGGTAAAGCCGATGCCGCCCAGAATGCCCACACCGGCAATCATGTGCCAGTTGACATTGCGCGGCAGCTCGCAGGCCCTAAGCTTAACCAGGGCAAACGTCATGCCAAAGATACCGATCGGCTTGCCCAGCAGCATGCCAAAGTACACGCCGAGCGTCACCGGGTCGGTGAGCAGCGTGCTCATGTCCACGCCCACTAGGCGAACCTGTGCGTTGACGAACGCAAAGATCGGCAGGATCACAAAGTTGACCGGCGTGGAGATCAGACGCTCCATGCGAATGAGCGGCGGGGTCACGCGGTGCATGACGCGCTCGACCTTGGTAGTCGAGACGGTAAAGTCATGCTGGCCCAGGATGTGTGCCTCGTCATCGTAGCGGTCATCGAGCAGCGGCAGGCACTCGCCCAACCAATCGGTGAGGCTATCGAGCTTGACACCGCACTTGGCCGGGATGGTAAAGGCCAAGATGACGCCGGCGAGCGTAGCATGCACGCCGCTCTTGAACATGCAGAACCACAGCAGCAGGCCCAGCACCGAGTACGGGGCAAGGCGGTAATGCTGCGTCTTGTTGAGCCACACGAGCGCGCAGGTCACAAGCGCGGCGGCGCCCAACCAAAACGGATTGGGGCTCTGACCGTAGAAGATGGCGATGGCGGCGATGGAAATGAGGTCGTCGGCGATGGCGAGCGTCGAGAAGAACACACGCACGCCGTTGGGCACGCGATTACCCAAAAGCGACAGCACGCCCAGCGCAAAGGCAATATCGGTTGCCATGGGAATGGCCCAGCCGTTGTGCGCGCCGGCATGGTTAAAGATCAGATAGATGCAGGCGGGAACGACGACGCCGCCCACGGCCGCCAGCATGGGAAGCATAGCCTGGCGCGGGTTTTTGAGCTCGCCGACCGTCATCTCGTACTTAAGCTCAATGCCCACCAACAAAAAGAAGATCGCCATGAGGAAGTCGTTGACGAAAAGCTCAACGGTGAGACCGGCCGTAAGGTTGCCCAGACCCACATACAGCGGGGTCTCCAAAAAGTGATGGATGGCCTCGTAGGCATCGGTGTTGGCGCAAATGACGGCGGCGATGGCGGCGAAGACCATGACGGCGGCGGAAATCGTGCCGTTCTCGGTGATGCGCTCCCAAATGTCGTGGCGCTCAAAACGCTTGCGCTCACGAACGTTAAACAGCTGCTCGGGTGCTGCCATGGGCGGCTCCTTTCACGGGAAAGCTCCCGTCTTAAAAAAGCACGGCCCGCCCAAGTGGCGGTGCCGCGCTCTAACGTATTACGCTTGCATCTAGCCTACCCTGCACGACAGGCACGCAGGCGTGGCCGAAAAGCGGAACCACAGGTTGAACATTATTTGCTCAACGGCACGGGCGCGCCTATCCAAGAGACGACGCGGCGCCGTGCACAAAAAAACGACCGGAGCGCGGGGCTTCCGCGATCCGGTCGTGGCGTTTGGTCAACTAAACCTAGCAGGCGGCCATGATGGGGGCAGCGACCTGCTTCTTACGGGAGAGGACGCCCGGCATCCAGACGCCGTCGTGCTCGTCGGCAATGCCCAGGCCCTTCTGAGCAGCCTCGGTCTCGCCCTCGAGCAGGACCTGCGAGCCCTCCTCCATGATGTCGGTGATGCACAGGACGATGCCGTCGGCACCCTTCTCGGCGGCGTAGGCGCGCATGGCCTCGCGAATCTCGTCGATCATGCCGAGCGCGCGGCTCTTGTCGACGGTCTCGTACTGGCCGATGAGCAGCTTCTTGCCGGCAGGCTCGAACATCTTGATGTCGTTGCCGACCATCTCGGCTGCGGTGAAGGAGCCAGACGGACGGGTGAGGAAGACCTCCATGCCAAACTTGACCGGGTCGACGCCCACCTGCTCGCCGAGCTTGGCGGCGACGGCGCGGTCGACATCGGTGGTGGTGGGGCTCTTGAGCATGAGCGTGTCGGTCATCATGGCCGAGAGCAGCAGCTTGGCCTGGACGTCGGAAAGCTCAACGCCGAGCACGCCGGCGAGCTTGGTGACGATGGTGCAGCTGGAGCCCCAGGGCAGGCAGATGTAGTGCAGCGGGCCGGCGGTCTCGAAGTCGCCGATGCGGTGATGATCGACAACGCCAAAGACCGTGGCGTCCTTAAGGCCGGCGACGGACTGGGCAGACTCGTTGTGGTCGGTGAGGACGACGAGCTGACCAGCCTCGACGGACTCGATCACGCGGGGCTCGGCGATGCCGGCGTCGGCGAGCAGCTTGGCGGACTCGGCCGGAAGCTGACCAAGGGCGCAGGCCTCGTAGGTGTTGCCGGCATACTCAACCTGGTTGAGCAGCTGGGACAGGACGACGGCGCTCATGATGGCGTCGTTATCGGGGTTCTGGTGACCAAAGACAAGAACGTTTGCCATGGATATCCTCCACTTGATATGTGTACTTGGACGTAGCTATGGTAGCACGCCGATGCCGAGCCTTCGCAGACGGAAGGGCCGCGGCATATTTTGGGGCGCAGGCACGGGGGCCAAGGCTGTCCCTTTTGCACCATGTTGGTGCAATGTAACCTGTCCCCCTTGCACCAGCTATTTACCGGCAGCGCGCAGGGCTACGTAGGCGGCACCGATGATGCCGGCGTCGTTTCCGAGCGAAGCGACCTTAATGGGCGTCTCGCGCGAGGCGGAAAGCGCGTACTGCTTAAAGTGCTCGCGAACCTTGTCGAGGTAGACATCGGCCGAGGCGGAGGCGCCGCCGCCGATGAGGAACATCTCGGGATCAACCACGTTGGCAATAAGCGCCAGTGCGCGGCCGAGATAGTCGGCCATGGTATCGGCCGCGGCCAGCGCGAGCTTGTCGCCCTCGCGACAAGCCTGGAACACGTCCTTGGAATCGGAGGGGCCGGTGAGCTCGATGGGCTCGACGCCCGCCTTCTTGCACTCGGCAAGGTAGTTGCTCACCACGCCGGTGGCGCTGGAATACTGCTCCAGGTGGCCATGGCCGCCGCAGCCGCAGGTGCGCTCCTCGGCCGGGTTCAGGCACATGTGGCCAATCTCGCCGCCAGCACCCACAACGCCCGATACCACGTCGCCGTTAACGATAACGCCGCCGCCCACGCCGGTACCAATGGTGACCATCACCACGTTCTGTACGCCCTTGGCAGAGCCGAGCCAGGCCTCGCCCATAGCAGCAGCGTTGGCGTCGTTCTCGTACTTAACGACCGCGTCGGGGCAGTGCTCCTGGATGGCGATCTTGAGCTCGGGCAGGTTGATGGCGATGTTCGCCTTGACCTTGGCATCGCCCGATGCCGGGATGGGGCACGGAACGGCCAGGCCAATGCCCGACACAAAGGCACGCGGAATCTGGGCCTTGGCGACCACCTGGTCGATAGCCTCGGTCACCGCGGCAAAGCCCGCAGCGTCAACGATGGGAGGCGTGGGCACGCTAGCCTTGGCAAGCAGGTTTCCGTCCTCATCGAACAGACCCTCCTTGACCGAGGTGCCGCCGACGTCGATGCCGATGTAATACTGCTTAGGTTCCATGGGAGCCCGCCTTTCTCGTTTAAACATTGCCTGTATGGTACCGCTCCCAAGGCAAAAACCTACCAAAAAGGACAGGTTTGTTTTGGCAGGTTTTATCTGGGGAAGCGCAGAGTACGAGATTCGGTTCGCTGGGTGTTATATCGGTTCGGCCCCGTCCTCGGACCGATCATTTCTCAACACGACACTACTCAGATGTTTATCATTTAAAACGCTCTAATTTTTCAAGCGGGGCGACTTTTAATTTTATCTTCCTCGAACTTTTCAATAACTCAATAGAGATACTTAGGTGTTGACTATACTTTCTTTTATTCTCAATCAAGTTGGAAAGGAGGTTCCTTGATTCCCAAATACGAGGCGATAGCTGCAGATATTCGTCGAAGTATTGAGGATGGCGCTCTTAAACCGGGCGACAAGCTTCCCACCGTCGTAGAGTTTTGCGAGCTGTATAGCGTTTCTAAGATCACCGTCAAACGTGCGATTGAGCAGATTACCGAGGAGGGCTTGATCACCAGCCGGCGCGGATCGGGCACCTACGTCAAGGACGCGGCGGGGCTTCCCGGCCAGGTGTTTTTCCAAGGCAAGAACGACCGCGCCCAAGGCTTTTCGTACGAGCATCGCGGGGAGAAGGTGACCTCGGTGGTCTACGATTTCTCGATCGTTAATCCACCAGCGGACATCGCAGCCCAGCTGGGAATTGCCGAGGATGACTTTGCCTATCACGTCGTGCGCGTGCGTCAGGCCGATGAGAAGCCCATCGTTATCGAGTACACCTACATGCCCCTCGAGCTGATTCCAGGCCTTAAAAAGAAGGACCTGTACGGATCGGTCTACCACTTCATCCGCGAGCAATGTGGGCTGAAGATTTCGAGCTTCCACCGTACCATTCGCGCCGTGGCAGCAACCGAGGAAGAAGCCGAGCGTCTGGACACCAAACTTGGCTCTCCCCTGCTCGAGCTCACCCAGATTGGCTTTTTGGACAGCGGCGCCGCCTTTGAGTATTCGGTCTCGCGCAACGTTGGCGACCGCTTTGAGTTGCACAACGTAACGTTGGCATAGGTTTTTGTAGTCATCCGGGCGCTCGCTTTGAGCTGTTTTGTGCAGCGCCCGCGCAACACAATGGGGGTATGAACATGTCCGATTTGATTAAACTGACGCCGATCTTTCACGAGAAGATCTGGGGCGGCCGCCAGCTCGAAACCGTATTTGGTTACGACATTCCCGAAGGTCCCATCGGTGAGTGCTGGGCCATCTCGGCCCATCCCAACGGTGACTGCCAGATTGCGGAGGGCCCGTATGCCGGTCACACGCTGTCGTGGCTGTGGGCCGAGCACCGCGAGCTCTTTGGCAATTGCGAGGGCAAGGAGTTCCCGCTGCTCATTAAGATTCTGGATGCCAAGGACGACCTTTCAATCCAGATTCATCCCAACGACGAGTACGCCGCCAAGCACGAGAACGGCAGCCTGGGCAAAACCGAGTGCTGGTATGTGCTGGACTGCGAGCCCGGCGCCACGATCATCGTCGGCCAGCGCGCGCACGACCGCGCCGAGGCCGCACAGATGATCGAAGAGGGCCGTTGGGACGAGATGCTCAACGTGCTGCCGATTCACAAGGGAGACTTTTTCCAGATCGACTCCGGCACCGTTCACGCCATCAAGACCGGCACGCTGATTCTGGAGACGCAGCAGTCGAGCGACGTGACATATCGCCTGTACGACTACGACCGCCCCGGCACCGACGGCAAGCTGCGCCCACTGCACATTGAGCAGAGCCTCGAATGCATCGACTTTGATGCTCAGGCTCCGACCGACGGCACGGTGACCGCGCCCGAGGTGGACGGCGTGACCGAGCTCGAGTCTAACTCCTGCTACACCGTCGATCGCGTGCGCGTCGACGGCAGCAAGACCCTCGACCAGCGCTGGCCTTTCATGTGCCTGTCAGTCATCGACGGCGAAGGCACCATCTGCGGCGACCCCGTCCACAAGGGAAGCCACCTGCTGGCCCCCAGCACCGTCAGCTCCATCGACCTCGAAGGCAAGATGGAACTGATCATCAGCCACCTCTAGGTCACAACAACAACCAAAACGAAACAAGGGGCTCCCCCGTTCATCAACGGAGGAGCCCCTACTCGTATCTACATATCAGCCCACCCGGTTCTCCAAATCAAAAAGCGGACGAGCGGAGCGGCGTTCGCAAGCAACGTTACCCAAGGACCTGGGCGGGCGTATGGGGCAACATCGATCGCGAGTTCCGCACGCAAAGGAGAGCACTTAACGTGCTCTCCGTCTTGCGCAGGACTGCCCGAGCAGGCGATGTTGCCCCATACGCCCGCCCAGGTCCGCCGGGATCACGACAGCTTGACGATCGGAGCAAAGCCTTTCATTAGCTTTTTGGTCTGGCCGGTCTTTTCGAATTGAACCTCGATCATGTCTCCGGCGACCGAGATCACGGTACCCGTGCCAAAGGTCTTATGGCTCACGGTATCGCCTGCGGCAAAGTCCTGCGACGCGCTAGCGCGATCGACCTTGCGCTCCACTGTCGGCGACACCTTAGATGACGGCTTTTTGGCTCGCGGCGCACCCGAACCAAAGGTCGAGGCAACACGGCCGGCGTCGGGCGAGACCCCACGATGGCGCTCGGTCCCGTAGCTGCTGCCGCCAAAGAAATCGTCAAAACTCGATCCACCGCGCGAACCGGAACCGCCGGTCGAGCGCGTATGCGAACCAAACACCTTGCCGCCGTACATATCCGAGCCCATGCCCGAGCCAAAGGTGCCGTGACGGTCGCCGCGTTTCTCCCAGCCCGTGCCCTCAAAACCGGCAGAACCGATGCCGCTAAACTCGATATCCTCAAACGGAATCTCGTTGAGGAAGCGCGAGCGCGGGTTGGCAGAGGTCGAGCCGTAGGTGCGACGCGTGGCCGCATAGGTCAAGAACAGGCGCTTACGGGCGCGCGTGATGGCGACGTAGGCCAGGCGACGCTCCTCCTCGAGCTTGCCCGGGTCATCGCCGCCGCCAAAGTCGTGCACGTGCGGGAAGATACCCTCCTCCATGCCGGCCACGAACACCGCCGGGAACTCCAGGCCCTTGGCGGAGTGGATGGTCATCATGGTGATGGCATGCGTCTCGCCGGCCAGGGAATCCAAGTCGGAGCGCAAGGCCAGCCACTCCATGAGCGCCGGCAGCGCCTTACAGGTGAGCGGACCGTAGGTGCGCTCGATCTCGTCGGCATGCACGGCACCCGCCGGCAACTCTGCTGGCACGGCATACGCGTTGCCCGCGATGGCGGCGGCCAGGGCATCCTGCGGAGACAGCGCCGGAGCGGCCAAGCTATCGAGCGGATTGGAGCCCGCGGCGTCACGCGCACCAACGAGCGCCTCAAACGAGGATACCGGGGCAAACGGCCCCGGTTCGGGCGCAGGCGCGCTCACCACGACGGGCTCGGGCTCGGCGCTGACAGGCACATCGGCAACACCGGCAGCGCGCAGCTCTTCCAAGCTCTCGAGCGTACCCTCGATATCCTCGTGCGTCTCCTCAAATTCGGCGGCAACGCCCAGGAATTCCTGGATGTTCTCGGCTCGGCTCTCGGACTCCATGGTACCCTCGGCGCGAAACGCCTGCAGCAGGCCCGTCTTATCGACGATCATCTCGACGACGTCTTTGAGCTCGCCGTCCATGCGGCGGCCCTCGCGCACCAGCGAGACAAAGCTCGACAGGCCGTTGCGCACCTTGGCGCTAAACATGCCGGTTTCGGCGCACGCGATCTCGCAAGCCTGGAAGAACGAGCAACGGTTGTCGCGCGCCAGCTGCTCGATTTTTTGGATCGAGGTGGAGCCGATGCCACGGCGCGGTGTGTTGATGACGCGCTTGACGCTCATCTCGTCGGCCGGGTTCACGATCATCTTGAGGTAGGCCATGACGTCGCGGATCTCGGCACGGTCGAAGAATCGCGTGCCGCCCACGATCTTGTAGGGCACGCCCGCGCGCAGGAACATATCTTCGAGAATACGCGACTGGGCGTTGGTGCGGTAGAACACGGCGATGTCGTCGTAGCTCGTACCTTTGGCGTGCAGCTTCTCGATCTCGCCGGCAATCCAGCGGCCCTCGTCGCGCTCGTCGCTCGCCTGGAAGGCCTGGATCTTCTCGCCATCGCCCTCGGCCGTAAACAGGCGCTTGTCCTTGCGCTGCGAGTTGTGGCGTACCACGGCGTTGGCGGCGTTCAGGATATGACCCGTAGAGCGGTAGTTCTGCTCGAGCTTGACCGTCTTGCAGTTTTTAAAGTCCTGCTCAAAGTCCAGGATATTGGTGATGTCGGCGCCACGCCAGCTGTAAATGGACTGGTCATCGTCGCCCACGACCATAAGGTTTTGGTACTTGGCGGCCAGCAGGTTGGCGATCTCGTACTGGACGTGGTTGGTGTCCTGATACTCGTCGACGCTAATGTAGCGGAAGCGCTCTTGGTACTTATCGAGCACCTCGGGGCGGGTGCGCAGCAGCTCGAGCGCGCGCACGAGCAGGTCGTCGAAGTCCATCGCATTGGCGGCGCGCAGGCGGCGCTCCAGCTCCAGGTAGACCTGCGCGGCCTTTTTGTCGTTGGGGCTATCGGCGGACTTGAGCATGTCCTCGGGGCCGATCATGGCGTTTTTGGCCGAGCTGATCTTGCTGCGGATCATGTTGATGGGGAACTGCTTTTGCTCGATGCCGAGTGCCTGCATAATGTCGCGCACCATGCGCTTTGAATCATCGTCATCGTAGATGGTGAACTGGCCGGTGTAGCCCAGCAGGTCGGCGTCCTCGCGCAGCATGCGCACGCACATGGCATGGAAGGTGCACACCCACATGCCGCGGGTGCCGCTGGGGATGAGCGCTGCCAGACGCTCGCGCATCTCGGCCGCAGCCTTGTTGGTAAACGTGATGGCAAGAACCTGCCAAGGCTTAACACCCAGGTCGCCGAGCATATGTGCGATGCGGAAGGTCAAGACGCGGGTCTTGCCCGAGCCGGCGCCGGCGAGCACCAGCAACGGACCCTCGGTGGACAGGACCGCCTCGCGCTGGGCGGGATTAAGGCTGTCGATGTCGACGAGCGGCTTGGCGGGCTTGGGCGCCGGCGCGGGAGCGTCGTAGATGTCGAGCGGAACGAGCTCGGGCTCCGGCGCAGCAGGGGCGGTGTATGCATCGAGTGGCACGGGTTCCGGCGCGGGCGGCACGGGTACCGCGGCGTTCTTTTCCCAGGGCAGGGGCTGGGTCATGGGCGACTCCTCATCTGACGGACGGCGCGCCTGCGGGCAGCGCCATAGTTTGAGCCGTACCAGTATACCGAGCCGCGCGGACACCGACGCAAATCACACCACGACTCCGTGCGCCACCGTCAGGCCCGCCCCAGCGGATTTGGTGCAATGGGGTCAGGTTGACCTGCACCAATCAATTGACAATCACGAAACCGCCGATGTCATGGCAGCAGCAGCGAGCGGTGGCCGGGGCGAACAAATTGGCATGAAAAGGGGCGGCATAGACCTTTTGGTCATGCCGCCCCCTTTGAATGACAAGTTGTCGCCCCGGCCGCCGCGCAGCGTCGACTAAGTTAGAGGCCGAGCATCGGCTCCAAGACAAAGAAGTACGCGAGCACCACGATGCCCAGGATGATGCGGTAGACGCCGAAGCACTTGAAGTCGTGACGGCGGACGAAGCCCATAAGCCACTTGATGGCGATAAGCGAAACCACAAAGGCGACGACGCAGCCCACGCCCAGGATGGCGATCTCGTTGGTGCCGAAGGTACCGCCCTTAATAAAGTACTTGACCAGCTTGAGCGCGCTCGCGCCAAACATGACGGGAATGGCCAGGAAGAACGTGAACTTAGACGCCACCGAGCGCGTGCAACCCAGCAGCAGGCCGCCGATGATGGTGGAACCGGAGCGCGACGTGCCCGGTACCAGCGAAAGCACCTGGAAGCAGCCGATACCCAGCGCAGTCTTCCAGCTCAGGTCCTCGAGCGTGGCGATGGAGCCAAAGTCCAGATTCTCGTCATCGTCCTCATCCTCAGCGGTAGCCGCGGCAGGCGCCGCAAAGTGCGCACCGGCGGGACGTCCGCCCGACACCACAGCACGCGAACCAAACGAACCGGCAACGGCCATTTCCTCGCGCTTGTTCGCGCGCCAGTTCTCGATCACGATAAACAGCACGCCGTACACAATGAGCGCCAGCGCCACGACGGGAGCATTGTAGAAATGCTCCTCCATCCAGTCGTTGAGCGGCAGGCCGATCGCCGCGGCGGGAATGCAGCCGAGCACAATCTTGCCCCACAGCACCCAGGTGTCGCGACGGCCCTCCTTGCCCTTGCTGGGCGAGAACGGATTGAGCTCATGGAAGAACAGCACACAGACGGCCAGAATGGCGCCGAGCTGAATCACGACCAGGAACATATTCCAGAACGTCTCGCTCACGTTCATCTTGACGAACTCGTCCACCAAGATCATGTGACCGGTCGACGAAACAGGCAGCCATTCGGTGATGCCCTCGACCAGGCCCATGAAAGCAGATTTTAGAAGCTCGATGATATCCAAAGGGACCCCCTCGTTAGACACCCGCCGATATTGTTCTGCGGACGGTGCGGGCGATGTCCCATTATCAACCGTTCGGGCGCGTCTGCGCCTACCCTTACCAAAAAACTCGTCCGTTCACAGAATTGCGAGCGGTCAAACCCAAATCCTTGGGTATAACTGCAACAAGATAAAGTGTCCGGCGGCCACGCATCCGCGCCCGCCCGATGCACGAGCCCCACGCCCGTGCGATAGACCAAGGAGGAAACCATGAACGAGGGCTACACCAAGGTATTTGTTTCACTCGACGGTACTGAGCAGCAGGATTTTGTGCTCGCACGTGCCATCAAGGTCGCCGCGAACAACGGCGCCAAGCTGATAATCGGCCACGTTATCGATTCCACGGCGCTCGAGAGCGCCGGTTCCTATCCGGTCGATCTGGTCAACGGCCTAGAGGAGGCATTTAAGAACTCCATCGCCAAGCAGCTCGAGGAGGCCAAGGCCAATCCTGACATTCCCGAGGTCGAGGTCATGATTCGTGCTGGCCGTATTCGCGAGACGCTCAAGGACGAGATGCTCGACGTAGTCAAGCCCGACCTGGTGCTCTGCGGCGCACGCGGCCTGTCCTCGATCAAGTATGCGCTGCTGGGTTCGATTTCGACGTTCCTGCTACGCAATACGGACTGCGACATCTTGGTCGTGAAGTAGGTTCCTTCCCGCCGGCGCAGGGCCTGCGGGGTTATCACGCCGACGTCCTCGCCGCTTCGCGGCTGCGGGATGTCGGCTTAGATAACCCCTCCCGGCCTTGCGCCTTCGTCACCGTACTTCAACGAGTTGGCTGATAAAAGATGGCGTGCCGCCCCGTTTGGGGCGGCACGTTTTGTTTGGGCGGCCGTTTGCCGTGTGCGTTACTCAAAGTATTGGAACTTGTTCGTTGAAAAAGCGAATGTTACGACGAAGCCTTCGCCCGGCTCCGATGCCGCGGTGACGTCGATGCCCATCTTGGAGCACAGACGCGCCACCAGGTAGAGGCCGATGCCCGTTGCGCGCTTGGTGGTGCGGCCGTTGTCGCCGGTAAAGCCCTTCTCGAACACGCGCGGCAGGTCGGCCGCGCTCACGTCGCAGCCGTTGTCCGCGACGGTAAGCTCGATGCGCTCGCTTGCCAGACCCTCGTCCAGCAACGCACCCGAAAACACGATCTTTGCGCCGTCCTCACGCGCATATTTAATGCTGTTCTGAATGAGCTGGCCCAGAATAAACTCGAGCCACTTCTCGTCGGTAAAGACCTCAAAGTCGAGGTTCTCGCACACCGGCGCCACGTGTGCCGCGATGAGCTCGCGCGCATTGGCCTTGATTGCGCCCGTCACCAGAGCCTTGAGGTTCCAACGTCGAATCAGATAATCGCGCTCCACAACCTCCGAGCGCGCATAGTAGAGCGCCTGGTCGATATAGCGCTCCACGCGGGCAAGCTCGCGACCGAGGTCATCTACGCGCGACAGATCATCTTCGCTGCCGTCCAGGTTTTCCAAAATCAGATGGGCTGCCGCCAGAGGCAGCTTGGCCTCGTGGACCCAGCTCTCGATATAGTCGCGATAGTCATCGGTCTGGCGCCTGCCTTCGGCAACCTCGTCACAAGCGGCTTTGCCCACCCGGCGCAAGACCTCGTACTCGAGCTCGCCCTCGGCATAGGTCGGACATTGCACCATCTCCTGCACCCATGCGGGACTCTCGAGCTCCTCTGCCGCACGCTCCAGCTGGCGCAGAAAACGACGACGGCGCGCGTACTCGATCACGATGCCCAGCATGCCAAAGATAAAGGACACGCCGACCGCCACGACCACGATGGAAACGGGTGCGCCGGCGACCGTCAGCACAAAGCAGCTCAGCAGCACGCCGCACGTCCACACGGCGACGGGAAGCAGCGCATCTTTGAAGAATTTGGCGAACGACATAGCCGGCCCCTAGACCGAATAGCCCTGGCCGCGGTGCGTCGTCAAATACCCCTTGATGCCGATTTTTTCGAGCGTGGTGCGCAGGCGGTTGATGTTGACGGTCAGCGTATTGTCGTCCACGAAGGCGTCGGAGTCCCACAGGTCCTGCATGATGGCCGAGCGCGAGACGATCTTGCCCGCACGGCTCAGAAGCAGCGAGAGAATACGCAGCTCGTTTTTGGTGAGCTCGGTACTGGTACCGGTCTGCATGTTGGTGACCATGGAGCGAGCGAGATCGAGCTCCAGTCCCTTGTGGACGAGCGTGCTGCGCTCGCCCGCCGCCGCGGTGCGACGCAGCAAGGCATTGATGCGCGCCACGAGCACACGGGCGCTGTAGGGCTTGGGAACAAAGTCGTCCGCGCCGAGCGTCATGGCCATGACCTCGTCGATCTCGGTCGTGCGCGACGTGAGGACGATGATGGGAACCTCGGATTCGCGGCGAACCTCGTGGCAGATATGCTGGCCGTCCTTGACGGGAAGCGTCAGGTCGAGCAGCACCAGGTCGGGCGCGGCGGCGAGAATATCGCGCGAGACATGCTCAAACGATTCGCAGGCCTCGATTTCAAACCCGGCGCGGGCAAGGATGTCGATAAGCTCACGAC
Source organism: uncultured Collinsella sp. (assembly GCA_902478935.1). Classification (GTDB taxonomy): domain Bacteria; phylum Actinomycetota; class Coriobacteriia; order Coriobacteriales; family Coriobacteriaceae; genus Collinsella. The sequence continues at coordinate 3,730 of CABSMV010000022.1, read as the reverse complement.
GAATGGGCTCGTCGTCCTCAACGATATAGATTAGCGCCATGGATTCCGCCCCCCTCTTGGTTGTCTTGCCCCATTATGACCGCGGATCCGCAGATACGCGCCTCACGCGGCACCAAAGTGACAGAACTGTTCGCGAGTGGCAGAGGCTTGCCTCTCGCTCGCGACGAGCACGGGAATTAAATGAGTTTTTAATCCCCGTCCCAGAAACATCATTTAGCGGCGGGCACGGAGCTTTTCGTAGCCGTCGGCAAAGAAGGCGACCGTGGCGGCGTCAGCCTCCGCAGCGTCCGTCTCGGTTGCGGGAACCACGCCGTGCTCGTCGCTCACCAGGAACAGCGCGCCCTTGAGCTGCGCGGGAATGTCTACGCGCGTGACCGGGATGCCCTTGGTCTGGGCCAGCTGCTCGACGAGCGTTGCCGTGCCGCACAGGCACTCGTCCGCCGGCGCCACAAAGGCAAGCTCGCCGTTGTTGACGGCGGCGAGCAGCTCGGGCGCCACGCCGGTCTCGTCGGCTTCGGAGCGAGCCTCGGCAGAACGGGCACGCAGCGCCTTGGCCGACGTGTCGGCCAGCGGCTCGTACTCGCCCACCGTCATGGCGGCGTTGCCGTTAACGTCGATCACCAGCATGAGCACGCCGTCGCGGGCGGTGTAGTCGCCCTCGGCAAGTGACCACTCAACGTGCTGCTTGGCCCAACTGAGCATGTTATGGGTAAGTGGCTCGCCCTGCACCAGACGCTCGGACAGCGCGCGGATGTGACGGTTGAGCATGGGCACCTTTTTGTTGGACATGCGCCAACGACAGACAAGCGCGGGCTTGTCGAGCGTGAATTTCTCGACTGCCTCCTGATTGGCGCAGAAATCCTCGTACGCACGCTGATCCTCGGCATTGCCAAACAGCTCGGCATCATCAATCTGGGGCATGGTTGTACCTTTCGTGTTAGTCATTCCGTCCTCTTATACCAAAAAGACGGCCCTCCAAACGGAGCGACCGTCTTTTGCAGAGATTATTTTGTCCCGGGGCGAAACTTAGTGACGGAAATGCCTGGCACCGGTGAAGACCATAGCAATATTGTGCTCGTTGCAGGCCTGGATGCTCTCGTCGTCGCGCTTGGAGCCGCCGGGCTGAATGATGCAGGTCACGCCGTGCGCGGCAAGCACGTCGACGTTGTCGCGGAACGGGAAGAACGCGTCGCTTGCGCAGGCAAAGCCGCCCTTCTCCACGCCCTCGCGCTCGCAGAAGTCCTCGGCACGCTCGCAGGCCAACAGCGCAGAATCCACGCGGTTGGGCTGACCCGGGCCCATGCCAATGCCGGCCTTGCCCTTGGAGACCAGGATGGCGTTGGACTTAACGCCCTTGCAGACCTTCCAGGCAAACTCGAGCTCGGCCATCTCGGCGTCGGTGGGCTTGCGGTCGGTAGGGAACGTAAAGGTCGCAGGATCCTCGGTCACGTGGTCGACCTCCTGCACCAGCATGCCGCCGTCGATGGAGCGCAGCTCCACCTGAGCACCGTGGTCCACGCCGCCGGTGGCCAGCACGCGCAGGTTGGGGCGTTTGGCCATGCGCTCGAGCGCCTCGGCAGTGTAGCTCGGGGCGATGATGACCTCGACGAACTGCTTGTTCTGGTCGGCAAAATGCTCAACCAGCTCATAGGGAACCTCGCGGTTGCAGGCGATGATGCCGCCGAAGGCGCTCTTGGGATCGCATGCGAAGGCGCGGTCGTAGGCGGCCGTGATGTCCTCGGCAACGGCGGAGCCGCAGGGGTTCTGGTGTTTGAGGATCACGCAGGCCGGCTCGTCGAACTCGCGGACCAGGTTCCAGGCGGCGTCGGCATCCAGATAGTTGTTGTAGCTGAGCGGCTTGCCCTGGATCTGCTCGGAGCCCACGAGCGGGAACTGCGAACTCGCGGTGTTCTCGCAGCCCTCGGCAAAGCGGTAGACCGTAGCCTTCTGCTGCGGGTTCTCGCCATAGCGCAGGTCGTCGACCTTCTCCAGCGAGATCTCGAGCTTGGCAGAGGTGTCCGCCACGTCGCTTGCCTGGGCGGCAAGCCAACGGGAGATGGCCGTGTCGTAGGCGGCGGTGGTCTGGTAGACCTTCACCTGCAGGCGACGACGGGTGGAAAGCGTGGTGCAGCCACCGGTCTCGCGCATCTCGGCCAGGACGGCATCATAGTCGGCCGGGTCGGAAATGACGGTAACGCTCGCGGCGTTCTTAGCGGCAGAGCGCAGCATGGAGGGGCCACCGATGTCGATGTGCTCGATGGCATCCGCGAAGGTGACCTCGGGGTTGGCGACGGTCTTCTCGAACTCGTACAGGTTGACGACGACCAGGTCGATCAGCTTAATGCCGTGCTGAGCGGCCTCCTGCATGTGCTGCTCGGAATCGCGACGGGCCAGCAGCGCGCCGTGAACCTTGGGGTGCAGGGTCTTAACGCGGCCGTCCATCATCTCGGGATAGCCCGTGAACTCCTCGATGGGGGTTACGGGAACGCCCGCATCCTCGATGGCACGAGCCGTGCCGCCCGTAGAGATGATCTCGACGCCAAAGTCATCGACCAGCGTCCGTGCGAAATCGACGACGCCCGTCTTATCGGTAACCGAGATCAACGCGCGTGCGATCTTCACATCAGATCCCATGCAGTCCTCCTGTCTGGTACGCCGCCGTGCTCTGTGAGTCGGTGATACGTCGATCTGCAGCGCTCGCGCAGCGGCATTGAAAATACTGATTTAATGTAGCGCATCGAGCGCATCGATGCACCCCGCAACGGACGCATGTGCAGAAAAAGTTTGCGAGCGGAGGTTGCAGGAGCGCCACTGGGCACGGTGAGTTGATGGAGCACAAGGGCACCATAATTGAATGCCGACGGCGTGGTAGAACTTTGCTCGATATGTATCCGCAAAAGAAAGAGGCACCATGGTCTCGCGGGTTCTCTACCGACCGTTTGATACCGAAGATTTCGACGCCATCGCGCTGATCCTGCAGCAGCTTTGGCACAACAACTCGGATAACGATGAGTACAACCGCCTCGAAGCCGCGTGCGACCTTGCCTACTGCCTTTCTTCCTCGACGTTTTCGCAGGTTGCAGTTATAGATGGCGAGGCGCGCGGCATTGCGCTTGCGCGTGCAGGACAGAGCTCCGGCACCGCCGTCAGGGAACATTGGATGGATACCGAACGCGCGTTGCTGTCGCAGATGCGCGAGCTGGAGCCCGAAGCTTGCGCCGAGTACCTCTCGTTTGTGCGCACAACCATCCGAACCAACAACCGCCTGCTCGAGAAAAGTCCGCTGCCGCATGACAACGAGGTCACACTGCTTGCCGTGGATCGCGATGTCCACGGCCTGGGCGTTGGCACGGTTCTGCTCGACGCCGCTATCTCGCATCTGTCCTCGTGCGGGGCGACCAGCGCACACCTGTACACCGATTCCAACTGCTCGTGGAAGTTCTACGAGCTGCACGGCTTTAAGCGCACGGCCACGCACCGCGCCAACCGCAAGGAACGCCGCCACGCCATGCCGCGCGAAAGCTTCCTCTACGAGCTCGACCTAACCGTCTAGGCCCAGCAGCCATACCTAGTCATTTAGGAACGTCCCCAATGGTTAGTCGCTGGGGACGGTCTTCGTAGGTAGCGCATAAAAAGGGGATGGGCTTTCCCCGACGGCTGTCGAGAAAAGCCCATCCCATAGCCTGTCTCTTATACACATCTCCGAGCCCACGAGACTCCTGAGCATCTC
>CABSMV010000021.1 GCA_902478935.1 uncultured Collinsella sp. | reverse complement strand
GTCCAGGCCACCGAAGCCGATGTCGTAGGCCCAGCCGTCGCCACCGAAGATCCAGAAGGACTTCTTGGTGAGGTAAGCCTTGTCGGCGAGGATCGCCTTGGAAGCGTCGCAACCGCACTTCTCGAGCTCGGCAACGTAGGCAGCGGCAGCGGTCTTGGAGGCCTCGGCGTCGTTGACGGAGTCGATCCAAGCCTGGCCGGCGGCCTTGAGCTCATCGGACGGACCATCGGCAGCGATGATGTCCTGGGTAGCGGCGATCAGCTTGTGCTGAACGGCCTCATAGCCAACGGCCATGCCCAGACCGTGCTCGGCATTGTCCTCGAACAGGGAGTTATTCCACGCCGGGCCGTGACCGTCCTTGTCCTTGCAGTAAGGAGCGGTGGCAGCGGGGTTGCCCCAAATGGAGGAGCAGCCGGTGGCGTTGGAGATGAACATGCGGTCGCCGGCAACCTGAGTCACCAGACGTGCATAGGCGGTCTCGGCGCAGCCGGCGCAGGAGCCGGAGAACTCCAGGTAGGGCTGCTTAAACTGGCTGCCCTTGACGTTGGCCGCGATAAGCTCCTTCTTCTCGGAGACGTTCTCGACCATGTAGTCCCAAACAGGCTGCTGGTCCATCTCCTGCTCGGTGGGAACCATCTCGAGAGCACCCTTGGGGCAGACCTTGACGCAGTTGGTGCAGCCCATGCAGTCGAGCGGGGACACGGCCATGGTGAACTTCATGCCCTTGGCCTTGGGGCCCATGGCGTCGAGCGTGCGGGTAGCCTCGGGCGCGGCGGCAGCCTCGTCCTCGGTCATCGCGAACGGACGGATGGTGGCATGCGGGCACACATAGGCGCACTGGTTGCACTGGATGCACTTGGTCTCGTCCCAGTGAGGAACAACCACGGCGACGCCGCGCTTCTCGTATGCGGAGGCGCCCAGCTCAAACTGGCCGTCGGCGCAACCGACGAAGGCGGAAACGGGCAGGCTGTCGCCATCCATGCGATCGATGGGCTCGAGCAGGTTCTTGACCTGCTGGGCGATGGCGGACTTGGTCTCCTCGGAGAGCTCGACGGGAGCGGCATCCTCGGCGGTTGCCCAGTCGGCCGGAACCTCGAACTTACGGAAGGCGGTAGCGCCGGCATCGATGGCCTTATGGTTGGCGTCGACGATGGCCTGGCCCTTCTTCATGTAGGACTTGGTAGCCGCGTCCTTCATGTACTGCAGGGCGTCCTCGGCGGGCAGGACCTTGGCCAGCGCGAAGAAGGCGGACTGGAGCACCGTGTTGGTGCGCTTGCCCATGCCGACCTTGGCGGCCAGGTCGATAGCGTCGATCAGGTAGACGTTGACGTTGTTGTTCGCGATGTAGCGCTTGGCCACAGCGGGCATGTGCTCGGCGAACTCCTCGTCGCTCCACTGGCAGTTGACCAGGAAGGTGCCGCCCGGCTTGACGTCGCGGACCATCTTGAAGCCCTTAACGATGTAGCTGGGGTTGTGGCAGGCGACAAAGTCGGCCTTGGTCACGTAGTACGGCGAACGGATCGGGGAATCACCAAAGCGCAGGTGCGAGACGGTGACGCCGCCGGTCTTCTTGGAGTCGTACTGGAAGTAGGCCTGGACGTACTTGTCGGTGTGGTCGCCGATGATCTTGATCGAGTTCTTGTTGGCGCCGACGGTACCGTCGCCACCCAGACCCCAGAACTTGCACTCGATGGTGCCGGGGGCTGCGGTGTTGGGCGCATCCTCGGCCTCGGGCAGGCTCAGGTTGGTCACGTCATCGACAATGCCGATGGTGAACTCGCGCTTGGGCTCGTCCTTCTTGAGCTCCTCGAAGACAGCGAACGCGGACGCAGGAGGCGTGTCCTTGCTGCCCAGGCCATAACGGCCGCCGACGACCTTGATGCCCGTCTTGCCGGCCTCGTAGAGAGCGGAGACGACGTCCTGGTAGAGCGGCTCGCCGATGGAACCCGGCTCCTTGGTACGGTCCATGACGGCGATCTTCTGGACGGTCTCGGGGAGAACGTCGACGAAGTGCTTGATGGAGAACGGACGGAACAGACGAACCTTGACCAGGCCGACCTTCTCGCCGTGAGCGTTGAGGTAGTCGATGACTTCCTCGAGCACGTCGCAGAAGGAGCCCATGCACACGACGACGCGGTCGGCATCGGGAGCGCCGTAGTAGTTGAACAGGCCGTAATCGGTGCCGAGCTTCTCGTTGATCTTCTTCATGTAGCCCTCGACGACGGCGGGAAGCTCGTCGTAGACCTTGTTGCAGGCCTCGCGGTTCTGGAAGAAGATGTCGCCGTTCTCGTGGCTACCGCGGGTATGCGGGTGCTCAGGGTTGAGCGCGTGATCGCGGAAAGCCTGGACGGCGTCCATGTCGCACATCTCGGCCAGATCCTTGTAGTCCCACATGGCGACCTTCTGGATCTCGTGGCTGGTGCGAAAGCCGTCGAAGAAGTTAAGGAACGGGGTCTTGCCCTCGATGGCGGCAAGGTGAGCCACCGGCGAGAGGTCCATGACCTCCTGGACGTTGCCCTCGGCGAGCATGGCGAAACCGGTCTGGCGGCAGGCCATGACGTCGGAGTGATCACCAAAGATGTTCAGGGCGTGCGAAGCGACGCAACGCGCGGAGACGTGGAAGACGCCCGGGAGCTGCTCGCCCGCGATCTTGTACATGTTCGGGATCATCAGGAGCAGGCCCTGGGAAGCCGTGTAGGTGGTGGTCAGAGCACCGGCGCCCAGCGAACCGTGAACGGTACCGGCTGCACCTGCCTCGGACTCCATCTCGACGACCTTGACCGGGGTGCCGAAGATGTTCTTGCGACCCTGGGCCGCCCACTGGTCGACATGGTCGGCCATCGGGCTGGACGGCGTAATGGGATAAATTCCCGCTACCTCGGTGTACGCATACGAAACATATGCGGCCGCCTCGTTGCCGTCCATAGACTTAAACTTACGCGCCATATACCCCTCTCCTCTCATATAGGTATACAGGCCCCGGCGATCGCCGGGATGTTGGCGTGATGGGATTTACGCTGTTGCTTCCAATCATCTGGCAGGCAGGCTCAGCAGCAGGTACGTGGCGTGGAGAGAAGACATGCCGAGGCGAGGGACAGCTGATGCGCCCCACAGACCCGACCGCCCGTCTTGCACATGACCGAGCGCCGCAAAGGCCGCATGCCGGATGCTCCCGGGCACGCCCCGGCGATGGGAAGCGCCCGCAACGGAAATCCGCATGCGGGTTTATTGTACCCCGCCGTTAAGTGTAATTTCGACAAATATAGGCGGGCGGTAAAGGTTTACCTCGGGTGACCGCCAAAGGCCAGAATGGTCCCTCCATCCCCGGACGACTGGCTCTGACGCGCCAAGGAGTGTCCCCAAGTACCGGCAGGAAAGGAACGTCCCTAACTGCCGGCTAGAGGGCGCCGAGCAGGATGGCGTAGGTGGTGGATTCGCCGAGTTTGAGCTCGTCGCCGGGGTTGAGCTGGGCGGAGCGGCCGGGCTCTACTTGAATACACACACTCGTGGCCCCGTTTACCACCACGGTGCCGTTAGTGGACGACAGGTCCTCGACAAACCATGCGCCAGACTCGTCGCACCAGATATGGGCATGGCGGGCCGAGACGTCGTCGGTGATGCCGCCCTCCCCCGTTGCCAGCGCGCCGATCTCAACGCCTTCCTCACTCGGCTGAATCCAGCGCGGGACGCTCACCACGTAGCCGTTTTGCACGCACAGCAGTCCCAGCGGATGCGCCGGCGCGACCTCGTGCTCGCCCGCGACCGAAGATGTGCTCAGCGAGCGCGGCGTCGACGTGTCGCCGCCACGGGTCGCATGAGCGCGGCGGCTCGCCCGACTTGGAACTAAGGCGGGCGTGAGAGCAAACGGCATAGGGAACGAATCTTGCGGATGTACTCCTCGACGTCAGGCAGGTAAGCCCCACGAAGTCACCGGGGAGGCCCAAGCGGCCCGGCACCACTTCCAGATTCTGACCAGGGCGAGTCGTTCGCCGGTGGCTGAAGGCTCGCTCCCACCCAAAAGGGGAGATTCGCGTTGTTCCCCAATCGCTCTCGCATCTTTCATTTTGCTCGAGGTGGGCTATGAAAACTTTCCTGGTGAAAGGCGGCGATTGGTTTCCTTTCTTTCTAGAGGAGCGCGCCTGTAATCTGTTTTCATCCTAAATCAAGTTAAGATCGGACCTTCCAGAGGCAAGTCGACTCAAACTGCGAGGCTCCATGTTGGAATAAAGAGCGCTGTCGAAGTGCCAACAACACAAAGCTTGCCAGTCTCAAATAGAACCTTTTGGGAGTCCGATTGGGCCGCACACCGAATCCCCGCTGGTGGTTTTTTATAGCTGCGCGACAATAAACAAGGTTAGTGCCAGTCCAGCATGAAATTGAGGAACGTATGCATTTTTTCTCAGTAAGTGATCGTCGTTACTGCTTCGATGAGGTCACTCGCAATTGCTTTCAGGTTGACCAAGCATCAGAAGATGCGCTTCGCATATTTGAAGCATCGGGAAGAACGGTCAACTCGAAGTTGCTAACAAAGTCACTTGCTGCGAAAGGCTACGACCAAACGACCATAGCAGAACTTGAAGACGACATTGATGAGTATCAACGATTGTCTGAGCGGACTTTCTTAACAAAAGACACGCCTCGAAAACTTAGATCCATCGAACTCCACGTTTCACATGCATGCAACCTTGGTTGTAGTTACTGTTTTGCCGGTAAAGGAGATTATGGAACGTCTCCTCTGCTGATGACAGACGAGATAGCCTTCAAGGCGGTCGACTACCTCGTCGCAAGTTCATCGGAAAACGAAACGCTTGCGATCGTCTTTTTTGGTGGGGAACCCATGATTAACGAGCCGCTGATATGGAAAACGGTCGACTATTCAAAAAGAATATACCCCAATAGAAACTTTACCTATTCTATTACGACCAACGGAACGCTTTTGAATGACACTGCTGTGAATTCTTTCAAGGAGCACGGGTTTTCTGTTCTGATTAGTCTCGATGGTACAGGATGCAAGCACGATGCATCGCGCCCGTACAAGACGGGAGGCGGCTCTTTCTCCGATATCGACAAAAACGTTCGTCGTTTTTCCGAGTCGTTCCCCTTCGGCGCAAGAGCGACCTTAACAAATAATAACTGTAACCTTGTTGAAGACTATCTTCAGTTTAAAGAGATGGGCTTCAGAAGGATTTACTTCTCGCCCGTGAGCTCATTCGATGAGAATATCAAACTCGACGAACACTCATTAAACAAAATCAGGGCGGGCCTAATAGATTTGGCGGATCAATATCTCAAACAGATTGATCAAGGGGAAAAGCCCTTGTTTAGAACATTGAAAACTGCAGTTGATTTGATTATGAGCAACAGGATCGCCTTTGTCGGATGCGGGGCTGGCAGGCGTTTTATTTCCGTGACTCCCGAAGGGGACGTATACCCCTGTCACAGGTTTGTCGGGATGATGCGATTCAAAATGGGCAACATCGTCACCGGAATTGACGAAACTAGGTATATTGAAAACTGGAGTCAGGGTGTCGAAAAAAGAATTGACTGTACGGACTGTTGGGCTCGGTCTTTCTGTGGTGGGGGCTGTAGCTGGGAGGCTGCAGACGAGCACGGCTACTTACCCAAGAGTCTACACCCTGCATCATGTGAATATAGAAAAATGTGCTACGAGATGGCTTTTGACCTTATTTCCCGCCACTCATCTTCGCAGGAGAAAAATCAACGAGAAGCTACTGTATCGGAATAAGCGGTTCAGCGCATTGCTGTCACCATTGTGGAGGTGTTCGTTCTTCTGATTACCGTCTGCGAAGCTTATTGCTACATTCGCCGAAACCATTCTAGAAATATGGTGAACTAGACATCTTGGTTTGTTATACACAATATTGAGGTTTTTCTGCACTCAAAGGGAGGTAGTCGTGAAGCATATTCATCCGATTAATCCAGGAAGTGGCGACGAGGCAGGCGTGAAGCCGATGTCTTTTGACTGCCTCTTGGGCATTACTGACATCTGTACTGTTTATGATAAAGCAGATGGCTGTGGTGCATACGATTACTGCGACTATGACATGGATGGCGGCAGCATCTGCGTTGTAGATCACTGTGGCATTGATCAAACGTAGTCTCTAATTGGATTAAGGTGAGGAGCTGTTATGAAGCATATCCATCCTGTTGGTTCAAATGAACATCCTCCCGTTGAGCCTTGTTGTCTTGGAGTTGATATATGCAATTTTTACGACATCGCCGAGTGCCCTGTTGCGGATTGGTGCTATGTCGATAAAGAATCAAGCTGTGTTTTGCCAGCAGATTGGTGCGATCCAGTTGACGAGTAGTTTTGTAGCTAGGAACTATTTGGTCCAATTCAGAATAAGATGGGAACAAATACCAAAATCTCGTGTCTGGGAGGAGTTATGCCATTATTGCAAGGTCTCGTTGGATTAGCCTTTATACTTGCGTTATATCTGGCACCTTTTTTAATTCTATTCTTCATTATCCGACTCTTTCTTCGAAGAAAATAGGAGTGTCACGCAAACATTAGCGTAGCTTTCTTCCAATATGAGCCGAGCATTGGCAAGTGGAATAAGAAGCCCGACCGTTCGCCACATGAAAGTGATCGGACGGGCTTCTCTATTTAACCCGGGCCGCCACCCATAGCGGCTTTCCAAGCGTATTCTCAGTGCAAAGCAATCGTCAGTTTAATCCTATGCGCTGATACCGCATTTCATTTGTTCGGCTCGAATTCTACGGCCTGGCAACCCTCGCACTCTCCGGCAAATGGATTGAACGCGAAGGCAGAGATGATGTGTGCGTGGACATCGAGGCTGCTGTAGGCAACATACTGGGACATGGACCCCCGCTGCGCGTGGTATGCGGCCCGGCATATTCATTGCCGTCCAACCCCGTGTAGTTGCAGCAAAGGGTGGAACCTCAATGCTCAGCTCATGTTGTCCGTGGGACACGAGAATCGTAAGTACACTTTGGTGCGATTCTCACGCTGATACTGAGCCACCTGGAATAAGATACGTCGCGACAACACTTCGCTTCACCTCTGTCTCGACAAGATGACGTAGACTAAAGTTTCCTTTAGTAAGAGAACGAGAACTATATCTGAAAGCGTTGCGATGGCGTGAAGGCACCGAGTCCGAACCGCCTGAATGCTACGTGCATCTGCATCGCCTTTTTGTTATCTCTGCCAGTTGGGTAGCACTACACTTGTCATCATTTACCCTGGTACATGCTGCCTAAATCCACTACCCCTTCTACCGCGCCGACCATCTCGTCATCGTGAGAGACAACGATGATCAGCTGGCTTTGCTTGTTGCGCTTAACATAGGCCGCAAGCTCGGCGCGGCTTACAGCGTCTAACCCAGTCGTGGGCTCGTCGAGTACCAAAACTGACGACTTGCGTGAAATCGCCGACCATAAGTACACTCGGCGCAGCTCACCGCCCGAAAGCGCGGAGCAACGTTTCCCGAGCAACTCCTTCACGCTGTTTTCCAGCGAAAGTAGGCCATCTACACCCCGGTGATAGGAAGAAAAGGGCGTGTCGAAATACTCTAACAGCTCTTTCACCGTTTCGTCCGGCGCGAAGCACGACTGTGGGCAGCACGATATCTCTCTCGCACGTATGTAATCCAAGTCGCATTCTTCGATTGGCACGCCGTTGTATTTTACTTTGCCTTTCGATGAGTATAGCCCGAGCATCAAGTAAAGAAGTGACGTCTTGCCTCTTCCGTTTTCCCCAACTATGCAATATGTACCAGGACCGGAAAACTTGAAAGAAAACCCGCCGAGGACCTCTCGGACAGATCCGTCTGGAAGGGCAACCGAGAATTCCAAATCAGATACCGAAATGTCATTTATTTCATCGAGTTTAGCTAAATCGGTCCGATTCCACCCCGATCTCTCCTTTTCTCTCGTCGCGATAGCCGTCCTATCCCATGATGCTTTGGCATCTTGATAGGATTTGAACAATGACATCATACTTTTCAAAGTCTTAAAGAGAACCGCGAAGTATGTACCGATGATAGTGTACTCGCCTATTGACATAGTTCCGTTAATGATTCGTACTCCGGAAACAACAAGTATCACCGCTTGAAACAACGCTGCGAAAAGACCATCGAGCGATGTCAGAGAATATGATAGCTTTCCGGAGCGCAAAACTTTGGGAAAATAGCTCTTAAACCCAGCGTCGAGCGCTTGTTCGCTCTTGCCGTACGAAGATGCCAGTTGAATGTTGAGAATCTGATTAAGCTGCGATGCAATTGCGGCGTAAAAGGCGCTGTCCGCCTCTTTCTTCTCATACGTGACCCTATACAAAAGTTTCCTCAACCCAGTAATTACACAGAAATACACGATGAGGAGAATGATGGAAAACACCGCGAGAGTTGAATCAATTGACCATATGATAAGCAATACGATGGGAATAGCTACAATGGACAGCGGCGCACTGATGAAATTCGCCAAAACGAAGGATGAGACCACGCTGGAGTCGGAAATAATCCGTTGCGTTGTATAGGCTGGATCGATGGTCCGACTCACCAAGTAATCGTCTCTTTCAAAACGCAAGACGGCCTCCCTGAGAAGATCAAAGGAAAGTCTCGTGCTTATGCGAATGGAAAGTGTTCCTGCAAAATAAGTAAAGAGGGTGGAGAAAACTCCTATTGACGCAACCAGGAGTGCGAAGAGTGCGGCGTCTCTTTCGCTGCGGTTACCGAGAAGAAAATCTAAAAATTTTCCGTTCACGTATGGCATGGCATAGGAGAGAGCGGTTCCAATCACCGTGATAGCAATGAAGACGAAAGCCCCTTTTGCTCTGATGAACCTCGAGAGAACGCATCGAATCAAGGAAGGCCCCAATCTACCCGCCACAAAACATCAATCACTGATACCTTACACCTCAACACAACAGGAGCGAAGATTTGCCAATGAGACTGCTTTAAGATTGCCTTGGGCCAATACGGTCTCAAGCTCTTCCTACAAGAGAGTCGGAATCGGACATCTCCTCCGACGAATCTGGCAATCGGGCGATTGAAATATCTTTTTCAACCGCCCGATTGCCACAATAGATTGGAGCGTCCGCCCGCAAACGACCTCGTTTTACACCCACCAAATCCTTTGCCTTTTGTCGCCTAGGCTAGAAAAATCGCTCATAATAACGCAACCAGCCTGCTCGCTTGAAGAAACCTAAGCCCGTAATGTAGATGTGCAAACTTCCGGACGCCTTGCGCGGCATAGCGCGTATAAACTTCGTCAACCGCCTCAGAAATACCTGAGTATCGCGCCAGGGCAAAAGCATACGACGTCGCCGCCATACCCCGCACCCATTCGGAACGCGGACTAATTGAATAGCTGCACAGTATCATCATACATGCATCTAGACCTGATTCCCCAAGTAGCCGACGTATTGATGCGAGCATCGTGGGTCGCCCCTACGCCATCGTCGTCACCCCTATTAGCAGTATTTAGTGTTTTCCTCTAAATGCGTATCGCCACCCTTAAGAATATGAAGTGTTATATCCAGACCCGATTGTCCCCCATCCCCAACGAAGGGATAAGGAATCTCATCCGGAATCGGCAGTAACGGAGGATTCACAACGACAAGCGAAAAACATGAGTCATCTCACAGAGGGGAGTAAAGGCTCCCCTCAAGCACCCTAGTTTCGTCATCCAAAGAGTTGATGGCAGTGTTCTTCTTACAAAGGTCGACAACAAAAGGGTTGATTTCTACAGATGTTACATCCATGCCACAGTTGGTAAGTATCAGGCCCTGTATTCTGGGGCCAGAACACAAATCGAGAGCCTTCCGTGCGCTCTGCGGTGTAAGGCGCCAATCTCAGCAAATCTGTCCCACAATACTGCGCTGAAGAACAAGACGGAACCCCTGAGCCAAACTCCCCTATACCTTTTTAAGGCTAAGACAGGCAAGTTCACGCACCCGGCATATTCCAGAATAACATCCTATTGTTTTAGATGCTCTACAAGCATGAACAGCCGCGAATCGGAAAGATCTTCTAGTTTCGCCCCGACTGACCGCCAAGGGCCAAAATGGCCTCTCCATCCCCAGGCGACCGGCTCTGGCGCGCAGAGAAGTGCCCCCAAGTGCCGGCAGAAAAGGAACGCCCCTAACTGCCGGCTAGAGGGCACCGAAGAGAATGGCGTAGGTAGTGGATTCGCCGAGCTTGAGCTCGTCGCCGGGATTGAGCTGGGCGGAACGGCCGGGCTCGACCTGAATGCAAACGCGCGTGGCCCCGTTTACCACCACGGTTCCGTTGGTGGACGACAAGTCCTCGACGTGCCAGATATTTTGAGCATCGCACCAGATATGGGCATGGCGGGCCGAGACATCGTCGCCGACGTCGGTAATATCGCCCTCACCAGTGGCCAGCGCGCCAATCTCAACACCCTGCTCACTCGGCTGAATCCAGCGCGGGGCGCTCACGACAAAACTGTTTTGCACGCGCAGCAAGCCCAAGGGGTGCGCCGGGGCGGGTTCGCGTTCGCCCGCGGTCATCGACATGCCAAGCGAGCGCGGCGTGGAGGTGCCTCCGCCACAGGTCGCGTGCGCGTAGTCGATGGCATAGTTCACCGAGGACCGCACATCCGCCGAACAGCCGACGGCGACAAACAGCACCAGCACGGCCTCGGCGCGCTCGGCAGGCATGAGTTCTGCCGCCTGGGACAGGCGATCGAGCGCGTTGCGATAGAGATTCGTGTCCTGGTGGCACTCTTCGAGCGCGCGTACCATCGGTTCACCTGCAGGACCGCACACCATATTGATCACTGCCGTGGAGTCCATGGGATTTCGCTGGCGCAGGGCCAGTTGCGACATAATACGCGCAGCCGAGGTACCGTATTCGGCAAAGTAGCGCTGCTGAAGCGTGCCGACCGGCGCGCGAACGATAAAGCGGGAAACCCAAGAGCGATCGGCGGCTCGGCTCTGCGGGCTGCGGCCGTCGGCGAGCGGACGGGACGAAAGCACCAAGCCGCACAGCTCGATATGGCTCAGATGCGCCGCGCGCTTAAAGATGTCAAACATGGCCCCGCATGGGGTGAGCTCAACTTGAGATGCCATGACCTAGGCCTCCTTGGTCGTAGAAATAGAATCGGACGATACTTCGACAGGTCCGCCAAAAGTACGGGCAGCTGCGGCTCCACCGGCAAGCGGAGTCGCCATCTGGGCTTTTGTGCGTCGCGGTGCCGAAACGGGAAGTTCAAAGGCAAAGCCCATCGCAAGCAAAAACCACGTAAGCGTATAGGTTGCAACCAGAGCGGCAACAAGGCCGCCCATCACGGCGCGTTGGGAAAATACGCTACATGCAGCCACAACCAACACCGGAACCTCGCAGGCAGAAAGCGCAAGCACACCCTGCAGGAACCCCGAGCGCCGATTGCGCGCAAATGCCCCCGTGACAACGCCGGCTATGCCTGGCAGTGCCAACGCCAGTGCGGCAATAATACCCGGTAGCGGCCCAGACCACACGAGCGATCCCAAAGTCGCCGTCACGCGGGCGCCCGACGCCAGCAGCGCGGCCGAAACCACGACCACAGCCCAAACCACGCTGCAAACGACCGCCGCACCAATCATCGCCGTGCGACGAACCGCGCGGCCGGACGCATCCATGGGGCACGGCGTGAGCGGCTCGCCGCGGAGCGAACGACCGACATTTTGCGCATAGTGGTCACAAAACGCCGAGAGCGCCGCCTCGACCGCCGCCGGCTCGGGACGATCTTTTTGATGGCTGGACAGACAGGCCATCACCACGTCGAACAGCTGGGCATCGACAAACGCCAGCGCATCGCGTAGCTCTTCGGAATCCGGCTCAAGCCCTAGCTGCTGGGCCTGCTCGGCCGCGGCGAGCGCCACATCGGGCTCACGACGAAGCAGCTGAGTCAAATCACAACCGGGCGCATGGGCACCAATGGGATCGGGCCGCGTGTCCATCTTGAGACGGTAGGGGCTCGCGATGTCGCGCGTCTTTTTGCGCGAACCCGAGGTGCCCGAAGTGCTCGGCGCGGCTTCGTATGGCGCGACGCCGGCAATGAGCTCGTAAACCGTGCTTGCCGCGGCATAGACGTCAATCGCCGGCGACATACGCAAAGCGCGCAGGTCGGGAATATCGTCGGTGAGCATCTCGGGCGGGGCGTAGGCCACCGTCGCGCGACGCAGCGTGGCATAGCGCTCGGTAAAGGATGCCTTGCCGCCGGTACCGGCCACGGCCGACGCAGGCTCAAGCGCCAGCGACGAGCCAAAGTCGGTCAGGCACAGGTCAAAGGTGCCCTCGGCAAGCTGCCGGTCAAGCGGTAGACGCGCCGTGCGCACCATAATATTAGCGGGCGAGATATCGCGATGGACAAAGCCCTCGCCCACCAGGCTCATACGGCAGAGCAGATCGAACAGGTCGCGACCCAGACGCGCCGCCACAAGCGGCGACAGGCGTCCGGCATCGTCCACGGCAAGTCGCGAACGCAAGCGGGCAAGCGTCTCGCCCTCGACCCATTCCATGACAATTGCAGGCACACCGTCGACCTCGCCCCAGCCATAGAGGCGGGGAAAGCCCTTAAGGCCCGAAAGGGCGCGATGGCATTCGTATTCCTCGCGAAACGCCGCCTTGAACTTGGCGACCAGCGCCTCGTGAGCGGCATCGTCGTCAAACTCATCGCGCGTCGGCAAGATGAGCTGCTTGAGTGCCACGGCCTCGCCTTGGGCGTTGACGGCACGCGTCACGCGGCCGATACCGCCACGGCGCATGGTGGCATCGTCGGCAAACAGCATCGTAAAACGACGCAGATAGGCAGGCAGTTCGTCCTGGCCGAGCGCAATGGCCGGCTCAAACCCGTCGACACGCGCCAGGCGCAGACCGACCATGGGATCGCGACCGAGCGATTGTGGTGTGGTGGATGCAAGATCGGTCATCATAGGGCAAGCGCCGCCACGTTATTGTTGAAGTTACCGAGCGCGACGTCATCATCGCCGTAATGGCCGACCCATTGACATAGGTTGGTGTAACAGCCCCACAGATTGGCATACTGCTGATACCACTTAGATTCGGTCGAGAACCTTTGTCGACCGAACTCAGCACGGATGGCAAACATGTCATTCGCCAGGCTGTCGCACGGTCTGGGATCTCCCGTAGAGTTATAGGTCGAGACCACGTCATTGGCACGAGAAACATAGCCGTCGAGCATGTTGTACTTGGTCACAAGCCAACTGTGAATGCTCTCTTCCTCAGCAGCGGAAAGGCCGCCGGAGTTTGCATCGTTGTCAGTGTTGCCGCCCGTCGAGCCGCCGTTTCCAGGCCCTCCGGTAGAGGAACCCGACCCAGAGCCGCCGCCCGAACTCGATGAATCCGAGCCGGAGCCAGAAGTATCCGAGCTACCGGGCTTTCCGGACTGCTGGGCGTCCTGCTCCTTTTGCTGCTCGACCTTATTCACCGTTGCCGCCACGCTATTGTTGGACAATCGATCGATGATCTTGGTGTTGGTGAGCACGATGGTTTTGCCATTGGCAAGCGTGACTTCGTTGTCCGGGGCCTCGGCGCCGTCCGCATCGTCGGTGCCAAACACAATATGCCCGACCACACTTGCCCAAGCATATCCAGTCGTGGTGCCCAGATCGCTTTTGACCTCATGCCCCACGCGCGGTTCGCGTGCGGCATGCGCCTGCATCATGGACGGCACGGTCATGCCATAGGCAGAAACGCCAGCTATGACCAGCACCAGCGAGCACGATAGCAGTGCGTACGCCCGCGGCGCCAAGCCCAGTCGGCGTCGTATGCGCACCGCGGCGCCGCGCTTTGTCTGAGTGCCACCGGGCCGCATGCGTTCTCCTCCAACAAAAACACGCCGCTCAGGAGCGGCGCATTCATTCGAATCCATATTTGAGTGTATCAGCGAACCCAAAAGGTTGCGCAACGAATGAGCAAATTAAGGATGCGAGCGGAAGCATCCATGCGATAAGCGGATACGAAGCATCTTTGTTGCACAACAAACTCACAGTCGCACGGGGAAATTATGACTACCCCGTGCGACTGTGAGGAAAACATACGGCAGGAGCAGGCTCGCCACCTAAATCGCGCGGCGGGCCTCGATGGCGCGGCCAAGCGTAAGCTCGTCGGCATACTCCAAGTCGCCGCCCACGGGAAGGCCGCTTGCCAGACGCGACACCTCGACGCCCAACGGCTTGATGGTACGGGCCAGATAGCTCGCCGTGGTCTCGCCCTCAATATTGGGGTTGGTGGCGATGATGACCTCGTGGATGTCCTCGTGGCCCAAGCGTGCCAGCAGCTCTCGAATGTGCAGCTGCTCGGGACCAATCTTGTCCATGGGGCTGATCACACCGCCCAATACGTGGTAGAGGCCGTGGTAGCTGCCCGTGCGCTCGATCGCCTGGACGTCGCGCGGCTCGCCCACAACGCAAATGCGAGTGGTGTCGCGCATCGGGTCCTGGCAGATGGAGCACTCATCGGCCGTGGCGTAGTTAAAGCAACGACTGCAAAAGTGGACCTCCTGCTTGACCTCCAGGATGGCCTCGGCCAGGCGGCGGGCCTCCTCGGCATCGGCCTCGAGCAGGTAATAGGCGATGCGCTGGGCCGACTTGGGACCAATGCCCGGCAGACGGCCCAGCTCATCGAGCAGTTTTTGCAGACTGTGATTCGCACTCATATATATGCGTGTCTTAGAACGGCATGCCCGGGATGTTGAGGCCGCCGGTGATGGCGCCCATCTGCTTGTTGGCGAGCTCGTTGACGCCGCGGACGGCCTCGTTGACGGCAGCCATGATCATGTCCTGCAGCATATCGACGTCCTCGGGATCGAGGGCATCGGGGTCGATGGTGAGGTTGACGAGCTCCATCTCGCCGTTGACGGTCACCTTGACCATACCGCCGCCGGCAGAGGCGTCGACGGTCTGGGACTTGAGGTTCTCCTGCGCGGCGGCAAGCTGCTCCTGCATCTTGCGAGCCTGCTTCATCATCTGCTGCATGTTCATACCGGCCATGATGGCTCCTTTACGTGCGGCCGCGCGACAAGCTGCAAGGGCAGCCGGAGCACGGCGGGACTTTCAAACTCAAAAATCGTACCACGGCGCGGGGCAAGCAAGCGGGGCGGACGTGTTCCCTCAGTCGATATACATGTCCTGGAGTGCAAGCCGCGCCCAAAGATTATGCAAAGTTGAATAATTCGCATCTGCATAATATTGAAAGCTAAATCTTGTAGAGCCGGAATCCGGCATTTTCTGCATCCAGCTAGATAACAAAATGCCGAACCGCTGCTCGAGGCGGCGCTCATGATGGCAGGGTATAATTTGATTGTCACAGACAGCAATTTGGAGGTGCCCCATGAATGCCCCCGACGTGCTCCAAAACATCCGCTCAAAACACCCCGTTGCATATGTGGTTCTCTATCTCTTTGTCGGCTGGGCATTACTGGTTATCATCACCCATGCTATAGCCTTTGGAGCAGAACTACTGATAGCCAGCTCGGACCAGCCCATCGTCAAATGGGAAGCGACCGATGAGTGCACCGACGGAACTCGAACCATTTACTACAACAGCCCGTCCCTCTACCAAGAGTTCAAGGTCAAGATAAAGGACTCCAAGATTGTCGATGCCGAACTAGGCGCTTTCTTGACAATCGGAGCAACCGTCAACGCCGAGCAAGTCGAGCACACGGACAGCCATGCGACGTATCGTATCGACCTCAGCATCCTAGGCCGACCGTCACGCACCTGTCTGCTCGAATGCGATATACGCGGCACCACGTTGCACATGTCCGAAATACAGATGCGCCCGGGCAAAGAGATCTCTTCTTGAGCAGTATACCCGCCCGTACAGCTACTCCACCGGTTTGAAGATGGTGGCCTGACCGAAGACGCTGCGGATGAGGTCTTTGGCCTCGTCCTCGGTCTGCGGGATGCTCGGGGCTGCACCCTGATGGCCGAAGGGGCTGCCCGCACCGGGGTTGGACTCCCAAGGAGCTGCAGGAGCGTCCTCCTCTTTGGGGGCAGTTGCAGCGGACTTGGGCGCGGACGCCGCACCCGGCACGTCGAACGGAGGCAGATCGTCCCCGCTCGCATCGCCGGCAAAGCCGCCGACCATAGCGTCGTCGTAGGGCACCTGCTCGGATTCCCACGGCGCGGGCTGCGCGACAGGCTGAGCCTTGGGGGCAGCCGAGCGCTCGGGCGCACGGGGTGCGGGCTCGGTCGGGAGCTTACCCGTGGCAGGAGCGCCGGCGGGGTTGTCGGAGCGTAGCCAGGGGGCTTTGCCCAGGTCAGACGACTTGGGCGCGGGCGAGACGGGCTTGGGCGCGGGTGTCGGAGCAGCCGGTTTGGGCGCCGCGGGCTTAGGCGCCGACAGGGTCGATGCCGCTACCGGCGCCGCTTGCTGCTGCGGCGCGCTGGCGCTCGAGGATACAGGGGCCGCCGAGGACACGGGTTGCGGGTCCGCAGATGCCGCAGCCCGTGCAGATGGAGAATGCTCCTCATGTTGAGGAGCCGGCGTGCCACCCCCATCCAGGACATAGTCGACGGTACGACGACCGAAGACCGCGCAGACCGTCGGCAGGACCACCGACTGCGTATCGGCGCGACCGAGCATCTTAATGGCAAAAGTCGAACCCGCGGGGAACGAGACCGTGAGCTTGGAGCCGTCGTCGGCCGTGGCGCGGGCGTTGAGCAAAAGCCCTGCGTAGGAAGCCTGACGTGCCTTGACACGCTCGACAACCTCGGCCCATTTGCGCTGCAGCTCTCCGGCATCCTCGACCGCGGGCGTCTCGGCAGCACCGGCGGCAGCAACCTGGGCGGCATTGTTGGACTGAGACTTAGGTGCCGGAGCGGTGGCAGGCGCGGGGGCCGCAACGGGCTGAGGCGTCAGAGCCGGCGCAGGCTGAGGTGCAGGCGCTGCAGGCTTGGAAGCTGACACGGACGCAGAACGGGGCGCAGGCTGGGCAGCCGGAACAGCAGCACCACGGTCCCAAGGCATACCGCCCTGGCGCGCGGACGTAGCAGCGGGGGCAGCGGATGCCGCCGGGGCGGCAGCGCGGGCGCCCGAAATGAGCGTCGGCTGTTGGACAGCAGCGGGTACGGATGCTGCAGGCGCGGCGGCCTGAGCAGCAGCCACGCTCGCCGGCACGGCGGCGTTGGCGACCATGGCCTCCAGGCGTGCCACGCGCTCGGCCAATGCCTCAATCGTTAAATCAGCCTCGGGACGCGCCAGACGCGTGCAGGCAATCTCGAGCACCAGGCGCACGTCGCTCGCGCCCCTCATCTCCAGTGCGGCATCGTCGAGCACTGTCAGCACACGAGCCAGGCGGTCGGCAGGATGCTCGCCAAAGGCAGCGGCCTCGGCAGCAAGCGCCTCGGCCTGCTCGGAGCCGCCCTCAAACAACTCGGCACGGGCACCGGCAACGCAGGCAACATACACGTCGCGCACGTGCGCCACCAGGTCGCGCGTCAGCTCCAGCAGATCGTTACCTTCCTCGACCTGCGCGCGAATAAGCCCATACAGCTCGGCAACATCGCGATCGGCAATGGCGCGGGAAAACTCGCCCAGAATCTGGTCCGAAACCTCGCCTAAAAGCGAGCGGGCGTCGTCCGCATGCACAGAACCGTTGCCAAAGACGCTCAGCTGCTCCAGCGTGGAAAGCGCGTCGCGCATACCGCCCTTGGCATGGCGCGCCACAATGGCGAGTGCCTCGTCGTCGTAATCGAAGCCCTCCTGCTCGCACACGTATGCCAGGCGATGCTCGATATCCTCGTTGCCGATGCGATGGAAATCGAAACGCTGGCAGCGCGAGAGGATGGTCTCCAGAATCTTTTGCGGGTCGGTGGTGCACAGCACAAAGATCACGTGTGCCGGCGGCTCCTCAAGCGTCTTGAGCAGCGCGTTGAACGCCGCCGTCGTGAGCATGTGGACCTCGTCGATGATATAAATCTTGTACTTGCCGCGCACCGGGGCAAAGTTGACGGAGTTGATGATCTCCTCGCGCACGTTGTCCACGCCAGTACGGCTTGCGGCATCGAGCTCGTAGACATCGGGGTGGTTGCCCTCGGCGATGAGCTCGCACTCCTCGCAAGTACCGTCGGGCATGCAGCCGCTTGCACCCTCGGCGCGCGCCGCCTCGGCATTGCGGCACAGCAGCGCCTTGGCCAGAATGCGCGCCATGGTGGTCTTGCCCGTGCCGCGCGGTCCGCAGAACAGGTAGGCGTGGGACAGGCGCCCCTCGGTGATGGCGTGCTCGAGCGTCGAGACGATATGCTGCTGGCCCACCACGGAGTCGAAGGTGAGCGGGCGATACTTTCGGTACAACGATTCCATGGGTGCTCCCCCGGGTATACTGAGTTTTGTTGCCGCGGCGGCCATGCGGTCGCACGGCATACTGCATTCCATAATACCCGTACGGCGAGCCCGCCGCGATAGGAGTCCAAAGAGCATGGCAGACGCAGAGAGCAACCTCGTCCCCTCCGAAGCAGCCGACCAGGTCGAGGTCGCGCTCGAGGAGCAGGCCGCAGCCGACGACGGCATCCTGTACCTCAACGAGTACCAGTACGAAAACGACCTGGTCACCGACTTCGCCCGCCTGGTCGCCTCGCCCAGGCGTCGCGGCTCGCTGTATGTCGCCGCGGCAATTGCCGCGCTCATCGGCATCGGCATGCTGGTGGCCGGCGGCAACTGGATCAAGTTTGGCGTCGTCCTGATCGTGTTCGGCGCCTTTTTGGCCTGGTGGAGCAAAAACCTGCACCACACCCTCGCCCGCGACTTTATCGACGCCGTTGAGGCCGACGAGTCCATGGGCGGCCGCTATCGCCGCGTCGCCGCCAACGAGGACGGCCTGATGGTTTGGGGCAAGAGTGGCAAGTCGCAGTTCTTCCCGTTTGAAAAGCTCGACCACGTGCTCGACGGCGAGCGCATCTTTGTGGCCATGTTCGCCGACCAGGGCGTGACGATCCCCAAGGACACCTTCGTCCGTGGCGATGCCGAACAGTTTGGCCCCTTCCTCAAGGCCCGTATCAACAAAAAACTCCGCATCGAGACCAAGAAGAAGAAAATGAAGGCAGAAAAGGCCGCTGCCGAAGCCAAACAGGGCGACAAGCCCCAGGAGACCAAGCGCAAGCAGAAGAAGAACAAGAAAAAGCGCTAAGGCCAAGCCAGGCAGGCAGCCTCGCATCCCGCTATCCTCCCCATGCACCCGAGCGTGCTACACTAGCAGCATCTATGCCACCGCGAACGGCTCGGCTCCGCGCCCGCCACTCGCAAACGAACTTTAAACGCACGAGGGTTGGCCATGCCGCTTTTCTCGCAACATACCGCCCGGTTCTCGCCGGACGTTCCTTTGGAGGGCACCAGCTCTCGCGAGCTGCTCAAGCGGTACCAGCCGCTCGAGACACTTGCGACCGGCGGTTTTGGCTCCATCGAGATCTGCCGCGACACGCATCTGCGCCGCCGCGTCGCCATTAAACGCATCCCCCTTATCAACGGTGCCGGCATGCCCGCCAGCGACATCATGGATGTCCTGCGCGAGGCGCACACTGCCGCTATGCTTCAACATCCCAACATCGTGCAGGTCATCGACTTTACGCACGACACAGCCTATGCCTACCTGGTTATGGAATATGTCGATGGCATGTCGCTGGCCGAGTTTTTGCACCGCGTGGACGGCCACTCACTTACCTTTGACGAGGCCGCGGCCATTGCCGATGCCCTGGGCCAGGCGCTCACCTTCGCCCATAGTAATGGCGTACTCCACCTGGACATTAAGCCCGCCAACGTGCTCATCGACCACTCGGGCAATGTAAAGCTCACCGACTTTGGCATGGCGCGACTGTCGTCCGCCGGTGGCTTTGGCGGCTCGCGCGGCGGCACCATCGGCTACATGCCGCCCGAGCAGCTCGATATCGAGACCGGCACGGTCGACGAACGCGCTGATGTCTTTGCCCTTGCCTGTGTGATCTACGAGGGCTTGTGCGGCAGCGCTCCCTTTATGGCGGCCACGCCCGCCGACTCGCTCGACCGCATCATCGGCGGCGCCACCTATCCCAGCGAGCTGATACCACACTTTCCCCCGGGAGCCGAGAGCGCGCTCATGAGCGCGCTCTCCCCCATGCCGCAGGACCGCCCCAACAGCATCGAGGCATTTTGCGACCAGCTCCTTGCCGGTCTGGGCAGTGTGCGCGAGGGCCGCCGCAGCTTGGAGCAAATGGTTGGCGAGCTTTCGGATGACGAGCAGGAGCTCGACGATATCGAGCCGTCGCACTACGAAGACGACGCCATCGAGGTCGACCCCGCACTCGGCTGGGCGGGCACGCGCTGGAGCCATGCGCGCGACTACACCATGCACGCCATCTCGGCGCTAACGTGTGGCACCTTTAGCTTTTTGCTGATGCAAACGGCCGGGGTCGCGGCGCTTCCCGGCCTGGTCATTGCGGCTATCGCGATCGGAGCGGCGGCTGGCCTGGCCCCCCAGATCGGCTCGGCCATCTCGGCTGTGGGCTTTTTGGTGCTCATGGCCAACGCCACCATGCAGGCACAGGGCATCCTGTCGATGCTGCCCGTCGCGGTGATCTTTGCCGCCGCCATGTCCGGTTGGTGGATCGCCTGGGGTCGCACCGAGACTGCCGCGAGCGCCACGCTCACCTGCGCACTCGCGCTTGGCTGTCTGACCGGCAATACCTTCCTGGCAGCTGGGGTCGCCGCCGGCGTCGCGTCATTTTGGCTCGGCCCGGCAAGCGCCGCCGCGGCAACGGGCATGGGCGCGCTTTTTGCCCGTCTAGCCACGGTCGCGCTTTCAGCCGGAGGCGTGCTGGGGCTCGGTAACGTTGCCGCAGCGCTGGGAGACCCGCTCCTTTGGGCTGCCTTTGTGCTGGTCGCGGCAACTGCCGCAGCGTCATCTGCGCTGCTCAATGCCCATGCCAAGCGTGCCGATCAGGGCTCAAACCTTGCCGCAATCGCCGCCATCGCTGTCACCGGCATCGGCTGCGCAGCGGCGTCCTGTCTTGCACACCATATGGAAATTGCCAGCCTTGCAGCCGCGGTCATCGCCAAGGCGGCGGTTGCGGGAATCCTATCCTCTATAATCGTTGGGATATGCCTATATTTGCTCGGATACCAAAGAACCTATACGGAGAGTGATCTTTCGTGAACTTCCTGAACATCTTCGAGGACCACGTGGCCGGCATCTTCGGTGCCACCCGTGCCCCGTTCTCCTTTAAGAAGCTTGCCAAGCAGGCCGCTCGCGACATGGAGGATCAGACTCTGGTGATCAACGGCGTCAACACGGCGCCGGCACTCTATACCATCCTTATCGCCGCCGACGACGATCCCATGCTCGCCCCGTTCTACCCCGAGCTTTCGCGCGAGGTCCGCGAGTTTGTGAAGGCGCAGGCCGAAAAGCGCCGCTATGTCTTTGTCGGCGAGCCCCTCGTGCGCTTTATGATCGATCCGCAGCTGCGCGCCGGCAAGTTCTCGGTCTTTGCCGAGAACGTCGATGCCCCCACGCTCGGCCGCCTGTACGAAGAAGAGCGCGCCTATCAAAACGGCCTGGGCCAGAACAACTCCGCGGCAAGCCGTGCCGCCAGCGCCCCGCGCGCCGGCCAGCAGCAGTTTGCTGCCCCGCAGCAGCAGCGCCCCGCCGCCATGCCCCAGCAGCAGCCGACGCCTCGCGCCGCCGCTCCCGACCCGCTTGCCGTGGCAGACCCCTTCGCGC
>CABSMV010000020.1 GCA_902478935.1 uncultured Collinsella sp. | reverse complement strand
ACTGCGGGGTCAGCCCGTGGGAGGCCAGGGCGCCGCTGACCGGTGGACGGCACCGGGCCGTCGCATGGAATTGAGAAGGGGGAGGCATCGCGGCCTCCCCCTTTTTTGCGTTAAAGGAGAGCTGTAATACAAGAACTCGCCTTCGTTTAGCTTGTCTTACTGTTTGGCTGTATTTTGGGTCCTTCTATTGTATTTGCGCGATAATAACTCGCATTGGCGTTAGGGAGGACTTGATGTTTACCGTTTATGTCTTGGGCAATATTGCTTCGGGTAAGTCGACTGCCTGCCGCTATCTCGAATCTCATGGCGCCATGCTTATCGATCTGGATGAGCTTGCCAAATCGCTGTATGTGCCAGGCTCGGATATCGTCAATGCCCTCGCGGAAGAATTTGGTTGGGACATTCTGGACGGGGAGGGCGGCATTCGCCGCAATGTCCTCGCTGCTCGAGCTTTCGTCTCTCCTGATACAGTTGCGCGGCTCAATGGCATCGTTCATCCGGTTCTCATCGATCAGCTGTCACTGAGGATTCTTGATCCGGTTTGCTGTACGGTTTCGTCTCCCCGTTATCCCTTTGCGGTTGTCGAGGTTTCTGCCCCGACTGGTTTTGAGGATGCTTTTGGCCTGGCTGATGAAATTCTGGTTATCAGCGCTCCTTTAGCAGTTCGTCGCGCGCGTGCTATTCATCGTGGTATGGAGCCCTTTGATTTTGATGCGCGCTCTGCATGCCAACCTGATGAGGCTTCGCTTTGCAATCTCGCTACGACGGTAATCGATAATGCGGCGGGCGACAACTCGCTCTTTGAACAACTGGACGCATGGCTTGTGCGCCATGGCTTCGGGGATGTAGTGGATAAGGAGGAGGCCGATGTCTAGGACACGTTTCTTTACGTGGTATCGCGTGGCGCCACTTGCCGTTGTGTTCGTCTTCGGCCTTATTTCGCTCGTCTACTCGTATGCTCCTGCCGCTTTCTTTAAGCCTTTGTATCCAATTGACTACGAGGAGTACGTAAAGCAATCGAGCATTTCGCACAATCTTGATCCATATCTGGTGTGTGCCGTCATCAAGTCGGAGTCCAATTGGGATCCCAACGCCGAATCGAATCAGGGTGCTCAGGGATTGATGCAGCTGATGCCCGAGACTGCCCAGGATATGATCGCCAAGGGCCTTGTCGACGGTGGCGAGTATTCGGCCGACAACCTTAACGATCCGGCTACGAATATCGAGTTTGGGTGCGCATACCTCTCGTATCTTCTAACCTATTTCAACGGGTCGACGGATAGTGCCATCGCCGCCTATAACGCCGGTATGGGCAATGTCGACGGATGGGCGCAGCAGAGCACGTCGCTTCATAATGCAATCACCTTTCCCGAGACGCAGGCTTATCTGGTTCGTGTCAATAATGCCTGGGTTCGCTATAAGACCCTCTATCCCGATCGGTTCGTATAGGACTAAGCCCACCGCCTGCATATACTGCAGATGTATGAGTTAGGAGTATCCATGGCGGAATTTGAAGTAGAACGCGTTGGTGGTGAACTTAAGCGCTTTGGCGTTGAGGGCGCTGAGGTGCCGTTTGAAGTCGTTTCTCCCTATGAGCCTGCCGGTTCCCAGCCTAAGGCCATTGAGTCGCTTGTGCAGGGCGTGAGGGACGGAGACCGCTATCAGGTTTTGCTGGGCGTGACTGGTTCGGGCAAGACCTTTACGATGGCAAAGACTATTGAGGCCCTGGGAAAGCCGACGCTGGTCATGGCTCCGAATAAAACGCTCGCCGCTCAGCTTGCGAGCGAGCTCAAAGAGTTCTTTCCCAATAACGCTGTGGTCTACTTCGTCTCGTATTACGACTACTATCAGCCCGAGGCGTATGTGCCGCAAAGCGATACATATATCGAGAAAGACTCCTCGATTAACGAAGAGGTCGAGATGCTGCGTCATCAGGCGACCGCGTCACTGCTCTCTCGACGCGATGTGATCGTTGTCGCATCGGTCTCGTGTATCTATGGCATTGGCTCTCCTGAGGACTATGCGGGTCTGGCTCCGAACGTCGACAAGAAGGTGCCGCTCGAGCGTGATGACTTTATCCATGCACTTATCGACATTCAATATGATCGCAATGACTATGACCTGGCACGCGGCACTTTCCGCGTGCGCGGCGATGTTGTCGACGTGTATCCGCCTTATGCCGAGCATCCGTTGCGGTTTGAGTTCTTTGGCGACGAGGTTGAGCTGATTGCCGAGATCGATGAGGTCACCGGTGAAATGCTGCGTGAGTACGAGGCCATCCCCGTATGGCCGGCATCGCACTACGTGACCGAGAAGCCGAAGGTCAAGGCGGCTCTGAAATCGATCAGCGAAGAGTGCGAGAAGCGCGTGGCGGAGCTCAAGGCGACCGACAAGTTGCTCGAGGCGCAGCGTCTGCAGCAGCGCACCGATTATGATCTTGAGATGCTCGAGACGATGGGCTTTTGCAACGGCATCGAGAACTACTCGCGTCATCTGGACGGTCGCAAGCCGGGTGAGCCGCCGTTTACCCTGATCGATTACTTTCCTAAGGACATGCTCTGCATCATCGATGAGAGCCATGTGACGGTGCCGCAGATTCGCGGCATGCACGAAGGTGACCGCTCGCGTAAGGTGACGCTGGTGGAACACGGTTTTCGCCTGCCCTCGGCGCTCGATAACCGCCCGCTTCGTTTCGATGAGTTTGAGGCAAGGATACCCCAGTTTATCTATGTTTCGGCCACGCCGGGCGATTACGAGCTGCGGGTTAGCCAGAACGACGTTGAGCAGATTATTCGTCCGACCGGTCTGCTCGACCCAAAAATTGACGTGCGTCCGGTTCGCGGTCAGATTGACGATCTTGAGGACGAGATTCGCGAGCGCGTTGCCCGCAAGGAGCGCGTGCTGGTGACCACGTTGACCAAGCGCATGGCCGAGGACCTGACCGACCATCTGCTTGATGCGGGCATTAAGGTCAATTACATGCATTCTGATACGG
Organism: uncultured Collinsella sp.; assembly: GCA_902478935.1. Classification (GTDB taxonomy): domain Bacteria; phylum Actinomycetota; class Coriobacteriia; order Coriobacteriales; family Coriobacteriaceae; genus Collinsella. Next base: position 19,252 of record CABSMV010000020.1, on the reverse strand, counting down.
CGACAATGGACCGTGTCGAGATCCTGCGAACGCTGCGCGAGGGCAAGATCGATGTTCTCGTTGGCATCAACCTGCTTCGCGAGGGCTTGGATCTTCCCGAGGTCTCACTGGTGGCAATTCTCGATGCCGATAAGGAAGGCTTCTTGCGCAACCGCCGTTCGCTGATTCAGACGATTGGTCGTGCGGCCCGTAATGCCGACGGCGAAGTCATTATGTACGCGGACGTCGTGACCGATTCGATGAGAGAGGCAATCGACGAGACGCAGCGCCGACGCGAGATCCAGATGGCCTATAACGAAGAGCACGGCATTGTGCCCAAGACGGTTCGCAAGGCCATCAATGACATCTCGAGCTTCATTGCCGAGGCGGAGAAAACCGTTGGCTCCAAGGGGCGTTCGAAGGGCGATTCGTTGGGCCACGGCGCATTCTATACGCCCGATGAAAACGGCGAGGGCGCTGCGCCGGAGACGGTGTCGTCCGAGCAGACGCTTGCCGAGCAGCTCGAGGAACTGCCACATGATGAACTTGTGCGGATCGTCGAAACCATGGAAGAGGATATGCGCAACGCTTCTGCCGCCATGGACTTTGAGGAGGCGGCGCGCCTGCGCGATGCCGTCGTTCAGATTCGGGCGATGCTCGAGGGTGCGTCTGAGGACGAGACGATCGAGCGCTTACGTTCGCAGGCCCGCAAAGGTTCCACGTTCGCATCGGGCAGAAAACGCCAGGGTGCACGGTTTAAGAAATAGCGAACAGGCCCCGAGTTCCCTGTGGAGCTCGGGGCCTGTGTCTTTTGCGCGCTGGAATTCGTGCGTTAGAGGTCTGCGATCAGGGCTTCGGCACAACGGATGCCGTCGGTGGCTGCGCTCATGATGCCGCCGGCATATCCAGCTCCCTCACCACAAGGGTAGAGGCCCGGGGTCGACACGGCATGGCACGTTCGGTCTCGGGTGACAGTGACCGGTGAGCTTGAACGAGTCTCCACGCCGGTAAGAACGGCATCGGGGCGGTCGTAGCCTCGTAGCTTTTTTCCGAGTAGGGGAAGTCCCAGGCGGAGCGACTCGACGATATGCTGCGGCAGGGCTTCGTCAATTGCCGTCCAGGTCACACCGAGCGGATAGGTGGGCTTTACCTTTCCGGGCGCCTTGCTGACGCGTCCTGCGAGGAAATCTCCGACGAGTTGTGCCGGTGCGTTCCAGTTGGAACCGCCCAGGCGATAGGCGGCCGCCTCGCAGGCACGCTGGAGCTCGATGCCGGCGAGCGGGTCATCGTTGGGAAGGTCCTCAGGCGTGACGTTAACGAGCAAGGCGGCATTTGCGTTGCGTCCGTCGCGGGCATTGAGGCTGGCACCGTTGACGCACAGGTGGCCCTGCTCGGAAGAGGCGGCGACAACCTGTCCGCCGGGGCACATGCAAAACGAGAACACGCTGCGGCCGTTGGGAAGATGGGCAACAAGTTTGTAAGGGGCCGCCCCGAGCGCTGGATGTCCCGCCGAGGCTCCATATTGGGCTCGGTCGATGTCGCGCTGCGGATGCTCGATGCGAACGCCCATGGCAAAGGTCTTTTGTGCGAGGGCCACGTTGTGGTCCTTAAGGAGCTCAAAAATATCGCGAGCAGAATGCCCGCAGGCGAGGATGAGGTGCTTTGTCTCGATTGGCTCGCAAGCGGCGTCTTGGGACGATTGGACATCAATACCGGTAATGGCGCCAGACGCGTCGATGTGAATGTCGACGAGCTTTGTTCGATAACGGACGACACCTCCGAGCTGCTCGATGCGCTGGGATATAGCGGTGACAACCGTGGGAAGGATGTCGGAGCCAATGTGCGGCTTGGCATCCCACAGAATATCGCGGGGCGCACCCGCCTCGACGAAGGTTTCGAGGATAAGGCGATGGGCGGGATTTTTTGTTCCTGTATTGAGCTTGCCGTCCGAGAAGGTCCCCGCGCCGCCCAGACCAAACTGGATATTACTCTCGGGGTCGAGGATGCGCTCCTTTAGAAAGAGGTCGATTGCATGCGAGCGGCGAAATGCCGGGTCGCCGCGCTCGATGAGCAAGGGCTTAAGACCTGCTTCGGCGAGCGTAAGCGCAGCGAAAAGGCCGGCGCATCCGGCGCCGACAACGACAGGGCGTTCTTGAGGTGCGTCGGAGACGGGGGTGGGGAATGAAGACCCATCGTCTTCTATTGCGCGTACGCGCGAGCGGTCACGCTCGGAAACGCCGTCGACCGCTTCTCGTTCGAGGTGGGGACTAGTCAGCTCAACACGAAAGCTCAGGATAAAATGGACGTCTCGTTTTTTGCGAGCGTCGATTGACTTGCGGTGGAGCTCGATGGACTTAATCTCGGAGTCCTTGCAACGTAGGACGCGCTTGGCGACTCGCTTGCCAACAATGAGGCAGGCATTTTCATCGCCGGCTTCATCGAGCGACGCGTTGACTTGGGTGATTTCGATCATCGAGGTCTCCTTAGAGGCAAGAAAGAGGCCGTCCGGTATCCCAGACGGCCCGAATGCGTTTTTGATTATAGACTGCGCGGCTACAGGCTGCTTGCAGCGCGAATGCCCGAGAGCCAAGCCCATGCAAGGTTGAAGCCGCCGCAATCGGCGTCGATGTCGAGCGCTTCGCCGCAGACGTAAAGCGGGGCGCCCGTGGCGCTGCTCACGCAAAGATCGGGTACCGAGACGCATTCGATAGATATGCCGCCACGCGTGACCTGCGCCGAGCGCTCCTCGGCGGTTCCTTCGACGAGCAACTTAAAGTGCTTGAGGATCGAGACCAGGTGGATGACATCGTTGGAGCCTGGATGGCACTGCTCGAACGCTGCGCAGACGACGCGGGAGAGTTGCGGGGCAAGCATACCGTCGAGCCAACGGGGATTGCGGGGCGAAAAGCCGCCGAGCAGTTCAACGCGCCGGTTAAGCATATCGAGCAACTCGTCTTTAGAGAGGTCGGGGAAAACGTCGAGCAGGATCGTATCGCCGCGCTGGATACGACGGGAGAGGTTGAAGGCAGCGACGCCCGAGATACCGAAGGTTCGAAACAGGACTTCACCGTCTTCGTGCCAGAGCTCATTATGATTGCGAGCGAGCGTCAAGCGGGCGCGGACGCGCAGGCCATCCAACGTCTTGAGTGCCGCCCAATCGCCGACGACCGTTGCCGATACGGGGCAGAGAATGGGGCGCAGCGAAGTGAGGGGGAGGCGAAACGTATCGGCGATACCGGTGGGGTCGCCGCCCGTGGCGATAATAACGGCATGTGCCTGCAGGGCCACGTTCTTGCGAGGGGCATCGGCGAGCGCTTTCCGAAGCGAGCGGAGCTCCGATTTTCGGTCATCGTGCTTTTTTGCCTTGAGTGCCCGCGCTGGACGGTCTATTTGGAGTGTCCAGCCTTCGGAAGCTTTGTGCGCCGAGGCAACGTTGACTCCGCAGATTAAGGTGATACCCAGGCGGTCGCAAACATTGAGAAGTGCGTCGCGCACCGATTCGGCGCGAAGGGAGCGCGGGTACAGCCGGCCTTCCTCGGAGGTTGTCATGATGCCCAGCGAGGAGAAGAAACCCATAAGCTCTTGTTCGGGCTGGGGGCCCATGACGGATTCGACGAATGCGGGGTGGTTATACCGCTGTGGATCAATCGATTCGTTGGAGAGGTTGCAGCGGCCGTTGCCGGTCGCAAGGAGCTTAAGGCCGCAGGCGACATCGCGCTCAACGATGCAGGCGCTTTTGCCAGCGCGTGCGGCCGTAATGGCGGCGGCGAGGCCCGAAGCCCCGCCGCCGATTACCAGGACGTCATAGAAGGCGCTCGTGTTCACTTAGGCCTCGTCGGTCTCGTGCGGGGTAATGGCCTCGACGGCAGAGACTGCCTTGGGCAACATGCCATCGGGCAGCGCGGTCTCGACCTCGCCCTTATCGCAGGCCTCGGCGAGTGCCGGATTAATGGGAAGCTGGCCCAAGATGTCGAGGTTATAGCGCTCTGCGACCTCGGGGAGCTTGCTCTTGCCAAAGACCTCGATCTTCTTGCCGCAGTCGGGACACTCAATATAGCTCATGTTCTCGACAATGCCCAGAATGGGGACGTTCATCTTCTCGGCCATGTTGACCGCCTTGGCGACGATCATCGAGACCAGATCCTGCGGGCTCGTGACGATGACGATGCCGTCGACGGGCAGCGACTGGAAGACGGTGAGCGCGACGTCGCCTGTTCCCGGGGGCATGTCGACCAGCAGGTAGTCGATGGGGCCCCACGAGGTCTCGCTCCAGAACTGCCTAATGGCGCCTGCGATGACCGGACCGCGCCAAAGGACGGGATCGGTCTCGTTTTGGAGCAGCAGGTTGGAGCTCATGACCTTGACGCCGTGCTCGGAGATTTCGGGCAGCATAAGGTTGCCAAGGGCATGGACGTGGCGTCCGCTCATACCGAACATCTTGGGGATAGAGGGACCGGTGATGTCGGCATCGAGGACGCCGACCTTGTGACCGTGGCGGGCAAGCTCGGTGGCGATGGCACCGGTGACAAACGACTTGCCGACACCGCCCTTGCCGGAAAGCACGACGATGACGCGTTTGACCTCGGACAGCGTATTCTCCTCAAATTGCGACGGCGACGTTTGTCCGCCGGCGGCCTGTGCGTGCTCGCAACCCATGTATGACTCCTTTGTATATGTTGGGGCCGGGGCCCCGTGATGTGACACGAGCGTCATTGTACCCTCGTTTGCGAGCGGGAGTCATTTACGATGCATTTGGGCCGAGCGTGCTTGCAATACGATGGGTCCAAGCGAATGGGCGGGCTTACTGAACTTTGCTGGCGAACTCGAGGTATTGCATGCGCTGCAGCTTGTCGATCGTCGAGGCGTATGGGCTGTCTTCAGATTCCAAGTCGTAGCGCAGCCCGTCGGCACCAAGGTAGCCGGCGACATTGATGGTGGGCACATCTGACCTTGTTGCAAGCAGAGCCTTTTGATAGTCGGTGAGCGGGGCGCCGATCTTATTAAGGGTAATGGCTGCAATCTCGTTTGCCCCGACGGTGTCGTAGACGTTGAGCTCGGTATTGCCGGCGATTTCATAGTTAGCCCAGACGAAATATGTCGACTGATAGATACGGAAAGCGTGGCTTGCCGTATCTTCCTGAGGGTACAGCTCGTCGTTGAGAGTCGTTGCGGCGCTCGGCTGATGGTCGCCAAAAAAGACAAGGACAACCGGTCTGCCGATATTGCGGAGCTCGTTGATAAAGTACTCGAGGTCCCGGTCGGATGCGTTGATGCAGGTGAGATAGGTGTTGAGCGCGCTATTGGCGCCCTCGCTGGCTCCCTCGACCCAATAGTTTGTCAGCTCTTCGGCGGGAACGGTGCCGACATCGTATCCGCCATGGTTTTGCATCGTGACATCGAAGATGAACTGCGGAGCGTCGTCGGTCCTCAGCAGGTCGAGTATCTTGTCATAGGTGGCGTAGTCGCATACGCCGGCATGGTAACAGGGCGCACCTTCGAAATCGCCGATCGAAAGAAAGTCTCCAAAGCCCAGCTGCTGATAGATTTTATCTCGATGGTAGTTGACGGGGTTTTGCGGGTGCATAGCGGTAGCGGTATACCCAAGCTCCTTAAGGTCCTTTGCCAGACTGTTGACACCATTCATCTGATATAGCTGATAGGGGATTTTGCCTAATCCGACAAAGGCCGTTGTCGCTCCGGTCAAAAATTCGAATTCGGAGTTCGCCGTTCCGCCACCGGCGACCGAAGCGAGCATGGTGCCGCGAACAAGTGTGTCGGGAAGCGAGTTGTAGAATGCGGGGCCGGTGTACCCGGCCGCCTGGAGCTGCTCAAAGCACGAAAGGTCGCTAAAACTCTCGTTCATGACGGCAACAATCGTCGGCTTGATTTCATTGAACTGGGCAACGGCCGCCGCGCGCTGCTCGCTCGAGCCATACGTGCTGTCGTAGGTGGCGGAGAGCTCCTGCTCGATGCTCTGCGCCTCATCGGGCGTATAGTCTTCGGGCTTCTCAATGGGCAACTCGTTGACCATTTCGGTGAACGAAGTGATAAAACCCTGAGACGCATACGTGGTGATGGGCTGCCAACGGTCAAATCCAAAATTCAGCGCCTGCTCCAAGTCGATGCTGGAAAAGCCCGAGAGCCCCACAACGGTCACTAGCAGAAAAGCGCAGAGGTTAGCGGCGATTGCGGGGAAGACATGGGTGGGCGTACGGAGCTTTCTCGGTCGGATAAGCGAAAGAAGCCCCAGGGAAATCTCCAGCAGGGCGAGAGAGGTTACGATTCCGGCGGTAAAGGTAAACTCGTATCCCTCGCTCACTTCCATTGCGGTGCCAAGGGCCAAGATATCGCTTGGCAGGATGGCCTCGCCTTTAAACGTTATGACGAAGTGCTCGGCAATGCCAAGGATGCAACAGGCGACGGGCGCGAGGGCCATGACGCCTCCATGACGCTGTCCCAGCAAATAAAGGGAGAGCAGAACCGTCGCGAGCAGCCCGACGGAAAACCCGAATGAGTTGGCGGGAATGCGATAGAACGTTTCGTTACAGGCAATTTCGAGTGAAACGAACGAGAGCGCTGAAACAGCGGCGATGACAAGGATGTCACAGCAAATACAGGCAACCGTTCCCGTCGCAAGATCGGTTTGGTCGATAAGTCCCGAAACCAAGGGTTCGACAAGAAGTATGACGGCGGCAGCACCGAGCGCCGAATAAGAAAGGAGCCATAGGGAACTGTCCTCATTTACGAGCAATTGATTCGTAATCCATGCAGCTACCACGCCGAGCGGGATGAGGAGCGTCGCGCACCAAAAGACGCGGGCAATGGGCGGCTTTTCATTGTGTTTGATTGAAAAATACACGCGCACGACGACGGCGGCCACGATAAGGACGGCGATGAATATGGGCAGATTGGCCATGTCGCTCGAAGTGATTTCAAGGGGGATATCTTCGGTCATGGACGTTCCTCTGTTACAGCAAATTAAGTTCAGTATTAGATTACTGTAACCTTTCCACGGCATTTCGAGAAACAAAGCGCCCGATACGCAAAGCTAAAGGTCTGCGAATCTTGTATTACGAACATCTGTGCGCGTCGAGTGCGCTAAACTCATCGACAGTATGATTCGATGCAATAGGAGGCAAGGAGCTTCCATGTCTGATTCTTCTATCGTTATTCGCGGCGCTCGTGAGCACAACCTCCGTGATATCGATGTTTCCATTCCGCGCGACCAACTCGTGGTCATTACCGGTCTTTCTGGCTCGGGCAAGAGTTCGCTGGCATTTGACACTATCTATGCCGAGGGCCAGCGTCGATACGTCGAGAGTCTTTCGAGCTATGCGCGCCAGTTCTTGGGCCAGATGGACAAACCCGACTTGGATTCAATCGACGGCCTTTCGCCGGCGGTGTCGATCGACCAAAAGACGACGTCTAAAAACCCTCGCTCGACGGTTGGCACCGTAACCGAGATTTATGACTATCTGCGCCTGCTGTTCGCCCGTGTGGGCACTCCGCACTGTCCCGAATGCGGCCGCGTCATTGAGCGTCAGACGACCGACCAGGTTGCCGACAAGGTCTTGGCGGCGGGGGAGGGCCGTCGCGCGTTTGTGCTGGCACCGGTGGTGCGCGGGCGAAAAGGCGAGTACACCAAACTGTTTGAGGACCTTCGCGCCGAGGGCTTTAGCCGCGTGCGTGTCGACGGTGAAGTGCGCTCGCTCGACGATCCGATCGATCTGGACAAGAAGTTCAAGCACGATATCGAGGTCGTGGTCGATCGCATCGTGATCCGTGAGAACTCTCTGGGCCGTATCGCCGAGTCTGTTGAGCAGGCGACCGCGCTGGCTCACGGCAATGTAAACGTGTACATGCTGCCCGATCGTGATGCTCCCGAGGGGACCGAGGGCGAGCTTCTGGAGTATTCGTTGGCCTTGGCGTGCCCGGAGCATGGACACTCCATTGACGATCTTCAGCCGCGTGATTTTTCGTTTAACGCTCCCTATGGCGCATGTCCTGAGTGCGACGGCCTGGGCTTTAAGAAAACCGTTGATGCCGAGGCGCTGATCGAGGACCCCTCGAAGTCCATTGCCGACGGAGTCTTTGGTAGCCTGTTTGGCAATTCGAACTACTATCCGCAGATTTTTGCTGCGGTCTGCAAACACTTTAAGGTGAGCGCCGATACGCCGTGGGAGGACTTGCCCCCTCGCGTGCGTCGTGCATTCTTGGATGGCCTGGGCGATACGAAGATCTCGGTCGACTACCAAAAGCTCGACGGACGTCGCAGCCAGTGGGATACCAAGTTTTCGGGCGTTCGCAACATCCTGTACGAACGCTATACCGAGACGACGAACGAGAACACCAAGGCGCGCCTGGAGAAGTACATTCGCGAGGAGCCGTGCTCGACCTGCCACGGCGCTCGTTTGCGCCCTGAGATGCTCGCCGTCACCGTGGGCGGCAAGTCCATTTACGAAGTTTGTTGCCTGTCGTGCCGTGAATCGCTCGAGTTTTTTGAGGGCCTGGAACTCACCGAGCGCCAACAGTTTATCGGCGGCCGTATCGTCAAGGAAATTCTGGAGCGCCTGCGTTTTCTGGTCGATGTTGGACTCGACTATCTGACACTCGATCGCGCCTCGGCGACGCTTTCCGGTGGCGAGGCACAGCGTATTCGCTTGGCAACGCAGATCGGCGCGGGTCTCATGGGCGTGCTCTATATTCTGGACGAGCCCTCGATCGGTCTTCATCAGCGTGACAACGAGCGCCTGATCAAGACGCTCGAGCGCCTGCGCGATATCGGCAATACCGTTATCGTTGTCGAACACGACGAGGATACAATCCGTGCCGCCGACTACGTGATCGACATGGGGCCCGGCGCCGGTGTCAACGGCGGACACGTAGTCGCGGCGGGAACGCCTGCTGATATCATGGCGTGTCCTGAGTCGATGACGGGCGCTTATCTGACCGGCAAACGAATGATTCGGGTGCCTGATGAACGGCGCAAGCCCGGTCGCGGCTGCCTTAAAATTACGGGCGCTCGAGCCAACAACCTCAAAAACGTTACCGCCAAGATCGAGTTTGGTACGCTTACGGTTGTTACCGGCGTGTCGGGATCGGGCAAGAGCTCCCTGGTTACCGACACCATTGCGCCTGCCCTTACGAATGCTATTCACCGTTCGACGCGCCCTGTGGGTCCGTATAAAAAAATCGAGGGCATCGAGTGTATCGATAAGGTTATCGATATCGACCAGTCGCCGATTGGCCGCACGCCGCGTTCCAACCCTGCTACCTATATCGGCCTGTGGGATGATCTTCGCGCGCTGTTTGCGAGTACGCCGGAGTCGAAGGCGCGCGGCTACTCGCCGGGTCGTTTCTCCTTTAATGTGAGTGGCGGGCGCTGCGAGGCGTGCAAGGGCGACGGGCAGATCAAGATCGAGATGCACTTCCTTCCCGATATCTACGTTCCCTGCGAAGTTTGCGGCGGTAAACGCTACAACCGCGAGACACTCGAGGTCACCTACCGTGGCAAGACCATCTCGGACGTGCTCGACATGAGCGTCACCGAGGCGCTGGCCTTCTTTGGGAATATCCCGCAGATTAAGCGCAAGCTCCAGACGCTGTACGATGTAGGCTTAGGCTACGTGAGCCTGGGCCAGCCCGCCACGACGCTCTCGGGCGGCGAGGCGCAGCGTGTGAAGCTCGCCAAGGAGCTTCATCGACGCCAGACGGGCAAGACGTTCTATATATTGGACGAGCCGACGACCGGTCTTCATTTTGAGGACGTCCGCCAGCTGCTCGATGTGCTGCAGCGCTTGGTCGATGCGGGCAACACGGTGCTGGTGATTGAGCACAACCTTGATGTCATCAAGGTTGCCGACCGCCTGATCGATATGGGTCCCGAGGGCGGTAACGGCGGCGGAACCGTCGTGGTTTCGGGCACTCCGGAGCAGGTTGCGGACTGTCCGCAGAGTTATACGGGCAAGTTTTTGGCGCCGTTGCTCAGGCGTGACCGGGAGCGTCAGGCTCAACTTGATGCTCAATAAATAGGCGATTCAGTTTATGGGCGCCATCGACTCCTTGTGATTCGATGGCGCTTGCTGTGCCGAAGTGACGTATGCAGCCGAATTGGACATATACTTAATCCTTGCGTCCGAATGCGAGAGAAAGGATATGTCATGGCAAAGGCTGTAAAGACGCCAAAAACCAATGCGATGCGCGAGCTGGAAAGTGCCGGCATTTCCTATGTTCTACATACGTACGAAGACGATGGTGATGAGTCGGTGGGCCTGGGGGTCGCGATTTCGGAGCAGCTTGGCGAGGAGCCCGGTCAAGGATTTAAGACTTTGGTCTGCGTGACACCGTCCAACGACTATGTCGTGTGCTGTATCCCTGTTGCCGACGAGCTCGATCTAAAGTCCGCCGCGCGTGCCGCGGGGGAGAAGTCCTTGGCCATAATGCATGTGAAGGATTTGCTTGCGGCGACTGGCTACGTTCGCGGCGGCTGCAGCCCGGTCGGTATGAAAAAACGCTACCGGACGCTCATTGATGAGACATGTGTCCTTTGGGATACCATTTTTATTTCGGGAGGCAAGCGTGGTTATCAGCTCGAGCTTGCACCCGATGATTTAATTGCATTTTGCGGGGCGACGGTTGCCGCGATTACGAGAGAGGACTGAGCGATGCCGCAGGAAGAATTGAAGCGCGGAGCTCATTTTGCAAAAGAATCCGCGCCTCAGACACCCTCATCCGAAGCTTCTTCGTCGCGAGATGACACTGACGACATGGGCTCGTCGGACTACTCCACGGTTGGTCGTTCCGCCGGGCTTATGACCATCCTGACCATCGTGTCTCGCGTCACCGGTTTTATCCGCACGTGGGCAATGGCGGCCGCTATCGGCATGTCGCTACTCTCGTCCTCCTATCAGGTCGCCAACAACCTGCCCAATATGCTCTACGAACTCGTGATGGGTGGCATGCTCGTGACGGCGTTTTTGCCCGTGTACATGGGCGTGAGGCGTGAGCAGGGTCGCGAGGCCTCGAACGAGTACGTGGGCAACCTGCTTGGCATTCTGCTTTTGGTGCTGGGTGGCATTTCGTTGTTGGGGACCGTGTTCGCCCCGGGCTTTATCTGGACGCAATCGTTCCTTTCGGGTGACGGCGGCAGCATGGATACCGCTGCGTTCATGTTCCGTTTCTTTGCCATCCAGATTCTCTTTTATGGTTTGGGCTCGGTGTTCTCGGGCGTTCTCAACGCACACCGCGACTACTTCTGGTCGACGTTTGCCCCGGTCCTCAACAATGTGATCGTCATTGCGAGCTTTATGGGTTTTGCGCCCGTGTCCGCACAGTTTGGCGAACGTGCCGGCATCATCTTGATTGCGGCCGGTACGACCCTCGGTGTCTTTGTTCAGATGGCATGTCAGATTCCCGCGCTTGGCAAGCACGGCGTGCATCCCCATATCCATATCGACTTTAAGGACCCCGCGCTGCGCCAGACGATTGCGCTCGGTATCCCGACGCTGCTCGCCACGGTGTGCATGTTTGTCTCGACTTCTATCACCAACGCTGCCGCGCTGGTGGTCCAGCCCGAGACGGGTCCTTCCGTCATCGCCTATGCGCGCCTGTGGTACACGCTGCCCTACGCGCTGATTGCCGCCTCGCTTTCGACGGCGCTCTATACCGAGCTCTCTCATGACGCACAGGAGAAGGATTACGACAGCGTTCGCACGGGCATTTCGCGTGGCGTCGCCCAGATGCTGTTCTTCCTGATTCCGTTCGCACTGTACCTGATTGTCTTCGCACGTCCGCTCAACATGATTTACTGTGCCGGCAAGTTCGATGAATCCGGCGTGGCGCTGGTGTCCGAGTACCTTGTCTACCTGGCGCTCTCGCTGCCGCTCTACGGCGTGGTCGTGTTGATGCAGAAGAGCTTCTCTGCCTTGCTCGACATGAAGCCCTATAGCCGCTATTGCCTGTATTCCGCCATCGGCCAGGCTGGCTCGGTTCTGCTGTTTGGCGTTGTGCTGGGCTTCGGTATGCCGGCAATCGCGCTTTCGTATGTTGTCGACTACGTGATCTTGGTCGGCTGTTCGCTGTGGTGGCTGCGTCGTCGCCTGCGTGGCCTTCAGGTCAAATCTATCCTGCATGGCGGTTTCTTTGGCCTTTTGCTCGGCGGCCTAGGGGCTGCCGCAGGCGCCGGCGTCATGTGGGCGCTTGAACACTTTGTCGGGGTACTTGGCGGCTCGATTCTGATTACTCTTGGCTATGTTTGCGTTGCGGGTGTCGTCTCGCTTGCTGTTACCTTTGGCCTTGCCGTCGTTCTTAAGATGCCCGAGGTCTCGACGCTGCTTCGTCGCAAGTAGGTGCGTGTGGCCGGTCACGACAACATTCCAACACTCGCCGAGCAGGTTTCGCGCGTTCCCACGCAGCCCGGATGTTACCTTTGGAAAGATGCCAAGGGCGATGTCATCTACGTTGGCAAGGCGAAAAACCTGCGTTCCCGTATGCGCCAGTACGTGACGCTGCAGGATGAGCGCCAAAAAATACCGCTCATGATGCAATTGGTTGCGAGCTTTGACTACATCGTTGTCGAAACCGAGCATGAGGCGCTTGTACTCGAGCGCAACCTGATCGGCCAGTACCATCCGTACTTTAACGTCGACCTCAAGGATGACAAGAGCTACCCCTTTATCGCCATTACAAAGGGCGACCTGTATCCCGCTATCAAATACACGCGCGAGCGTCATAAGCCGGGAACGCGTTATTTTGGTCCCTATACCGATAGCCGCGCGGCGCGTGAGACCATTGACACGCTGCGCAAGGTGATCCCGATCTGCTCGGCTTCTTGTGCGGAGTGGCGTCGTTGTCGTCGTATCGTCGAGTCCCACAAGGGCGAGGAAGACATCGTCAATATGATTTGCGCGCAAAACGGGCGTCCCTGCTTCGACTACCATGTCGGGCGCGGCCCAGGTGCGTGTGTCGGCGCGATTTCTCCTACGGACTATGCCAAGAACGTCAAGCGTGTCGAGCGCTTTTTGTCGGGCCATCGCAAGGATGTCGTCGATGAGCTGACCTCCGAGATGACGGATGCCGCCGAGGCGCTCGACTTTGAGCGCGCGGCACGCGTCAAACGTCGTTTGGAGGTCATCAGGGGTCTGGACGACCGTCAGCAAGTCGTTTTTCCCTCCAGTGTCGATATCGATGTCATCGGTTTCTATCGCGAGGAGACCATCTCCGCCGCTTGCGTCTTTGTCGTGCGTGAGGGTCGAACGGTTCGAACCTGCGAGTTTATTCTCGATAAGGGTTTGGATGTCGACGAAGAGGAACTTCAATCGGGCTTTCTTAAGCGCTATTACGACGAGACGGCTGATATTCCAGCTGAGATAAACCTCTCTGTCGAGCTTGAGGATGCGGAGGCGCTGGGGGAGTGGCTTGCAGGCAAGCGCGAGCGTTCCTGCCATCTCCATAGGCCGCAGCGTGGCGAAAAGCACCGTTTGCTCGATATGGCATCCAAAAATGCGCGCCATGCCCTCATGCGCTACATGATGCGAACGGGGTACGCTGACGACCGCACCAATCAAGCGCTCCTGGAGCTCGAAAGCGCGCTGGCGCTGCCGGCGCCGCCGATGCGTATCGAGTGCTTCGATATCTCGACGCTGCATGGAACCTTTACGGTCGCCTCGATGGTGGTGTTTACCAACGGACGCGCCGACAAGAGCCAGTACCGTCGTTTTAAAATTCAGGCCGAATTGGACGAGGCAAACGACTTCGTGTCGATGTCCGAGGTTTTGGGACGACGCTATGCTCCCGAGCGCATGGTCGACGAGCGCTTTGGCTCGCGCCCCGATTTGCTCGTTGTCGATGGCGGTAAGCCGCAATTGACCGCTGCGATCAAGCAACTTGAGGCTCTTGGGCTCGATATACCGGTTTGTGGCTTGGCGAAGGCCGATGAGGAAGTTTTCGTGCCTTGGGACGAGACTCCCGTCGTGCTGCCGACCGGGTCTGCTTCGCTCTATCTAATTAAACAGGTTCGCGATGAATCGCACCGTTTTGCCATCACGTTCCATCGCGAGTTGCGCGATAAAGCCATGACGGTTTCGGTACTCGATGACGTTCCAGGCGTGGGACCCACCAGAAAACGTGCCCTTATGCGCCATTTTGGCTCGATGAAGCGTTTGCGCGCGGCGAGCGAGCAAGAGATCGCGGAAGTTCGCGGCATACCTGCCGATGTTGCCAAGGCGGTCCACGAGGCGCTCGTTGCATGGAATGCCGAGCGCGCCGAGGCGGCGGCTGGCCATTCCGATAGCTAAACACGAGCCAAACAACTGATATACATGATTGCGCGATTTTCAACCATTTATTTCGCCATGATTGCCTGCTGGTTTCGGGTTTTATTAACGCTAAAACGTTTGACTAACCCAAGCGAAAACCCTGCTATCCTGCGGGTTGACGAAGACTGATATCTCACCTCGCCGATACATACTGTCTGGCGAATCGTTTGTCAACGAATTCGGTGAACGGTAGTAAATACCGTTCAAGCGTATGTATGTATCGGTCGCCGAGCGCGGCACCTCAGTTGGGTTCGTCGGTAGGTAAGGTATATATCGTCCGCAAGTTGCGCGGGGGCAAGTCTAGGTGCTCCCGAGTAAGATTCTCTATTGATAGGAGAAGACATGGCCATCATCAACAAGGGTATGTCCAGGCGTTCGTTCCTCGGCCTCACCGGCAGCGTCGCTGCTGTCGCAGGGCTTGGTCTCACCGGCTGCGGTGGCAGCTCTAGCGACGAGGGTTCCGCTTCCGGTTCCACCGATTCCGCCAACCGTGGCGGCGGCGTGATCACCGCTGGTTCCGCTTACGCTCCGTCCAGCTTCGATCCCGCCAGCACCGGCTCCGCTGTGGGCCTGGGTGCTAACTGGCACGTCGTCGAGGGCCTCTACGGCATCGATTACCACGACTACAGCACCTTCAACGAGCTCGCCACCGACGATCCTAAGTCCGTGGACGACACCACTTTCGAGGTCACCATCCGCAAGGGCGCCAAGTTCTCCGATGGCACCGAGGTCACCGCTGACGATGTCGTTGCCTCCTACACCGCTTGCGCCGCTTCCGCTACCTATGCTCCGTTCTTCCAGCCCTTCGAGTCCATCGAGGCCAAGGACGCCAGCACCGTGACGGTCAAGACCAAGGTCCCCAACTTCTCCCTGCTCAAGGATCGTCTGGCCATCGTCCGCGTTACCCCGGCCACCCAGACCGAGGAGGATCGCGCCAAGCAGCCGATCGGCTCCGGCCCCTGGATGTACGACTCTATCTCCGATACCGAGATTACCCTGGTTCCCAATCCTGAGTACAACGGTGAGTATGCTGCCGAGGATAAGAAGATCCAGTACAGCATCCTGACCGACCCCACCGCTCGCGTTACCGCTCAGCAGGAGGGCTCCACGCTCGTTATGGAGCTCGTTACCGCTGACGCCGTCGACCAGCTTGAGAGCGCCGGCTGCAAGATCGATAACGTTCAGGGTTTCGGCACCCGCTTCATCATGTTCAACGTCGCCAAGGAGCCTTGGAACAACGTCAAGGTCCGTCAGGCTGTCATGTATGCGCTCGACACCGAGAAGATGGTCAGCAACACCTTCGCCGGCCTTGCCACCGCTGCCAGCTGCTACCTGCCCAAGAGCTTCACCAACTATCATGAGGCTTCCACGGTGTACAAGACCGACGCCAAGAAGGCTAAGAAGCTCATCGAGGAGTCTGGCATCACCCCGGGTGCCATCACCCTGCGCACCACCGACAACGAGCAGATTAAGGGCATGGCCGCCCAGGTCAAGAACGACCTCGACGCTCTCGGCTTCGATGTGACCATCCAGACCGATACCTCGCCGGCCACCTACGCTGCCATCGACGGCGGCGAGGCCTACGATATCCTCCTTGCCCCTGGCGATCCTTCCTGCTTCGGCGCCGACCCCGACCTGCTGCTCAACTGGTGGTACGGCGACAACGTCTGGATGCAGACCCGTTGCCCGTGGAAGGAGTCCGCTGAGTGGCAGAAGCTCCACAGTCTCATGGACGAGGCTCTTGCCGCCGAGGGCGACGAGCAGCAGAAGAAGTGGAACGAGTGCTTCGACATCATTGCCGACAACGCTGTTCTGTACCCCGTTGTCCACGTCAAGACCGTCTCCGCTTCCTGGGACGATCCGTCCACTGCGCCCAACGGCGAGGCTCTCGATGGCTTCAAGGGCATCGGCACGACGAGCATGTCCTTCAGGGGCGTTGCGACCGTCAAGGCGTAAGACTCGCTTGAGTCTGTATGCAGGATGTCGGTCGTTGGGACCGTATCCTCATAGTTGAAACAAAGACCCGGGCGGCAACGATGTCGCTCGGGTCTTGTAATGAGTATCCGTACTCATATACCAGTTGGTCCTACCGACAAAAGAAAGGGGAGAGAACGTGAACAACTTGCTACGTTTGATTGGAAGGCGTCTTGTGGCGCTGCCGATCATGGCATTGGGCGTCACCGTCCTGGTGTTCTTCCTTATGTCGTTCTCCAAGACCGACCCCGCCTACACGGCGTTGGGTGACGGTGCCTCGCCCGAGGCGGTTGCCGAGTACCATGAGAAGTATGGTCTGGACGACCCCTGGCCCGTGCGCTACGTGCGCTATATGGGCGATCTGATCCATGGCGACATGGGCACCTATGGTGCTGCTCGCAACTCCGTTGCCAAGCGCATCTCCACGGCCCTGCCCGTCACGATGCAGCTGACCTTTATCGGTCTTGCTATCGGTGCGGTCGTTTCGTTTTTGCTCGGCGTCATCGCGGCACTGTATCGCGACAAATGGCCGGACCAAGTGATCCGCGTCTTTTCCATCGCCGGCTTGGCAACCCCGTCGTTCTGGCTTGCCGTTCTGTTGATCCTGCTGTTCTCTTCCTACCTTAAGGTGCTCCCGGCATCGGGTGCTCTGCCTCACTTCACCACGAATCCGGTTGGCTATCTGGGACGTATGATCATGCCCGCTATCGCCTTGGCATTTCCGCTGACGGGCCAGATGACTCGTATCGTGCGTACCGCCATGGTCGAGGAGCTCGACAAGGATTATGTCCGTATGGCTCGCGGCGCCGGCGTTCCCGAGAAGGTCGTCGTCGGTATCAACGTTCTTCGCAATGCGCTGATCACCCCGGTCACCACCCTCGGTCTTAAGATCGGTTACCTCATGGGCGGCGCCGTCGTCATCGAGGTTATCTTCAACCTCCCCGGCATGGGCACCGCGATTCTGCAGGGCGTTCAGGGCAACGAGGCGAACCTGGTTCAGGGCGTCGTCATCGTCGTTGCTCTTGCCTTCATCATCATCAACATCGTGGTTGACATGCTCTACCTGCTCATCAACCCGCGCATCAGGACGGTGTAGATTATGGTAAAGATTCGAGAGAAGCAAACCGAGCAGCTCGAGAAGGCTGCCTCCAAGGGGCTCAAGCTCGGTGGCTGGAAGAAGATGACGCTGTCTTCTAAGATTGCAGCCGTCGTGCTGGTGCTGGTCGCCCTGACTGCGATTCTGGCGCCCCTTCTTGCCCCCTATAGCCCGGTCGAGATCTTTACGGCTCGCCAGGCTCCCGGCAACGGATTTATTTTCGGTACCGACGATAAGGGTCGCGACATTCTGTCGCGTATGCTCTACGGTGGTCGTTACTCGCTGATTATCGGCTTTGGCGCCACTGCCATGGCTCTGGTCTGCGGCTCGGTCGTAGGCGCCCTTGCAGCGGTTTCGCGCAAGGCCGTCTCCGAGACGATCATGCGTATCTTGGACATCATCATGTCCATCCCGGGCATCGCCCTCGCGGCCGTCTTCGTCTCCATCCTGGGCAACTCCGTGCCGTCGATCATCTTCGCCATTGGCTTTATGTACACTCCGCAGATTGCCCGTATCGTGCGCGCCAACATCGTGTCCGAGTACGGCGAGGACTATGTCCGCGCGGTCATCGTTTCCGGCGCCAAGGCTCCGTGGATTTTGATCAAGCATGTTCTGCGTAACTGCATCGCCCCGATCATGGTTTTCACCGTTACCCTGGTCGCCGACGCCATCATCTTCGAGGCCTCGCTGACCTTCATCGGCGCTGGTATTCAGGAGCCCACCGCTACCTGGGGCAACATCCTCGCCGACGCCCGCGGCGGCGTGCTCGCCGGCCGTTGGTGGCAGGCGCTGTTCCCGGGCCTGGCCATCATGATCACCTGCCTGGCGCTCAACATCCTCTCCGAGGGCATTACCGACGCCATGGCCGCTGCTCCCTCCGCCGCCCTGGATCCGACCGATTCCTCCAAGCGTCGCGAGGCCGACCTGCTGGTCTCCGACCCCGTTCGCGCCTACAAGGAGCAGGCCCAGTCCCTCTCCGCTCGCCTTGGCGCCCTGCGCGATGTCGAGCTCAAGCGTGACGATCGCCATGTGCCCGACGAGTCTGTCGAACCGATTCTCTCGGTCCGTGACTTCTGCATTCAGTTTGAGCATCACGGTGATATCAACGTTGTCGACCATGTCAACTTTGACGTCCGTCCTGGTCAGACCATGGGCCTGGTGGGCGAGTCCGGTTGCGGTAAGTCCATCACCACGCTGGCCATCATGGGCCTGACCGATGAGGACGAGCACCTTTCCGGCGAGGTCCTCTGGGAGGGCCGTGACCTGCTCAAGATGAGCAAGAAGGAGTGGTTCGGCCTGCGTGGTACCGATATCGCTATGGTCTATCAGGACGCCCTGTCCTCGCTCAACCCCTCCATGCTCATCTCTGCCCAGATGAAGCAGCTCACCAAGCGCGGCGGAACCCGCAGCGCCGAGGAGCTCCTGGAGCTCGTCGGCCTCGATCCCAAGCGCACGCTCGAGAGCTATCCGCACGAGCTTTCCGGCGGCCAGCGTCAGCGTGTCCTGATCGCTATGGCCCTTACCCGCGACCCCAAGCTGGTCATCTGTGACGAGCCCACGACCGCTCTGGACGTTACCGTCCAGAAGCAGGTCATCAAGCTGCTCAACGATCTTCAGGCCAAGCTCGGCTTTGCCATGATCTTCGTTTCGCATGACCTGGCTCTGGTCGCCGAGGTCGCCCATAACATCACGGTTATGTACGCTGGCCAGGTTATCGAGCAGGCGCCCACCAAGGAGCTGCTCACTAACCCGATCCACGAGTACACCCGCGGTCTTCTGGGTTCCGTTCTGTCCATCGAGAGCGGTTCGGGCCGCCTGCACCAGGTGCCCGGCGCCGTTCCGAGCCCTGTCTCTTATACACATCTCCGAGCCCACGAGACTCCTGAGC
>CABSMV010000019.1 GCA_902478935.1 uncultured Collinsella sp. | reverse complement strand
CAGTTGAGGGCAAGCTGAGCGCAAGTCTCGGGGGCGAGCGCCACGTTCATATCCTCGGTCTTGACGGTAAAGCCGTTGCCCGAGCGCACCAGCTGGGCATCGAAGAAGTTCATCTGCGGCACGCCGATGAAGCCGGCGACGAAGATGTTCGCGGGATGGTTGAAGACCTCCTGCGGCGTGGCGATCTGCTGGACAACGCCGTCCTTCATGACCACGATACGGTCACCGAGGGTCATAGCCTCGGTCTGGTCGTGAGTAACATAAATGAACGTGCCCTTGATCTCGTGGCGCAGCTTAATGAGCTCGGCACGCATCTGGTTACGAAGCTTGGCGTCCAGGTTGGACAGTGGCTCGTCCATCAGGAAGACCTTGGGGTCACGCACGATGGCGCGGCCGATAGCGACACGCTGGCGCTGGCCGCCGGAGAGCGCCTTGGGCTTACGGTCGAGGTACTCGGTAATGCCCAGAATCTCGGCAGCAGAGCGAACCTTGCGGTCGATCTCGTCCTTGGGAACCTTCTTGAGCTCGAGCGTAAATGCCATGTTCTCGTACACCGTCATATTGGGGTACAGAGCATAGCTCTGGAACACCATGGCGATGTCGCGGTCCTTGGGCGCCACGTCGTTGACGCGCTTGCCGTCGATGAGCACATCGCCCGAGGTAATGTCCTCCAGGCCGGCGACCATGCGCATCGTCGTGGACTTACCGCAGCCAGAGGGGCCAACGAGGACGACGAACTCCTGGTCGTGAACGGTGAGGTTGAAGTCCTCTACAGCGAGCACACCGTCCTCGGTAACCTTGAGGTTGTGCTTCTTCTCCTCGGTCTTCTTCTTTTTGCCAAAGAAGCCCTTCTTTTTTGACTCGTTGTTGGGATACACCTTCTGAACATGTTTGAGAACGATCTCGGCCATGTCTCTACCTTTCGATATGCGGCGCCGCGCTGAGGGGCGCCGCAGAAACTTGCAAAACAGTTACGGCATCAGCCCTTGACGGCACCTGCCACCACGCCGTCGATGATGTACTTCTGACAGAGGATGTACATGATAACGATGGGGATAACGACCATCATGATGCAGGCCATCATGGGGCCGAGCTCGACGTGGCCGTAGCCGCCGCGGAAGTACTGGATCAAGATAGGAATGGTCTTGTACTTGGTGGAGTCGAGCGTAAGGTAGGGCAGCAGATAGTCGTTCCAGACCCACATGGTCTCGAGGATGCCGACCGAAAGATAGGTGGGCTTCATGATGGGAAGGACGATCTTAAAGAACACCTGGACCGGGTTGCAGCCATCAATCATGGCCGCCTCCTCGATCTCGAGCGGGATGTTCTTTACAAAACCGGCGAACATAAAGACCGCCAGGCCCGCGCCAAAGCCGAGGTAGATAAAGCAGATGTTGAACGGCGTGTTGAAGCCGATGCGGTCCGCCAAATTGGACAGCGTGAACATGAGCATCTGGAACGGCACGACCATCGAGAACACGAACAGGTAATAGAAGAAGTTCGAGATCTTGTTGTTGACACGAACCACGTACCAAGCGCACATGGAGCAGCACACCAAGATCAGCACGACCGACGTGACCGTGATGATGAGCGAGTACATAAATGCCGAGGCAAAGCCCTGCTCGTTAAGGGCGTGCATGTAGTTTGCGAGGCCGTTGAACGTCTCGGGCGTGAGCAGATCGAATGCCGTGGTGGTGCTGATTGCGGTCGCTTTCTTAAAAGAATTAAGCGCAATCATGAACACGGGGTAGATCCACGCGAGCGACAGGATCGTAAAGAAAATCGAGAGCGCGCGGTTGATAACCTTATCGCGTTTCATTACTGCTGCACCTCCTTGGACCTCGTGGCCTTAAGCTGGATCATGGAGATGGCCACGACCAGGATGCAGAAGATAACCGCCTTGGCCTGACCAATGCCCTGCCATGCGATACCGGCACGCGAATAGAACGTGTTGTAGATGTTCAGGGCGAGCATCTCGGTGGAGTGCGCGGGGGCGCCGCCGGTAAGGGCGAGGTTCTGGTCGAACAGCTTAAAGCCGTTGGTGATGGACAGGAACAGGCAGATGGTGATGGTCGGCATCAGGTTAGGGATCTTAACCTTCCAAAACGTCTGCCATGCCGTAGCGCCGTCGACCTTGGCGGCCTCGATGTAGTCGGACGGAATGGACTGCAGACCAGCGATGTAGATGATCATCATGTAGCCGACCTGCTGCCACAGGGTCAGGATGATAAGGCCCCAGAAGCCAGCAGCAGAGTTAAGAGCGATGAGCTGGGCGCCCACGTTGGAGAGCAGGCAGTTGATCAGAATCTGCCAAATGTAGCCCAGCACGATGCCGCCGATCAGGTTAGGCATAAAGAAGATCGTACGGAAGATGTTGGTGCCTTTGAGCGCCTTGCGGGTGAGCGCCTGCGCAATGGCCAGGGCGATCACGTTGATGAGCACCGTCGACAGGAAGGCAAACGCCACGGTAAAGAAGAACGACGTGGAGAACTGCGGATCGGACAGCGCACGCACGTAGTTCTCGATACCGACAAAGTGCGCGTTACTAATGATAATAAACTGGCAGAACGAGAGATAGAAGCCCTGGATAAAAGGGATCACGAACCCGATCATAAACGCCAGGCACGTGGGCAGCATAAAGAGCGGCCACCAGCGCTTGAGTGCTTTGCCCATAAAAGGGTCCTTTCAATATGCAGGGGGCGGGCAAACCAACGTCTGCCCGCCCCCTGTCGCTAATCAGATAGCTTGGGCAGCAACTGCTTACTCGGAAGCGGCCTTCTCGGTCTTCCAGCCATCGACGAAGGCGTTCTTGACGCCGTCCCACTTGCTGTTATCGGCAGCGTAGGCAATCAGAGCCTGCTTGAGGTTCTTCTTCCACTCCTCGGAGGGAATGTAGACGAAGTCCCAAGCGACGGTCTTCTTGCCGTCCTTGGCCATGGCAACGGCCTGCTGCGAGAAGACGTTGGTGGTCTCCTTGGCGCTCTTGAACGGAGCGGTCAGACCCATCTTGTCGGCGATGATGCTGGTCGGGGTGTCAGCGGTGACGCACCAATACATGAAGTCCTCGGTGGCCTTCTGGGCATCCTCGGAAGCCTGGGAACTGACGCACCAGTAGTTCTCGCCGCCGGAGCACAGGCCCTGGTTCTCCTCGCCGTCAACACCGATGTAGATCGGCATCATGCCAATCTGATCGTCGGTCATGCCGGCCTTGACGAGGTCAGAGTAGGCCCAAGAGCCGTTCTGGTAGAAGACGGCCTTGCCGGTTGCGAACTCGTTGGTGGCGTCGTCGCCGGTCTTGGAAGCAAGCTGCGAAGGATCGCAGGTGGAGTCGGTGATGTACAGGTCGAAGATCTGCTTGTAGTTGTCGAGGAACTCACCCTTGATCTCGTCGTCCTCCTGGTTGTGCTCCTTCTCAAACTCGTAGTAGAGCGGCATGTTGGCAAGGTGGGTGGTGTAGCGCCAGCTGGAGGAGTCGTCCATGCCGGCGGAAGTGAAGGCACCCTCGACACCAAGCTCGTCCTTGCGGGCCTGGATGTCATCGGCACAAGCCTTCAGCTTGTCGAAGGAGTTGATGTCCTCGGCCTTGTAGCCAGCCTTCTCGAGCAGCTGCTTGTTGTAAATAATGCCGAAGCTCTCCTGAACCCAGTCGATGCACACATCCTTGCCGTCGGACTGCAGAGCCAGGGAGTCATCAATGAGCTCACCGCGGAGCTTGGTATCGGACAGGTCGGCGCAGTAATCCTTCCAGTTCTTAAGACCGGTGGGGCCGTTGACCTGGAACAGGGTCGGAGCGGAGCTCTTGGACATCTCGGACTTAAGCTTCTCCTCGTAGGTGTTGGAAGCGGCGGTCACGATCTTGACCTCGACGCCCTTCTCCTTCTTATAGGCCTTGGCGATCTCCTTCCACTCCTTGTCGACCTCGGGCTTGAATTGGAGGAAGTAGACCTCGGCAGCGTCACCAGAAGCGGAGGAGCCGGAGCCGGCAGAACCACCGCAACCCACGAGGCCCAGACCAAGAACTGCAGCCGCGGAACCAGCAAAGCCCAGGAACTGCCTTCTGCTCATTTCGTTCTTCATTACAATCCACCCTTTCACACCGTGGCGGCACCCTTTGCCGCCGCCTTCGGAGATTGGCTCGGGGACTTTGCCCCTTTTGCTGATTTGAACGATACGCTATTTGGCTAGTTGTTTGAACAAGTATTACTAGAGCGGTAGAAAAACTTCGGTGAACGGTAATTTCAACTTGATACTTGACAAGTTTTGTATAAACAATTATTAGTTATCGAATGCAGAGAAAACGCCCGGTCAAGCCGATGTACCGTCGGTTTGACCGGGCGTTTTCTCTTTGAGGCCATGAGTCTCGTCAGGCTGCGAGCTAGCCGGCTATCGCTTGGAATTGACGCGGTAATGGAAGATCTCGGGGTGTGTGCGAGTGTGCGTCACCTCAAACAAGATGCCATCCGAGGTGTACGACTGACTCTCCATGACGGCAACGCAGTTGTATTTGCCGAGGTCAAGATAGCTGCAGTCCTCATCGTTGGCGAGCTCGACACTCACCGTACGACGGCTCGCCATCACTTTGACACCGCGCTTGTGCTCCAGATAGCCGTAAATAGAATCTGCCGCGATCTCGGGAGTCAGGCCCTTGGCGATCGACGCCAAAAAATAGCCATGGTCCACTTGGCGCGCGTTGCCGTTGAGGCTTCGGACACGCACTACGCGAATCAACTCCTCGCCCACCTTAAAGCCCAGGTGACGAGAGAGTTGCTCGGTGCAAACCAGATGTTCGAAAGACTTAACGTCCGTCGATGCAACGGCATTGTTGCGCTTTGCAAACTCGCCAAACGACTCAACCTCTTCGAGTGCGCCCAACATGTCGGTTTCGCCCTTAAGCCAAATAACGCGCACGCCCTTGCCGTGTATGGGCTGCACAAACATCCCGTCGGCCAGCATACCCAAGGCGCGACGGACGGTATTGCGAGTGCATCCGAACTCCGCGGTCAGCTCGGCTTCGGTTGGCAGCATCTCCTGAAACGCATAGGTCCCATTAATGATGCGCGAGCGTATTTCTCGGTAGATTCCTTCGTATATCGCTTTTGGCATTGTTTCACCTCTACATTATTCATTTCCGGCTAGGCACGATAGCATTTCTTAAAGTTGTTTAAACCGAATATCGGTAAAGCGACAGGATTTAACCGTTGACGGTTTCTGTCATGCCCAAATCGGTTTCGCTCAAAACTGCCGCTACGACAATCGTCTGGTCCTCTACAATGAATCCATTGTTTAAACGTTTCCCCACGCGCAACGCGCCTCGATATTCGGAAGGCAGAACATGCTGCAAAAAATCCAACGCTTTGGCGGGGCAATGTTCGCGCCCGCCATGCTGTTTTCTATATCAGGCCTCATGGTCGGCGTCTCCGCTCTCGCAACGACTGCGGACATCGTCGGCGATCTCGCCGTATACGGAACCCCTTGGTACGTTTTCTGGGCTATCATCCAGCGCGGCTCGTGGACGGTCTTTAAACGCCTCCCGCTCCTTTTTGCCGTAGCGCTGCCCATCGGTCTTGCCCAAAAACAACCGGCTCGTTGCTGTCTCGAGGCTCTCGTCGCCTATTTTGCCTACTGCTTCTTTTTGAGCGAGATCATTAAGCTGAGCGGAGACAACCTTGGACTTGAGTACCCGTCATCTTTGACCTCCGCCAGCGGTATCACCGTCATCGACGGCATCAAGACGCTCGACACCGGCATTATCGGCCCGCTGGCGGTATCGGCAACCGTCGTTGCCATCCATGACCGCTTCTACGATGCCAAGGTTCCCGATTGGCTCGGCACCTTCTCGGGCTCCTCGCTGGTCTACCTCATCAGCTTTTTTGCCGTGTTTGCCCTTGCCGCTATCTCGGCCGCCATCGTGCCCTCCGTATACGCAATGACCGAAACGCTGCGCCATGCACTTACGAGCGTCGGCCCCTTTGGCGTGGGCATCTTTGTGCTTTTGGAGCGAGCGCTCGAGCCCATGGGGCTGCACCACCTGCTCTACATGCCGATCTACTACGACAACCTGGTCATTAACGACGGCATCTACGCCACGTGGAGCAGCTTGCTCCCCATCCTCTCCCATAGCACGCGCCCCCTTAATGAACTTGCGCCGTGGGCCGGTTTTACCGCCACCGGCTGGGTCAAGCTCTTTGGCCTTCCCGCCATCGCAGCCGCGTTCTACTCCACCGCAAAACCAGAGCGCCGCGCCGGCCTTAAGGTCATCCTTTTGCCCGCCATCGTCGCCTCGGTGGTTTGCGGCGTTACCGAGCCACTCGAGTTTCTCTTTATGTTCACCCACCCCGGGCTCTTTTTGCTCTACGCCGTCTTATCGTCTTGCCTTGCCACAACCATGAATCTCTTTGGCATCGTCGGCATCTTCTCGGGCGGCCTGATGGAGATGGCAGCCTTCAACTTTATTCCGCTCATGCGCACGCATGCCGGTGCCTATCTTTTGGCGCTCGGTATCGGCCTTGCCTTTAGCCTCATCTTTTTTGTTAGTTTTCGAGCACTCATCTTGGTCTATGACCTTAAGACACCGGGCCGCGAGGATCATGTCGCCAATCGCGCGGCAATCGATTGTTTAACGGGAAGCGACTTTGCCAAAGAGCAATCCCCCAATGACGAGGTCGATAGTCGATCCGATCAAGATCACGTCCTCGCTGAGCGGGTAATTCAGCTTTTAGGTGGCGTTGGCAATATCGTGGGCGCAACCAACTGCGCCACGCGCCTGCGCGTCGAGGTCGCAGACCCTTCCATCGTTGCAGATAACGCGTCGTTTGTCGCGGTGGGCGCCAAGGGCCTCATCATTACGGGCAAGACCGCCCAGGTGGTCATCGGCATCTCCGTTCCCCGCGTTAAAGAGCATTTTGACCAGATCATGGGCCTCGAGCCGGAATTTGTGCCCACCACCTCGGCCTCCCCTGCCGCCAGCGCAGCCCATAAGCGCGGCGCTATTTGCTTCTTCGATATCGACGGAACGCTCGCCTGGCAAGACCCCAGGCTCGCCCAAGACCTTCCCGAAGACGAGCGGGACCTCTCCCCCTATCCCAACGAGGCGGTTTCGCAGGCAATCCGCGAGTTTGTCGCCAACGGCAACATGGCCTTTATCTGCACGGGACGCACCCTGAGCTGCATCCACCCCAAACTTCTTGAGCTGCCTTGGACCGGCATCGTCTGTCTTGCGGGCGGTTACGCCGAGGTCAACGGACACGCAATTCGCGATCTGTCGATGACGCCCAGTATGCTGCAGCGTCTTGCCCCCTACCTTGAGCAATCGGGCGAGGTCATCCGCTTTGAGGGCCTCAACGGCGTCGTGCGCATGAGTGCCGATGCGCCCGATGCTCCCGGATACGCGCGCACCCTGGGCGACGCAGTCACGCAGCTGCAACATTACAGTGTCTACAAGATCTTGATGTCTACATCACTCGCCAACCACATCGCTCAAGATAAGGCACTTGAGCCGCTGCTGTGCTTTAACGAGCTCGAACTCGAGGTAACCGAAATCTCGCCCCGCGAATGCACGAAGCGCGGGGGCATCCAGTCTGTACTCGACGCCCTCGATCCCCACCACGGAACCGTATACGGCATCGGCGACGCCAGCAATGACGTCTCGCTGATGAACGCCGTCGATGTCGGTATCGCCATGGGCAATGCGCCGGACTATCTCAAGGATAAGGCCGATTACGTGACCGACACCGTCGATCACGACGGTGTCGTTGCGGCGCTCGAGCATTTTGGGCTGATTTAGGCGCGCTCCATCAAACGCACGCCCGTTGTCCCAAATCGCCAAAACTGCCGCGCCAAACGCCCTAATGTGGCAATATGTTGTCTGCATATTGCATCAACGCAACCTCAGAAAGAATGCGAGAACCCGTGTCCAGTCCGTTTACCAGCTTTTTAGCCCAGCACTTTGACCAGATTAACGACTATCTGGCCACGTTCTTTGACGGACAGGCGACCTCTGCCGATATCGAGCGCTACCTGTATGCGCCGCTCTCGGCTTTTACGGCCAACGCCGGCAAGCGCCACCGCCCGCTTATCTGTATGCTCGCCGCAACCGCAGTGGGCGGTAGCTTTGAGAGCGCCCGCAGCGCCGCGGCAGCCATCGAGCATTTCCAGTCGGGCGCGCTGATCCACGACGACATCGCCGACAACGGACAGCTTCGTCGAGGCAAGCCCTGCATGCACCTCACCGAGGGCACGGGGCTTGCTATCAACTGCGGCGACCTGGCACTTACCATGGTCACCAAGACGGTTCTCGACGATCCCACGCTTGAGGCAGACGTAAAGCTGCGCGTACTCCACGAGCTCACCGAGATGATCGTCCGCACCATCGAGGGTCAGGCGCTCGACTTGGGCTGGGTCCGTGACGGGCGTTTTGACATCTCGGTCGACGATTACCTGGACATGGCAACGTACAAGACCGCGTATTACAGCGGAGCCACGCCGCTTGCCACCGGAGCCATCATTGGCGGAGGCAGTGAACAGCAGGTCGAGGCACTGCGCGCCTTTGGCCTGCACACCGGCCTTGCCTTTCAGATTCAGGACGACCTGCTCAACCTTGTCGGCACCAAGGAAGCCGCCAACAAGGACTTCCGTACCGATATCACAGAAGGCAAGCGCACCCTGGTCGCCGTGCACGCCCTGTCTGATGAGCGCTATCACGATGAGATTGAAGCGATCCTCTCCTCGGGCACCGAGGATCCCGCGCAGCTCGCGCGCGCCGTGGAAATCTTCCAGGAGACCGGCTCTATCGATTACGCCCACGCCTACGCGCTGGACCTAACCGCCAAAGCCAAGGCCGCCATCGAGGACGTTGAGCTTGATTCGCACGCACGCGAACTGTTCCTCTCCATGGCAGATTTCTTTGTGGAGCGACTCAACTAGCGGGGGTTGCAAAACCTGTCGGCAGCGCATTTGGGTACAAGTTGCTACACTGTTGAATGTATGTTTATGCATCCCTTTGCGTCGTCTATCCGACAGGCGCTCAAATAGTACGAATGATACGCCGAAAGGGGTTCGTTCATGGAACCTATTACAACGGGCATGCAGGGAGCAGCCGTCGAGGACGTGCAGTCTCGTCTCCTGCAGCTCGGCTACACGATTGATGCCACCGAGGTCGCCGACAAGCACTTTGGTGCCACCACCGAGCAGGCCGTTAGCACCTTTAGGCTCGACAGCGGTCTTGCCGCTGGCTGCGCCGTCGATATCCCCTGCTGGAGTGCCCTGGTCGACGCCTCGTATAAGCTGGGCGACCGCACCCTCTACCTGCGTATGCCCAATTTCCATGGCGCCGATGTGCAGGCCCTGCAGCGCGCTCTCAACGTTTTGGGCTTTGCCTGTGGCGAAGACGACGGCTACTTTGGTCCGCATACCGAGGCCGCCCTTCAGCAGTTCCAGGAAAACGTCGGTCTGTTTGCCGACGGTATGGCTTTCCAGGATACCTACGCCTATATCAACCGCCTGCACCACGTGTGGGAGGGTAAGCCTTCGGTGACCGAGGCCGAATCGCGCATCGGCTTTGCCCGCGCGGCCAACGTACTCGAGCGTTTCCAGATTGCCGTCATTGGCGAGGACCCTATCGCGCGCAGCGTAGCATCGCGCATGTGGAACATCGCCACGGCGACGACCGACAACAGTGGCATGATGCTTTGCGACTCCGAGGTCCCGACCGACGTTGACCTGGTACTCGAGATCGCAAGCGACGAGCTACCCGCCGACGCCGCTCCGCGCGCCACGATTGCCCTCGCCGAGTGCCACAACCTGGCCCAGCGCATCCGCACCGCCAATGTCGCCGCGCAGCAAAAGCCGGCACGCATCCGCATTGAGCTCACCGGCATGACGCGCTACAACGGCACCTTCACGGCCAGCGACGCGCAGACACTCGCCGTACGCCTGCTCGATGGCGTTTGCGATGCCCTCGCAGATTAGGTAAACTAAACGAGTTGCTTTTGGGCAACACCACACATTGGGACGTAGTTCAACGGTAGAACTCCGGTTTTTGGTGCCGGCTGTTGGGGGTTCGAATCCCTCCGTCCCAGCCATTACAATTGAGCGCCCTGAGCCCATAACGGCCCAGGGCGCTTTCTTGTGGGCAAGCGGAGGGATTCGAACCCGCAAGGGTGCGAAGCCGAGGAAACGCGAAGGCGCCCCAAGCCCATTAGGACCAAGAGCGCCTAACATCAAGAAAATATCAGCCCAGTTCCGAAAAGCGAGCCGCATGCAACAACCAGGTAACCACAGGCCCCGGGAGAGCGGGGACACCGGCTTAGGTTTATCGCGAGTTCCGCACGAACAGGAGGCCACTTAATGTGGCCTCCGTCGTGAGCAGGACTGTAGAGCAGGAAACCTAAGCCGGTGTCCCCGCTCTCCCGGGGCCGAACGCCCTAGTTGTTGAGCATGCGATCGAAGCTTCCCGAGTCGCCATCCCGATAGTCGGCGGTCATCAGAATCTCCTGCGGAATGCGCCCGCCCTCGCGCAGCACGTTGCGGAACTGCACGCGCGTGACCATGGGCAGATCCTTGATCGTCGCTGCCAGGTTCTGCGGCACACCCTGGTTGGCAGCCGCGGGCTCGCACTCTCCGCCGGCCTTCACGCGACGCTTATGCTCGGCGAGCATAGCGCGATACATGCCGGCATGCAGGCGAATCTCAACCACATTGGCATTGCGAGTCTGCTCGACGATACGCGCGCCCTCGCGATCGATATCGCCCACGTAGTAGACGTAGTTAAAGCGATAGCCAATCTCGGCCAGATAATCGTCCAGGGCATGCGAGACGCTCGCCTTGCATCCGCCGCCAAAAATCACGCCGCCCACCTTGATGCCAAAGAGCTTGGCGTGCTTGCGGCCACGCAGCAGCTTGACGATCTCGTCGTAGGTGTCCAGGTTCTCGACCATAATGAACGGCTTGTCGGCGCCCAGCGTAAAGAAACCCGTAAAGTGCACGGGGCGATTGGGAGCGACCTTGATCGCCTGCATGCTGATGCCCTTTTCGGTCATACGCCTGATCAGGCGCTCACCGTGCTTGCCGTCAAAAGCCTTCTCGTCGTTAAAGATCTGGTAGGCACGCTGGCGGCGCGAGGCAACCGGCGTATCGGCACCTCGGTTCTGCTCGATCCAAGCCTGGATGATTGCGATTTCCTCGGCAATCTTGCGGTTGGACATCTCGTTATGCTGAGTGCGCTGCGGAGCCTTTTTGCCGTCCTTGCCCTCGACCTTTACGATCTGTGTCTGCTGCTCCTTGATCTTAGAGAGCGCCGTGGGCGTAGGGACAACTTTGAGCAGCTGCCTGCCTAAAACGCGGGCAAGGGCAAACGCCGAGACCTCGCCGTGAACGGCCGACTCGGGCTGCTGGGCAGCAGTATCTGCTGCGGCAGACTCCGGCTTCTTCTGAGACTTGCGCTTAGAATCGCCTTGGGAATTGCGCTCGCGCTTCGGCATAGACGCCTGCTTCTGCGGACGATCGGACTTGCTCTCCTTCGCTGACTGGCGCTTAGGCTGCCCCGAAGAAACCTCGGCCTTCGCATCCTCGTTCTGCGGCGTGGTCTTCTCGGTTGCAGTCTCGGCATGGGAACTGCGGCCTCCACGATGGCGACGGCGGCGAGGCTTGCTCGACGCGCCCTGCTCCGTCTGCTCATCAGTAGGCTGCTGGCCCTTGGCCTCGGCATCAACCTCAAGCTGCGGCTCAACAGGCTTTTGCTCGCGAGCCACCGGCTCAACGGCCTTCTCGTCCTGGGTGGTCGAAACCGACTCGCCCTTCTCCTGACGCTTTACGGGATACGCACGTCCCGCAAAACCGCGGCCGGGACGACACGAACCCGGAGCCTTCTTGGCAGACTCCTCAACATCGTCTGCAACCTCAGAAGACTCTTCAACCTCACGCGCGGCATCCTGCTGTGCAGTCTTAAAGTGAGCACCGCGACGACGCTTGGGCTCTTGGGCCTCCACGGGCTTTTGCTCCCTCGCGGGCTTCTGCGACTCGGCAGCAACCTCGGTCTCAACAGCCTCAGCATCCGTCTCGCCCTTTCGAGCAACGGCGCGACGGAAGCGCTCCTGCTGGGCGCGGCGCTGTGCATCGCGCTTGCCGCCCCCGCCAAAACCGCCGCGTCCTGCCTTGGCCGTAAAGGCACGCACGACGTTCTCATCGAGCAACTCATCGGTATCGACATGCTCACGCGGAGCAGTTTCTTCCACAGCAGGCACGTCAGCGGAATCCTCGACGACAAAATCTTCGACGGACTCGGCAGGCTGCTCCTGGACATCGCGGATCTCGGCATTGATGGTATAGAACGCCGGGCGCCCGTTAATGCCGCTACCCTCGATCTTGGTCACGATCTTTGCCGCGATAAGCTCATCGCGCATCGCCTTGGTGTCGCACTCCTTATCGACGGAGCGGAAAATCTGCGCCAGCGCACTCGACTTAATCTTGAGCGCCTTGCGGCAAAGCAGGTCGTAGGCAACCAGCTTGGCACGCTCAGCAGAAAGCGACGTCTGGCTGCTCAGGCGCTCAGCCAAAGCATCGACATTGTTTTGATTATCGGAATATACCGTCTTGGCCACGGGGCCCCTTTCATATGTACACATATACGTCTATATGGTACAACGCGCGCCCTTATCCACGCAAAACATCTGCGAGAACACTCGAGCGTCACCCGCTTTCGCATGAAAAAAAGACCGAGCCCGCGAAGTCGCGGACCCGATCTTTCCGAGTCAAATGGATGGAACGGTTAGTCCATCAAGCTGACTAGGCCTTGGCGGCCTCGGCGTCAGCGGGAGCCTCGGCGGCAGCGGCGCGACCGTGCTCGGCCTTGCCCATCTCGGACCACTCGGGCTCCTCATCAGGCATGGAGCCAGCCTCCTTGCCGAAGAACTCCTTGAGGCAGTTGACGGCGACGATGAGGCCCAGGACCATCAGCAGGACGGCAAAGACGAGCTGCAGGCCCTTGGTGGCGGCGACGGAGACGGCGGCCGTGGTGGCGGTAGCCGGGATGGTACCGAAGAAACCGTAGGCCTGGACGGCGGTCATGCAGCCCATGGCGCTCTGGACCAGCGAGGTGAAGGTGCAGCAGAGCAGGAAGACGACGGGCACGTAGAGCATCCAGCCCTTGCGGCCGGTGCACTTGCAGAACACGGCGAGGGTGATCATGGTCATGCCGCCGAGCAGCTGGTTGGAAGCACCAAAGAGCGGCCAGATGTTGGCATAGCCACCAAAAGCGAGAGCGAGACCGGGAAGCAGGGTAACGACCGTGGCGAACCAGGGGTTGCCGAGGACCTTCATGTAGCCGGCCTTGGACTCGATGGCCAGGGCGTCGTTGGTCTGGGCAAAGAACTCGGAGAACGAGGTGCGGGCGATGCGGGCGACGGCGTCGAGCGAGGTCAGGGCCAGAGCGGAGACGTTCATGGTCATGAAGACGGTAGCGAGCGTGCCGTCAACACCGAAGGCCTGCATACCGCGGGAGATGCCGGCGGCGAAGATCTGGAACGGGGTGGAAGCGACACCGGCGTTGAGAGCGCCAGTACCGGCGGTGTTCATATCGGAGAACATGATGCCGGCGACGATGATGGCAAGGATGCCAACGAAGGACTCGACGATCATGGCGCCGTAACCGACCTTGACGGCGTCCTGCTCCTTCTCGACCTGCTTAGAAGAGGTGCCGGAAGAAACGAGGCTGTGGAAACCGGAGAGAGCACCGCAAGCGACGGAGACGAACAGGACCGGGAACATCATGCCGGAGGCAGTGGAGAAGCCGGTGAAGACCGGAGCGGTGATAGTAGCCTGACCGTTGACGCCCAAGACGACGATGCCGAGGACAGCGCAGACGATCATGACGATCATCATGATGGAAGTGAGGTAGTCACGCGGGGTCTTGAGCATCTGGATGGGCATGGCGCCAGCGAAGACCAGGTAGACCATGACGACGGCGAACCACTGGAACTTATCCAGGTAGACCGGGAACTGCATACCGACGGCGAACATGAGGACCATGAGGACCACGCCGGTGACGAACTCGGCAGCACCGGTAAGGTTGAACTTCTTCTGGGCCCAACCAAAGGCGATAGCGACGAAGGTGAACAGGATGGAGATGGTACCAGCGCAGCCGGCGGCATAGGACTTGGTGAAGTCGATGGCACCGGTAGCAGCACCAGAAGCGTCAACGGCCGGGGTGAACATGAACGTCTTGCAGACCATGTCGGTGAAGGCGGCGATGACGATGATGCAGAACAGCCAGCAGAACAGCAGGAACAGGCGACGGCCGGTCTTGCCGATGTACTTCTCGATGAGCTGAGCGAGCGACTTACCGTTGTTCTTCATCGAAGCGTACAGGGCACCAAAGTCGTGGACGGCACCAAAGAAGATGCCGCCGACGAGGACCCAGAGCACGACGGGCAGCCAGCCAAAGGCCATGGCGACGATCGTACCCGTGACGGGG
Source organism: uncultured Collinsella sp. (assembly GCA_902478935.1). Classification (GTDB taxonomy): domain Bacteria; phylum Actinomycetota; class Coriobacteriia; order Coriobacteriales; family Coriobacteriaceae; genus Collinsella. The sequence continues at coordinate 8,051 of CABSMV010000019.1, read as the reverse complement.
CCAGCACCGCAGATCGAGCTGAACTGGTGCGAGAACGCGGTGAAGGCGGAGACGGGCGAGAAGCTGTTGCCGTCCTTCATGCGCTTGGCCGGCGTGAGGGCATCCTTGTCAACGCCCCACTTGTTGGCCAGCCAGCGACCATAGCCCAGATAGCCGCAGGCGAGCACCGCCGCGGCCACAACCATGAGCAAAACTCCGTTCATTACATTTCCTCCTCTAAAAAGAACTTCCTAGACATAAAAAATGAGGGCCGTCGGTTGCGCTCGACGGCCCTCATCTTCATCAGCCGCCCGTTATCGTACGGGCTAGCTGTATGTGCTAACCCGCATCAGATAATTACTACGCTGATAATGTTTAGCTGATGCGTGAACATGTCTAAGAAATCCTCTTCAATCATGATGCGAACGATCCGTGCGTGTTCACATCCCCCAGTGGTTGAAAAGGAGTATGAAACTTTAGTTACCTAAAGTCAACGCAAATTTGTAATGAATTTTCAACTTTTTTGGATTTCTCGGTATAAAACGCCACTGAACTCGGACTTTACCCGACAAAAGTTTTTGCATGAGAGATGCCCCTGAGGGCCGCGGGAGCCGGGCGGCGCATATGAACTTTCCTGCTCTACAGTCCTGCGCAAGACGGAAAGCACATTAAGTGCTTTCCTTTGCGTGCGGAACTCGCGATAAAGTTCATATGCGCCGCCCGGCTCCCGCGGCTCTCAGGGGCCCCATCCCAAATGCGGAGCAAAGCTCCGCACACCAACTTTTTTCTTTCAGCTAAAGAACGCCGGAAATTCGACACTGGCTTGTTAACTTTGCTGGACGTTGTCGACGCCAAACCAGCTCAGAAGCTATATCGACACAGAAAGGTCCCCGGACGGAGGGGCCGGATATAAGGTTTATCGCGAGTTCCGCACGCAAAGAAGGCCACTTAATGTGGCCTTCGTCTTGCGCAGGACTGTAGAGCAGGAAACCTTATATCCGGCCCCTCCGTCCGGGGACCGCGCCGTACCAGCTACAGCGTCATGTTTGGATCGGCGTCGACGTCGAACGGCGAGATTTCACCTCGGTCGAATTTACGGCGAGCGACCTCCGCGATCATGGCTGCGTTATCGGTACAGGCAGACAAGGGCGGCACCGTTACGCGAATCCCCTGACGTCCAAGCTTCTTGATCATCATCTCGCGCAGATGCGGGTTGGCCGAGACGCCGCCGCCGATGCAGTATTCCTTACATCCGGTAGCGTGCAATGCGTTTTTGGCCTTCTTGTACTGCACGTCAAAGACAGCCGCCTCAAACGAAGCCGCCAGATCGGGCAGGTGAATCGTGCGCCCGGCTTTGGTCTCTTGCTCGATGTAGAGCGTCACCGCCGTCTTGAGGCCCGAAAGCGAGAAACGATAGTCTCCCCTGCTGTTAAGCGCGCGGGGAAAATCGATCGCCTTGGGGTTGCCTGTCTCGGCCAGCTTGGAGATGATGGGGCCACCGGGATAGCCCAGACCCAACGCCTTGGCTACCTTGTCGAAGGCCTCGCCCACAGCATCGTCGAGTGTCTCACCAAGCACCTCGTAGTCGCCCCATGCCTTCACGTGCACGAGCATGGTGTGCCCGCCCGAGACAAGCGTGAAGATGAACGGCGGCTTGAGGTCGGGCTGCGCCAGCAAGTTGGCAAACAGGTGCCCCTCCAGATGGTTGACGCATACGAGCGGCTTACCGGCAGCGTAGGCAAAGCCTTTGGCAAAGGCAACGCCCACCACGAGGGCGCCCACCAGGCCCGGACCCTGTGTCACGCCCACGGCGGCAAGCTCGCTGGGGGCAATGGCTCCACCCTCAAGACCAAGCGATGCTGCGGCATCCTCGAGCGCCGCATCCACGACACTCACAATCACCTCAACGTGTTTGCGCGAGGCGATCTCGGGCACCACGCCGCCAAAGCGGGCATGAAAATCAATCTGTGTCGACACCTGGTTGGCCAACATATTGCCATCCGCATCGATAATCGCCACGGCCGTCTCGTCGCAGGAACTCTCGATAGCGAGCACTAGGCGGCGGCACTCAATTTCGGCACGCTCCCCCTCGGAGCGCCCAGGCGCAGGCAGCGGCCATACGCGCTGCTCTGCCGCCGTCGGCTCGGGCGAAGCATTGTCGACCGGAAGCACCAGGGGCAGCGGAGCCGTCATGACGATGGCATCCTTGCCGGCACCATAGTAGCCGAGGCGCCGTCCTGCCTCGGTAAAGCCCAGAACGTTATAAAGCGCGATCGCTCCCTCGTTGCCGTCCTCGACCTCGAGCGAAGCCGTGGTGCAGCCGAGCATCTGGGCATCATAGCTCACGTGCGACAGCAGCTTGCGGGCAATGCCCTCACGGCGATGTGCCGGGTCGACGGCGACATCCAGAATCTGCACATCACCGTCCACGACCATACCGCCGGCAAGGCCCAGCAGCTTGCCGTTGTCGTGTGCCACCCACCAACTACGCGGCGCAGCGACGTCCTCGCCCAGTTCGGACAGGAACATGCCCGGCGTCCACGCCTCGTGTCCGGCACCTTCAAAGCAGGCAGCCTCCAGCGCGCTCGCGCCCTCGGCATCCGCCGCGCCCATGGGACGGAACTGCAGATGACGACCGGCAAGCTCATCGGCAACGCCCGTAATTTCGCTCTGCGCACTCTCGGCAAGACCAAGACGCTTGCGCTCGTTTTCCTCGGCATCCGAAAGGCGCGTGTAAATCGGCAGGACGCGGGCCGGATCGCCGTCACCCGCAGCGTGCGCGAGCAGCAACCCCTCGCCCGAAGGCCACCACAGGTCTCGCTCCACGCAGCGGGCGGTCTCGTCCTCACCCAGCAGCTTGCCATAGCGCACGAGACCGTCACCGGTCAGCTGAACCTGGTCCCAGTCCGCTGCTCGGCGCCACTCATCGAGCGCCACGGCGGCCTTGACCACGTGTTCGCGCTCAAATTGACGCTCGGGACCCTCATCGACCAGCATATACAGCGCCGGATATACCTCACCGCGCATAGCATCGGCCAAGATGCCAAGCTTGCCGCGCACGCCAGCCTTCCACGCCGTCCAAGCGCAAGCGTCGAGCGTCGACACGCCCAGCAGCGGAACATTGGCACCGCGCGCGAGGCCCTTGGCAGTGGAGATGCCGATGCGCACACCCGTAAACGACCCCGGGCCGCGGCCGACCACGTAGCAACCAACATCGCTGCGATCCAGACCGGCTTGAGCCAGCACGCCATCAACGGTATTCACGAGCTCAACGTTGGCGTGACGGCGACACATGTGGTCGCCACTCACGAGCTTCGTCTCGCCCGTCTGCCCATCAATCCGGCTTGCCGCGCAGGCAAGCATGTCGGTCGAAGTATCGAGCGCCACCACCAGCGCGTTGTCGTTATGCAAGCTCATCTTGTACAGCCTTATCAATCAAATGGGAAAGCTCCATTGCGCGGTCACCGTGCGCCCCGAGCGTTATCGTTCGCACATCGCTGTCGCCCTCATCACGCTTGAGCGTCACCGAAAGATACTCATCCGTCAGCTCGTCTTGGAATTGTTCGCCCCATTCCAGCAGGCAAGCACCCTCATAGCCCAGCACATCGAAAATGCCCGTATCCTCGAGCTCGTAGGCATGCTCCAGGCGGTATAGATCAAAGTGAAACAGCGGAATACGGCCTTGATCGTGAACGGCCATGAGCGCAAACGTAGGGCTCGTAACCATATGCCCATCGCCCAGCCCGCGCGAGACGCCCTTGGTAAAGTGAGTTTTGCCCACTCCCAGGCCACCGGTCAGGATGAGCACATCGCCGTCCTCAAGGCACGGTGCAATTAGCTCGCCAAAGTACTCCGTATCGGCAGCGCAAGTCGTTTTGTAAGTACCTACCCCCAGGCGCTCCAGGGACATATATGCTCCTTATTATTCCGAGGCGTCCTCTGGTGCGGGATGTCGCTCCAGATAATCGCCCAGCATCTTAAAGTCTTCCTCCAGCAGCTCCTGCCACGCCGGATTGCGTAGCGCTGCTGCCGGATGGAACGTGGGCATTACTACAAAATGCCCCATCTGGTGGAACCTGCCGCGCAGCTTAGTAATGCCAATCTCGGTCTTAAGCACAAAGTGCGTCGCGGGGTTGCCGAGCGTCACGATAATATCGGGCCAGATGCTTCGAATCTGCTCACGCAAAAACGGCGAGCAAGCCAGCACTTCCTCGGGACGTGGATTGCGGTTTCCCGGCGGGCGGCACTTAAGCACGTTGGCAATGTAGACGTCTTCGCGTTTGAGCCCCGCCAGCGACAAAATGCCGTTGAGGTCCTCGCCTGCCGCCCCCACAAAGGGCTCGCCCTGCAAATCCTCATTGCGGCCCGGCGCCTCGCCAATAAACATCACACGAGCGCGGGGGTTTCCCACGCCAAACACGATATTGTGACGCGACTGGTAGAGCTGGCAGAGGTGACAATCGCCCAGAACGGCCTCAATTTCCTCGAGTGCGACCTCACGTGGTGCCTGATGGGTATGGCCGGGGATGTGCATGACGCCCATGGCGACTCCTACACGTAGACCTTGTCGAGGCGCATGCCAAAGCCGCAGGCGACCTCGTAGTTAATCGTTCCGCGCAGTCGGGCCATCTCGTCCATAGTGATCTCGGCATCGCCATCGCGGCCGACAATAATCATCTCGTCACCATACTCGGCCTCGGGAATCTCGTGTGCCGGGTTGGACTGAATGGCGACCATAAACTGGTCCATGCAGATATTGCCAACCTGATGCACGCGCTCGCCGCGATACAGCACATCCATACGATTGGAAAGCGTACGCGATAGGCCGTCGGCATAACCGATCGGCAGCGTGCAGATCTGAACGCGCGTGCGCGGTACGCGGTAGGTAAAACCGTAGCCCACGCCCTCACCCATCGCAGGGTGTGCCACGCGCGTCACGCGCGCATGGACGCTCATAACGGGATCAAGCTGCATCACGCGGCCACTCAGCTCGCACGGCTGCATGCCATACAAGCCAACGCCGGCGCGAATCATATCAAAATGCATCGAGGGGTCGAGCATCGAGGACGGCGTGTTGGCGCAGTGCACGATACCGCACTCAAAACCCGCATCCTTAATGGCTTGAACGGCCTCGGTAAAGCGCTGACACTGCAGCTTGTAATCCCAGCCCGAAGGTTCATCGGCCGTGGCGAAGTGCGTAAATACGCCGTCGCACTGAATACCGCGATGGAAATTAATACCGCGGACAAAGTCGAGCACCTGTGTGTAGTGTACGCCGATACGATTCATACCCGTCTCGATGGCGAGATGATACTTGCCCACCTTGCCCGCCGCGACGGCACATTCGCCATACGCAAGAGCAAAGTCAGACGTATAGACCGAGGGCATGATATCAAACTCGAGCAACGTCGGAATGGCCTCGATAGGCGGCTCGCTTAGGATGAGGATGGGTTTCGTAATCCCGCCCTGTCGGAGCTCAACGCCCTCGTTAACCGTCGCCACGGCAAACATGTCGGCACCGGCCGAATACATGATCTTGGCGCACTCAACAGCTCCATGACCATAAGCATCGGCCTTGACCACGCAGCACAGGCGCTGACGTAGATTCAGCAAGTTCTTATAGGCCCTCGTGTTGCGACGGAGCGCCCCGCGGTCGATCTCGACCCAGGACCAGCGCGTCAAATCGGCTTTATTCATGATTAGTCATCCGACCCTTCGTCCATGATTCCCAGATCTTCGAGCGCATCCTTTGCCGCCAGGTCCATGGCAGGACCGATCAAGTCGATAAGATCGGTCGCGATGACGCTCTTCTCACCATACTCCGTCGCCGCGGCAAAACCGGCGTAGCTGTGAAGTGCGACGGCGTACGAATACAGCAACTCCCAACGATCCATCTCGTCGCGCATGGTGGCAAGCGTGCCGGCCAAAATACCCGCGAGAACATCACCCGAACCGGCAGTTGCCAGAGAAGCCGGACCCGAGAGCGGCAGCAGCACACGCTCAACGCCACAGATAGCCGTCGTCGGCCCCTTGGCAATGACCACCAGATTGTCGGAGCCTGCAGCCCAGACAACCTTCTGCGCGGCCGCAATCGCGGTACCAAGGTCGTTCACCTCGTCACCGGCAACCAGACGCGAAAGCTCACGATAGTGCGGCGTCATAACCAACGGCTGTTCGCGACGATACATCTCGGGATTACTATCAATACCGTCAATGGCAATCTTAGCAAGGCAGTTGAGTGCATCGGCGTCCAAGATAAGCGGCACATCAAGCTCGAGCAAGCCCGAAACCACCTGCATAGCGCCGGCAGACGTCGTCATACCGGGACCGCACAGTACACAGCTGTACTTCTTTGCAATCTCGCACACCGTCATGCGCGCAGCGGCGCCAAAGGAGCCGCGGGAATCAGACGGAATAGCAAAGACGGGAATCGAAGGAAGTGCCATGCGAATAAGATTGGCGCAGGCGTCAGGAGCCGCGACTGCCACGTAACCAGCACCCGCGCGAGCTGCAGACTTGGCCGCCATAATGGCAGCACCAGGATATTGCGCAGATCCGGCGACAATAAGCACAGAGCCACGGGAATACTTATCGATATTCGTAGGTAGTGGGGCAAAGTAATCAACTAAGTCACCGGGCTCGACAATCTCGGCGGCGTGGTCGACATCATCGATGACCTCGTCAAGACGGTCGTAAAGATTGCCGCAGATCAAATCGCCAGCATACTCAGGACCATCAGCGCTATACAGACCAATCTTGGGCGCAATCATCGTCACCGTATGCTCGGCACGAATGCAGTCGTCATCAACAACGCCCGTCTCGGCATTCAGGCCCGAGGGAACATCAATGGATACGACACAATCGGCGCATTCATTGACCGTAGGAATCCAGATGGAGAACGGCGCACGCAGATTTCCGTGGAAACCGGTACCAAAAATGGCATCGACAACAACATCGGCCTTATCGATCAAAACCTCGAGTTCGTCACGCGAGGGGCCGACGCAAACGTGCACATCGCGGCCGGCAGTACGACGAGCAACATGACGTGCCAGAGCAGCAGGAATCTCATCCGGCTCAACCGGAGAAACGATATCCACGTCCACACCCTTATGGCTCAGGATATCGGCGGCAACCCAACCGTCGCCGCCATTATTACCAAAACCGACCAGAACGAGAACCCGATCGGGATTGAGCTTCAAGACCTCGTTGGCGGCAAACTCACCCGCTAGCTCCATAAGCTCGGCCTTCGAAGTCCCTTCGCGTTCGATGATATCCTCGAGACGAACGACTTCTTCGGTACTCAAAACCGGTTTCATCTATGCTCCTAGCGTATCTTGCGAAGCATCACCCAGGTGCTCCGTCAATGCTGAATTCTGCAGCTGCTCAAGCTCATCTAAAACAGAGCGAGCCTCTTTAAATGTCTGCGCTACGCGTTTCTTGGTGCTCACCTTTTCCTCTTTTGACTTAGGCCGAGCATCTTCGGTAATCGCGATGGCATTCGCAACGGCTAAGTCTCCTGTAAGCGTAATGGAAAGAGCAACCTCAACAACACCCAGCTCTTGAGCGATCTCGAGTGCACGGCCCGAAAGCAGCGCCTTCGGTTTGCCGAGTTTATCACGCGTTACCGAAACATCCTTGCGACCCACGCCTTGACTAAAACCCGTGCCGAGAGCTTTAAGCACCGCCTCGCGCGAAGCAAAGCGGCTCGCATAGTGAGCAGCGGGACGCGATGATGCATCGCAATACGCACGCTCTTCTTCGGTAAACACACGCCGAGCAAACGACGGCGTCTTTTCAAGAATAGAGTTCATGCGGGAAATCTCGACGATATCAACGCCGATACCAGCTTCAGCCATGTTCACCTCCATATCGCACAGACTAAGTTATTGTAGCCCGTTCACAGAAGATGCGACAAACGAGGGTTATAAAACACAGCTACTATGTGAGACAAAAGCCCGTAAACGCAAAAAAGGGGGAGGCCGCGAGGCCTCCCCCTTCTCAATTCCATGCGACGGCCCGGTGCCGTCCACCGGTCAGCGGCGCCCTGGCCTCCCACGGGCTGACCCCGCAGT
>CABSMV010000018.1 GCA_902478935.1 uncultured Collinsella sp. | reverse complement strand
AAATCCAAGTTAGACCATTTCAAATGGTTCGATGTCTGCCCGGATGCGACACATCTGGTGTGTCCATCCTCGCAGTATCCGGTTCTCAAGGTGCACGCCCTCGCGGCTCATCCGGTTCCACCGGGCCGCGCGGCAAGGAGATATATTGCCAGACCGCGAAGCCGAGTGGGACGTCAATTCCACTCTTCACAAGTCCTACACAACATATCGCCTCCTATATAAGTAATAGAAAGGCTGGTGCAGAAATACTGCACGTATCAGATGATGACCCTTCGGTTAGGAGATATATACAGATCGGTCACCTGTAGGTGTCTATCTACCCGCGCTTTTACAATATAAACCAGCGCTTTCGATAAAAAAGAGGGAGTGCCGCTCACAGTGCGACACTCCCCTAGCGATTCAACAGAATCTATTAGGCCTCGAGAGCCTTCTTGGCAATGGCAGCCAGCTCGTTGAAGGACTCGATGTCCTCGTAAGCCATCTGAGCCAGGACCTTGCGGTCGAGCTCGATACCGGCAACCTTCAGGCCGTGCATGAACTGAGAGTAAGAGATGTCGTTCAGGCGAGCGGCAGCGTTGATGCGGGTGATCCAGAGAGAGCGGATCTCGCGCTTCTTGTTGCGACGGTCACGATACTGATACTGCAGGGAGTGCTGGACCTGCTCTTTAGCATGCTTGTAAGTACGCGAAGCGGCACCGTAGTAACCCTTCGCACGGTGCATAACGGTACGGCGCTTCTTCTTGGCGGCAACAGCGCGCTTAATACGTGCCATGTTCTATCAACTCCTAGACGGTTAAACGAAAAACGGGAACGCGAACTTAGGCGAGACGCGACTTGATGACCTTGCGGTCGGCAGCGGCGATCTCGGTCTCCTGACGGAAGCCACGCTTACGCTTGGTGGACTTCTTGCTCAGGATGTGGCTCTTGAAAGCCTTGGCGCGCATAAGCTTGCCGGTACCAGTCTTGCGGAAACGCTTCTTGGTGCCGCTGTGGGACTTCATCTTAGGCATGAAATACTCCTTAATCGGTTACAGAACACTAGTTACTTGATATCGCTTGCCGCTTTATCCTCATCAAAGGCGCCCTTAATCGGGGCGAGCAGCATAAGCATGTTACGGCCTTCCATCTTAGGCTTGGACTCGACCGTAGCGTAAGGCTTAAGATCCTCGGCGAGGCGCTCGAGAACGTTAAGGCCCTGCTCCGGGTGAGCCATCTCACGGCCGCGGAACATGATGGTGATCTTAACGCGTGCGCCCTTCTTGAGGAAACGCAGAACGTGGCCCTTCTTGGTCTCGTAATCGCCAACGTCAATCTTGGGTCGGAACTTCATTTCCTTGACCTCGACCTTGGACTGGTTCTTACGAGCGGCCTTGGCCTTCATGGCCTGCTGGTACTTGAACTTACCGTAGTCCATGACCTTGCAGACCGGCGGCTCCGCGTTGGGAGCGATCTCGACCAGGTCGAGACCCTGATCGTCGGCGACGCGCTGGGCATCGCGGATGGCGAACAGGCCGAGCTGAGAGCCATCGACGCCAATCAAACGGCACGAAGATGCAGTGATCTCGTCGTTGATGCGGGTGTCATCAGACTTAGCTATTTTCCCTACCTCCATTCATAAAAAAATAACCCGGCGCTTCTCAGCATCCAGGTCGTACACATAGACATCCTCGATTTGAGGAAGTGGGTCTAAATTGTATGACCAGTCAGCTGCTCATTGGCGCCAAAAGGTGGGAACCCTCGGGTTCCTCTTTAGGGCATTGCGGGAACAACGCCTTGCGAATAATAACACGTACAGCGCGTTATCACATTACGTACACGAAAAAGGGGGGCGCAACCCCCTTGAACGCTCACTTGCATGTATGGTGCCCGAGGCGAGACTCGAAGGGCCTTCGCTTCGCGAAGCCCCGGGCTTCGGGCGCATGGCGCCCTCGCCACGCTCCGCTACAAACAGGCCGCAGGCCTGTTTGCTTAACGCTTCGCGCGCTCACGCAAGTTCGGCACGAAAAAGGGGGCCGCAACCCCCTTGAACGCTCACTTGCATGTATGGTGCCCGAGGCGAGACTCGAACTCGCACGTTGTTGCCAACGGTGGATTTTGAGTCCACTGCGTCTGCCAATTCCGCCACTCGGGCACGTAATGCGTGAGTTAGTTTATCACAGCTTTCTACCGATTAGTCCGAAAATGGAACTTCGAACATTTCGATGAGTTCGACCGAGCGGAGCATCTCGCGCTGGCGGCACCCGCGTCCGTTAACCAAGACTTCGCCCATCTGATTGTCATAGGGATCCTCACGCATGCCATCGAAAGCGGGCACAAACTCGGCCTGGAATCGATCGTTGGCCACCATACGCCACGGGTCGAGATTGCCAAAGTAGTGACGACGACGCCACTCCTCCCCCATCCTGCGCGCCGAGGAGCCAAACGATACGTCGGCGTTAAGCCAACCGGTCTGTGGCGTATAGAACTCAGCCCAATCGTGCGGCCCCACCGAATCGGGCGCAACATACAGGCCGCTCTGCCAACGGGCAGGCACGCCCGCGATACGGCACATGGTGATAAACGTGAGCGCCATAACTCCGCAATCGCCGCGGAGCGAATGCGCGCAGTCATCGGCAATAGATCCCAAAAGCAAGTACGGCGGCTGATAGCGATAGTCGATATGCTGCGTCAGATAATCATAGATAGCACGAGCGCGATCGAGCGGATCCTCGAGTCCGTCAACAACACCGGCCGTCAGCTGCTGCAGATACGGCGTGAATGCAATGTGCGGACGGTCCTCAGAAATATCTTCGGGCAACGGCGCGTCCATACACGGATGCGACGGAAGCGCACCCCCATAAATATCGCGATAAGCGGCATTGATTTGATAGCGATAAGTCACCGAGAATGAGCGCTCACTCGAAGAAGACCACGAGGCGGTACGCGCCGAAGCGTTCGCGGGAGCAACAGCACCCTCCGGCGTCATGTCGAGAATCTCGACCTGAGACTGTTGGCGGCAGGTGGCGGCTACGGGAAGCCAAGCGCGAACGGTCTCCCCCTCTAGAGCGCCGGGGACAGACAAGGACGCCTTAAGCGTAATAACGCGAGTCAATCCGTTTTGTGACTCCATCTCCTTGAGCATCTCGTTGCGCAGTGCAATTCCGTCCGTAGGATCGGGACGCATGCCGGGAACCTCTTTGGGATATACGCGAAGCGAATCGAGGAAGTTGTCGAGAACGAACAGCTCGCCATCGATAAAGCGCCAGTCAATACGCTTACGGTCAATCAGATCGTCAAACTGCTCCTCGGTAAACCCAGGCCACTCCTCGCGGATCATCGCAATAGCTCGATCGCGCGACACCGAAAAATGAAGCGGCGTCTCAAGCATGCGATACCGCTCGGCACGAACGCAGGCAGCAAGCGAGGGATCGGGATCTTGGGCAAGTAGGCGGTCGCAAGCCTCAATAGCCTGCGAAAGATACCCCGCGTCCTTTAAACGCAGAATCTCGGGTGGCAAGCCAATATCTAGAAAACGGAAGTCATCATTGCAAACATCAACAGAGCAACCAACAGGACCCTCGTCAATAACCTTCCCATCCGAAGGCAGCACCTTAACAACAGCCATACTAAAACTCCAAGTCACTAGAACGCTTGAAGTCCATTGTAGCGAGATAAAAAAGAAAGCCCCAATAAAGGAACTCTCAACACCGATAAACGGTACCTAGAAAAAATGAATTCAGCCCAGTAACCCTGTAGCGAGTTAACGAAGGAGGCCCCGTTCACCCGAAGCTTTTCCCATTGCGCGACTTCTGGCAAAGCCAGGTGAGCGCAAGGGAAAAGCGTAGGGTGAACGGGGCCTCCGACGGGAAAGTTAAACCGCTACTTACGCCTTGTTGACGGAGCCAAACTCCTCCATGAGCTCCTTGGTGCGGGCAACGATGTTGTCGCGACCAGGCTTGAGGAGCTTGCGGGGGTCAAAGCCCTTGCCCTGCTGATCCTTGCCGGCCTCGATGTACTCGCGAACGCCCTTGGCGAAGACGAGCTGCAGATCGGTGTTGACGTTGATCTTGGAGATGCCCAGGGAGATGGCCTTCTTGATCTGATCCTCGGGGATGCCGGTGCCACCGTGCAGGACGAGGGGCAGGTCGCCGGTCTGAGCCTTGATCTCGCCCAGGCGCTCGAAGGAAAGGCCAGCCCAGTCGGCAGGGTACACGCCGTGGATGTTGCCGATACCGCAAGCGAGGAAGTCAACGCCCAGGTCAGCAATCTGCTTGCACTCAGCAGGATCAGCGAGCTCGCCGCTGGAGGTCACGCCGTCCTCGGTGCCGCCGATGCCGCCGACCTCGGCCTCGATGGACATGCCCTTGGAGTGGGCAAGCTCAACGAGCTCCTTGGTGCGGTCGAGGTTAAGCTGGAAGGTCTCCTCGTGAGAGCCGTCATACATGATGGACGTGAAGCCGGCCTCGATGCACTTGAAGCAGTCCTCGTAAGAACCGTGATCGAGGTGAAGGGCGACGGGAACGGTAACGCCCGTGGCCTCGACGGCAGCCTTGACCATGTCGGCGCAGACCTTGAAACCGCCCATCCACTTAGCGGCACCAGCGGTGCACTGAAGGATCAGCGGAGACTTGGCCTCCTCGGCGGCCTGGAGAATAGCCAGGGTCCACTCGAGGTTGTTGGTGTTGAAGGCACCGAGACCGTACTTGCCGGCCTCGGCCTTCTTGAGCATGTCTGCTGCGTTGACGAGCATAAAAGAAACCTCCTGTAAGGTTGCTCCGATAACGCCTGTGATTTTACCACGGCGCACCCGAGCATAAACGTTCGTTTGTTCACGAATATCGCCCAAACAGACTTTTTTGACCGTTTGCCCTACGAAATTGACCCGTTGGGGAAAAATAGCTTGACGTTTGGACGCTTCTCGTGCTTCAAAAGCCGACTATAAAGCTACACCTGCATGAAAGGGTTCTGCATAAGCTCGCGTGCCACAGTGGTCGAATCGCCATGGCCGGTTAGGCAAACGGTATCGGGCGGGAGAAGCCGGGCGAGCTTGGAGAGCGAGCACAGAATCGCCGCCTCGTCTCCGCCGGAAAGATCGGTACGGCCGTGCCCACCCGGAAACAGGGTGTCGCCCACAAAGGCAATGTTCCCCTGCTCGGTGGCAGCAAACAAGACAATGCCACCCGGTGTGTGACCGGGCGTCGCAATCACCTGCAGGCAGATATCGCCCACCTCGATAGCATCGCCCTCGGCGAGCAGACGCGTCGGCTCCCCGGGGTCGGGCGTCTCAATGCCCCACATCGCTCGCTGTTCCTCGATGTTCGCATGCGGCACCGCCACATCCTTAGCACACAGCTCATACTGGCAGCCCTCGCCAACGGTGGTTCGCACGCCGGCAACACCCCCAACATGATCGGCATGGCCATGAGTGCATACGGCGCCAAGCATGCGTACGCCGGGATGCTCGGCTCGAATATGCTCCACCAAGCGCTCGCCTTCCCATGCGGGGTCGATAATCACGCACTCATTGTCCGAAATAACAGCATAGCTATTGGTCTGAATGGGACCGTTTACGAGCGTCTCGATCTCGACCGATCCCTTGGGAGTTAAATCCAAGGACACAGCATTCATGTCCCTCTCCTCTCAATAGAACTCGAGGCATCAAACGATGCCTCGAGTGTAGCGAATATCGATAATGTGGCACGTTCGTCGCGACTAAACACGGCGCTTAAGCTGGGCTCCACCCTCGCCGGGCATCAGGCGGCGCGCGTCGTAGACCGAGTCAACGCTGCTGATAGAGGCCAGCAGCGGATCCAGACCACTCGCGTCCGAAATCTCGACCATAAAACGCAGGGTCGCAATGCCCTCGCGGTTGGTCGAGGTAGCGGCGGAAAGGATATTGCCGCCCGCATCGCCAATGGCGATGGTGACGTCCTTGAGTAGACCCATACGATCCAGGCACTCGACCACAATCTCGACCTGGAAAAGCGTATCGGCAGCACCGTCCCACTCCACGTCAATCATGCGCTCGGGGTGCTCCATGAGGCCTTTGACGTTGGGGCAGTTGGCACGATGCACCGAGACACCTCGGCCGCGCGTGATGAAGCCGACGATATCGTCGCCCGTCACCGGATTGCAGCAATGCGCCAGACGGACCAGCAGGCCGCTGTTGCTCTCGCCCTTGACGATAATGCCGTTACTTGCGCTCTTGCCACGCTTTTGCGGCTTGCGGTTGGAGCCTCGAGCCGGCTGTTTCACGACCTCGGCGATAGCCTCGGCCTTGGTGACCTGTTCCTCGGGCTTGGGGTCCAAAATTTGCTCGACCTTGTTACCCACGGCACGTGGGGCGACTTTGCCCGCGCCAACGGCTGCGAACAGGTCCTCGAGCTGTTTGTAGTTAAACTGCTCCGCCACGGCGTTGAGCGCACGCGTGGATCGCGGCGTAGAGATGCCATACCCGCGTTTGCGCAGGTCCTTGGCCAGTATATCGCGACCGGCGGCAGCGTCATCGTCTTTGGTCGCAGCGGCGAAATAACGGCGGATCTTTGACTTGGCCGAAGGCGTCTTGACGATCTTGAGCCAATCACGCGACGGCTTGGAGCTCTTGTTGGTCAGGATTTCAACGCGGTCGCCCGTCTTGATCTCGTGCGTAAGCGGCGCCACCGCACCGTTGATCTTGGCGCCGACGCAGTGATTGCCGACCTCGGTATGAACGGCGTAGGCAAAGTCGAGCGGTGTAGAGCCAGCACGAAGCGCCATGACCTCGCCCTTGGGCGTAAAGACAAAAATCTCCTGGTCAAACAAGTCGACCTTCAGCGAGTGCAGGTATTCCTTGGCGTCGGTGATCTCGTCAGACGCAGCCCAATCGAGCGAATGTTTGAGCCAGTTAATCTGGTCGTCTAGACGCTGGGCATCATTAGTCTTAGACGCAGACGATCCGCCCGACTTCTTATAGAGCCAGTGGGCGGCGATGCCGTACTCGGCCTGCTCGTGCATCTCGTAGGTTCGAATCTGAATCTCGAGCGGGCGGGCCGTGGGGCCGATAACCGTCGTATGGAGCGACTGGTAGTTATTGACCTTGGGCATGGCGATATAGTCTTTAAAGCGACCGGGCATGGGATGCCACAAGGTATGCACGGCGCCAAGCGTGGAATAGCAATCGCGCACCGAATGAGTGATGACGCGCAGCGCCACCAGGTCGTAAATCTCGGAGAACTCCTTGCCCTTGCGCTTCATCTTTTGATAGATGGACCAATAGTGCTTGGAACGACCGTTGATCTGAAAGCCCTCAAGACCAATGCGATTGAGCTCATCGGTGAGCGTCTTGATGGTCTCGGCCAGATAACGCTCGCGAACCTCGCGCGACTCGGCTACCATGCGCGCGATGCGCTGGTAGGCATCGGGCTCCAAGTAGAAGAAGGACAGGTCCTCGAGCTCCCACTTGATAGAGCTCATGCCCAGGCGGTCGGCCAGAGGCGCGTATACGTCCATGGTCTCGCGCGCCTTAAACAGACGGCGGTCCTCGCGCAGGGCGGCAAGCGTGCGCATGTTATGCAGGCGGTCGGCGAGCTTGACGATGATGACGCGAATGTCCTTGGACATGGCAAGGAACATCTTGCGCAGCGTGAGGGCCTGCTTCTCGTCCATGCTGTCGACTTCGATGTTGGTAAGCTTGGTCACGCCGTCGACGAGTTCGGCCACGGTTTCGCCAAACAGGCCGGAAACATCGGTAAGCGAGGTCTCGGTATCCTCGACGGTATCGTGCAGCAGCGCGGCGCACACCACATCGCAGTCCATCTTGAGGTCGGCCAGAATGATGGCAACCTCGACGGGATGGTTAATGTACATCTCGCCCGAGCGGCGCTTTTGGTTGCAGTGCTTCTCGGCGGCAAAGCAGTAGGCCTGCTCCACCTTGGAGAAGTCATCCTCATTCATATATTTGAGGCACAGGCGCTCCAGCTTGTCGTAGCTGTCCGCCATAATCTCGGGCGGCAGCTCATCGGCATGCTTATAGTGCTCCATCTCCGAAAACGGCTGGAGGGTGGAATCATGGGCGATACGGGCTGCGGCATCCATCGAGGTCCCCTTCCCCTAGGCCCGCGGTACGATCGGGCGGTTAACTTTGGCTAGCATATCAGAAGCGCACGAATCGAGTGCCCAGCTCCGAAAAGCCGTGAACTCCATGCGCGAGCGCAAGCCCTCCAAATAGCGAATTGACCTGCTTAATTGCACGCGACCGGGGTTTTCTGCCATTGAGATGCGACGCGTATCGTCAAACCCCGAAACGCGACAGAAACCGAGCTCTTCGAAGATTCCCAAGCCGCTTGCCACCGAGCGCTCATCGACCGGCGTGCGCGCGTCGATTGCAAGGCACATCTGCGCAATGTCGATATCGCTTGCGCAGAATGAATCGTCCCCTGTCTTGCCACGGTTGGAGCGCCACATGGTCTGCAGCGCACGATAGAGCGTGACGAGCTCATCGCGCTCGGGCGCGTAACAATCGAGCAGGCGCTCATTAATGCGAGCGTCGCGCGACGAATAGAGCAGGTGAATCACGGCAGGCTGTCCATCGCGACCGGCACGGCCACTCATCTGGTTAAACTCAATCGCACCAAACGGCATGTGGTAGAGCACGACATGACGGATATCGGGCAGGTTGACGCCCTCACCGAAGGCCGAGGTTGAAACAATGCAGCTGAGACTTCCGTCTCTAAAGGCTTCCTCAACACGGCGGCGATCGGAGCGCGCAAGCCCGGCGTTATAGAACGCGATCTGGGTCGCACAGTCGGGCACGCGTTTGCGCAACGTCTTGGCAAGCGCCACGGACTGGTCGCGTGAGTTCACGTAGATAACGGTCTTCTCCCCCGTCGCCACGATCGACACCAGGCGATTTTCGCGGCTCGCAAGGTCTCGGTCATCCTCGAGCTGCAAGTTCTCGCGCACCGTCTCGTCGACCACCGTGCGGGTAATCGGTAGCACGCGGGCGAGCTCCGCCACGACCGGAGCCGTTGCGGTGGCAGTCGCGGCCATGACAACGGGGTTGCCCAGGGCCTTGAGAATATCGGGCATGTCGAGGTATGCGCTCCGGTCACCGCCCTTGGCAAGACCGGCATGGTGTGCCTCATCGATAACGACAAAGCCGATACGTCCAGAACGCGCAAAGCGATCGCGATGGATGGAAAGGAACTCAGGCGTCGTGAGAACGATGCCGGTGCGACCCGAAGCCAGGCCGGCAAACACGTCATCGCGCGCGGCTTCCACGGTCTCGCCGGTCAGCACGCCTACGCCAATGCCGAGCGCGGCCATCGTCGACGAGAGGTGATAGGCCTGGTCGGCAACGAGCGCGCGCAGCGGATAGACAAAGATACTCGCACGCCCGCGAAGAACCGCCTCGCGCGCGGCATGCACATGGAAGATAAGAGACTTGCCGCGCCCCGTTCCCATAACGGCCAGAACACTTTGGTGATCGGCCAGGGCATCGAGCGCCTCGACCTGCGCGCGGTGCGGCTGGTTCGATCCGATAAAGCTGTGAATGAGTGAGCGCGTGAGCTCGGTATAGGAAAGCTGGGCAAGCGTCTCGCGTTTACGCGACTCCAGGCGCAGCCCAGAATCCGCCGGTTGTACGCCGCGGCGAAGCTCACATGCCGGGTCGTCAACGCTGGGCGCCGTGGTATCGCGGACCAAGACATCCTTAATCATGAGCTTTGGCTTTACGCGACCTTGCCAATGCTCGGCAACGGCCTCGAACACCAAATCGACAGCGCTGTCGCAATTGATAAGCCTATCGATCTGCGGCACACGAAACATGATGGCCGGCACACTCGCGGCGCCATCCGTCGCCACGAAGCGCATATGCTCGCCGGTCTTGCCCACCACGGCGCGATCGCACATCGTCACGCCCTCGGCAGCCAGCAGCGGCACCTTATTACCCTGGCCAAACGGCTCAAGGCGGGAAATCTGCTCGATGGTCTCGATATTCAATTCGGAAAGGTCAACCGTGGCGGCAACCTCGTCGGTGTCCTCAAAGTCCTCGGCGGGAAGCTCGGACAACACGGCGGAAAGGCGACGACGAAACTCATCGAGCTTAGACGCCTCGATGGTCACGCCCACCGCACCGGCATGTCCGCCGCGGCGAATCAGCAGGTCGGAGCAGCGCTCGACGGCTTCGAACAGGTTGACCTTGCCCACCGAGCGACCCGAGCCACGTGCTATACCGTCCTCGATAGAGAAGAGCAACGCCGGCACGTGATATCGGTTGGTAAGGCGGCTCGCCACGATGCCTTTAACGCCCTCGTGCCAGCCCTCGCCACCCACGACGATTGCGCGACCGCCATCATAGGTCTCCTCGACCTTTGCCATGGCATCACGCGTGAGCTCCGCCTCAATCTCGCGACGCTGACGGTTGATCTCCTCGAGCTCGGCCGCCAGTGCACTTGCCTCGATAGGATCGCGGGCAAGCAGCAGGTCGAGCGCCAGCTTGGGATCGGCCATGCGGCCGGCGGCGTTTAAGCGGGGAATGAGCGAGAACGATAGACCGTCCGCCGTAATGGTAGAAAGGTCGGCCTTGGCGAGCGCTGCAAGCGCGATGTAGCCGGGACGAGCCGTCACGCGCATCTGTTGGATGCCCTCGGCGACCAACGCGCGGTTCTCGGCCGTCAATGGCATCATGTCGGACACGGTGCCCAGCGCCGCAACCTCAATCAGCGAACGCCAATACGACGGCTTGCCCAGACGCTCGCCCAAAACCTGCACCAGCTTGAGCGCCACGCCAGCACCGGCAAGCTCGCGCGAGGGGCCCTCATCCTCGAGCTTGGGGTCGGTCAGGGGCACGCCCTGCGGCACCTGGTCGGACGGCTCATGGTGGTCCGTAACCACCAGATCGATTCCCAAGCTCTCCAGATAGGAGACCTCATCCTTGGCCGCGATACCGTTATCGACGGTCACAATCAGATTGGGTTGGGCGAGCTCGTTGACGCGATCGAGCGCGGCGCGCGAAAGGCCATAACCCTCGTCAAAGCGGTGCGGGATAAACGGTGTGACATCGGCGCCAAACGTCCGCAGCGCCTCGGTCAACAGGCAGGTCGATGTAATGCCGTCAACGTCAAAATCACCAAAGACGGCGATACGCTCGCGGTTGCGGATGGCGCGTTCGACACGATCGGCAACAACTGACATGCCCGGAATGACGAGCGGATCGGCCCAATCACGGTCGAGCGAAGGCGTCAGAAATAGCTGTCCCTCCTCAATCGAGGCAATGCCGTGCGCAACCATAATGCGCGCCACCAGCCTGGGTATGCCCAGGCCAGCCGAAAGCTCCTTTTCGAGCTCGGGGTTTTGCCGAGCGACCGCCCAGCGATGCGTCGTCTTAAGCGATGACATGAGCGCCCACCCCCGATAGGGGCAGGTCGCCGCGATACCTCTCACGGTTCATAGCGATGAGTCCTCTGTGTATGCCCACTTCGGCAGGCAGATCTGTTGAACGGGTTTATTATACCGTGCGGCACGGACGCAGAGCCTCGCAGCACGCCGTGGTTTCGGTAAACGATGCCGGTAATACCCTCGAAATAATCGAGCGTTTCTAACGCACGGATGCATGCGAGCGTCTAGCATATCCATTCAAAACGGATTTACGAGCAAAGGGAGTCACAAGAGCAGATGAAGCAATGGGTTGGACTGGGAAAGTTCCTCGCGGGGCATATGCAGGTCATCGTTCCGATTTGCGTAACGCTCGGTGTGCTCTTTCCCCAGCAGATCGGCGTACTTAAGCCCATCGTTCCCGCTCTCTTCGCCTTTATGACGTTCCAAGGCGCGCTCAGTAACACCTTCCACCAGGTAGCTGAGGTGTTCCGCCGTCCGCTGCACCTGATTTTGGCGCTGCTCGTCTCGGCGGTGCTTATTCCCATAGCAGCTTATGCCATGGGATCGCTGTTCTTTGGCTCCAACCCCAACCTTGTCTGCGGCATCGTGCTCGAGTACAGCGTACCCGTGGCAGTCACTGCCTTTATGTGGATTAGCATGTTCGGCGGCAACGGCCCGCTCGCGCTCACCATTATCCTGACGTCCTCGGTTATCTCGCCTGTGACGATTCCGCTCACGCTGAAGCTCTTGCTGGGTGCCACCGTCTCGATCGATGTGCCGAGCATGATGCAGGACATGGCCTTTATGATCGCCATCCCCGCCGTGCTCGGCATCGTGATCAACGAGCTCACGCGTGGATGGGGACACGAGAAGCTCTCCCCCGCGCTCTCGCCCGCCTGCAAGTTCATGATGATGGGCGTTATCGCCTCCAACTCCACCGCCATGAGTGAGTACGTGCTGCACATGAACGCGGTGCGTCTGGAAGTCGCCCTCTTTATTTTGACCTTCGCCATCAGCGGCTTTGCCGTCGGCATTCTGGTCGCCCGCGCACTGCATCTGCCATATAGCGAGACGACTACCATGTGCTTTACCTGCGGCATGCGTAATATCTCTTCGGGCGCCGTCATCGCCACGCAGTACTTTCCGGGCGAAGTCGTGTTTCCCGTCATGTGCGGAACGCTGTTTCAGCAGGTACTCGCCTCGGTTATCGGGCATCTCTTTGAGCGTCTAACCGGCGAGGAGCGTGCCGCCCAGCGCAAGCGCGTCGAGGCCGGCCGCGACGCCATGGCACGCTAGACTGTCCGCATTACGCGGGTGTTAGTCCTGCTATTCGAGCGTTTCCAGATGCGCACGCAGACGCTCAGCATCGATATCGAGCGTTGTCTCGGCATTGACCTGGGCCAAACGATAGCCGACAAAGTAGGGCGAAACCACCCAACGCGGCAGCGCCTTGGCAATCGTCCGACCGTCCATGTGGTAGAAGAACAAGTTGTACGACTCTGCGCGACCACCATGGTGCTCGTTCAGGATATAGCGCAGAGCTACCTGAATCGCATCGGCGAAGAGGTCCGCCTCGGCTTGGTCTCTTGTGTCATCGCTGGCGGCGATTCCCTGCGGGGCTGAAACATTGACCTCAAAGAATCCCATGATCGGTTCGGTTGAGATGTTGACCGAGATTCTCCCCTGTTGCCAGACATTGATGCCTTCGAAGTTGGCGGGGGCTAGTGCCGCATAGCCGTCTTCCTGCTCCAAACCCACAATCTGCATGTGCGGATGAACAAGGCTGCCGCCCGAGAGCGGACCCTTGTTCTTGTACATGAGCACGCTTCGATACTGTTGTGAATCGATCATCTGCTGCCAGCAACCCAGGGCAAACCGCATCACATGATGCAGCTCGTCCGGCGTATAGGTCACCAGGTCGGCATCGTGCTCGGCCGACTCGATCAGCACGGTTTGACGGGTGGCGCGCAGGGTCTTGAACTTATTCTCGAGCCAGATACAGCCACCGTCGCGCCGGATGATATTGGCGAGTTCCTCGGTATCGCAAAAGGGGCACGCGGTGCCAGGGCGCCGGTTATCGTCGGGCTTACCGTTCGCCTGCTGAACGTCAAATACCAGCGCCACGGGTTATACCTCCAGCGGCACGATCTTGGTGCCATGGAGCTCGGAGACGACCAGTGCCGCCGCCACGGTATCGCGGTTGGTCGTGGAAATGCCGCCGCCGGGAAGGATGGTCAGGCGGTCGCCCGCATACTCGATTAGGCGAGCTAGGTGATCGAAGTTATCCTCGATCGGCGTTCCGGCAGCGCCTCCATGCGTCAGGATGCGCGTGATACCGCAGTCGGCGAGTGTGTCGACGGCATCGAGCTGAGCCTCGGGCGAGAGCTGGTCGAAGGCCATATGGAAGGTGATGTCGATGGGCTCGCGCTTGCATTCCTCGGTCGCGCAGCCCGCAGCCATCACGAGGGCGCCGAGTGTAAGCTCATCGAGCGCCCATCCGCCGGCACAAGGCTTGCAGCAGCCAAAGACCAAGCCGTCGGCGCCGGCGCTCACGGCAAGGCCCAGGTCCATCTCCATCATGCGCAGCTCGTCTTGGTTGTAATGAAAGTCGCCGCCACGCGGACGGATCATGCACATCACCCGTGCATCGTGCTCGTGGGCATAGTTGACCGTAGCGCTGATAACGCCAGCCGAGGGCGTAGTACCACCGACGGCAAGGTTGTCGCACAGTTCGATACGCCTTGCACCGGCATCGATAGCCGCCGGCACCCGCTCAAAGTTCTCGGCACAAAACTCGTACAGCATAGATAGACCCCCAGATGACAAACGTTTTCCGATGGGCATTGTCGCACGCCCCCATGAAGTTGCGGTGGAATAGGGACTCTTTTGGCCTCTGAGACTCCCATTTAGCCCCTATTCCACCGCAACTTAAAGGGGGCAGAACCAAAGTAACGCCGCAGGCAGAGGACGGACAGCGAGCGGGCGCCAGAGCGAACAAATTGGCATGAAAAGAGGGCGGCATAGACCTTCTGGTCATGCCGTCCTCTTTGAATGACAAGTTGTCGCTCTGGTGCCCGCGCAGCGTCGGCTGGTCCGCCGTTCGGCAGAACGGCGGAACCGCCTAACCACCAAGATAGGCCTTGCGCACGTTATCGTCGTGCAGGAGTTCTTGGCCCGTGCCGGTCATGGTGATCTTGCCGGTCTCGAGCACGTAGCCACGTGTGGCGATGGAAAGAGCCATCTGTGCGTTTTGCTCGACCAGAAGCACCGTGGTGCCGGCCTTGTGCAGGTCCTCGACAATCTGGAAGATCTGCTCAATCAGAATCGGCGCCAGACCCATGGAAGGTTCGTCGAGCATAAGCAGTTTGGGGTTACTCATAAGGGCGCGCCCCATAACGAGCATCTGCTGCTCGCCGCCTGAAAGGGTGCCGGCGACCTGGCGACGACGTTCCTTCAGGCGCGGGAACTGCTCGTAGACGCGCTCGAGGCCCGGAGCCACCGTGGACTTGGGCTGCGTATAGGCGCCCATCTCCAGGTTCTCCTCGACCGTCATCTGCAAAAAGGCGCGACGACCCTCGGGGACCTGAGCCAGGCCCTTACCAACCAGCTTGTCGGCGGGCGTATGGGTAATGTCCTCGCCCATAAACTTGATGGAGCCGGTCTTGGAGCGTAGCAGGCCCGAGACGGTCTTGAGCGTCGTGGACTTACCGGCACCGTTCGCGCCGATCAGAGCCACGATCTCGCCCTCGTTAACGTTAAAGGAGATGTCCTTGATGGCGTGGATGGCGCCGTACCAGACGTTGATGTTGTAGACGGAAAGCATCGGCTCTGCCATTTAGTTCTCCCCCTTATCCTGCTTGCCCAGATACGCCTCAATAACGGCATCGTTATTCTGGATTTCCTCTGCCGTGCCCTTGGCGATGACCTTACCAAAGTTAAGCACGCAGATGCCCTCGCAGATGTTCATAACGAGCGACATATCATGCTCGATAAGCATAATGGCAATGCCAAAGGTGTCGCGAATCTTGACGATGTTCTCCATGAGCTCCGCGGTCTCGGACGGGTTCATGCCGGCGGCAGGCTCGTCGAGCAGCAGTAGCTTGGGGTTGGTGGCAAGCGCGCGGACGATCTCCAAACGACGCTGAGCGCCGTAAGGCAGCGATCCGGCCTGCTCGTTTGCCAGATGCTCCATATCAAAGATGGACAGCAGCTCCATGGCGCGCTCGTGAGCAGCCTTCTCGTGCTTCCAATACGTCGGCAGGCGCAGCACGCCTTCAAAGCCGGAGTAGCGCTCCTGGTTGTGCAGGCCGACCTTAACGTTATCCTCCACCGTCATGGTGTTGAACAGACGAATGTTCTGGAAGGTACGGGCAATACCCATGCGGTTGACCTGATAGACCGACTTGCCCGAGGTGTCCTCGCCGTCGAGCAGGATGGTGCCGTGCGTGGGCTGATACACCTTGGTGAGCAGGTTGAAGACCGTGGTCTTACCGGCACCGTTGGGGCCGATCAGACCGGCGATCTCGGTCTTGCCGATAGTCAGGCTAAAGTCGTCGACTGCCTTAAGGCCACCGAACTCAATGCCCAGGTGGATGCACTCGAGTGCCGGGCGCTGACCCAAGTCGCGGTCGGGAACGATGGCGCCAGAAGGATACGGGACCATCTTGCCCTTGTTGAACTCAAATTTACTGGGCATCGGCTGCCACCTCCTTCTTGGAAGCAAAGCGGTCCTTGACGCGACCGAAGAACGCCTTGAGCTGCGGGTTGTTGGTAAAGATCATGACCAAGATCAGCACGATGGCGTAGATGAGCATGCGGTAGTCCGAGAACTGACGGAGCAGCTCGGGAAGCACCGTGAGCAATGCCGCCGCGATGACGGAGCCGCGCATATTGCCCAGACCGCCCAGGACCACGAACACCAGGATGAGGATGGACGTGTTGAAGTCGAACTTGGTGGCGGAGAGCTGCGAGAAGTTACCGCCGAAGAGGGCTCCGGCAGCACCGGCGAGGGCAGCGGAAACCACGAAGGCGATCATGCGGTACTCGGTGACGGAGATGCCTACGGACTCGGCTGCAATCTTGTTATCGCGCACGGCCATAATGGCACGGCCGGTACGGCTGCGAACCAGGTTGAGCACGATCACGAGTGCGACCATGACCAGGATGGCACCGGCGAGGAAGGTCGAGTACGTCGACACACCCGATGCGCCCTGCGCGCCCTTGATGATGGCGGTGCCGTCCTCGAGCAGGTGCAGGTCGTCGATCGTGGAGTTACCCGTGATGTTAAAGATCACATGCAGGCCGCGGGAATCGACGCCCACAATGAGGCAGGTGACGATCTCCTTGATAATCTCGCCAAAGGCCAGCGTCACGATAGCCAGGTAATCGCCGCTCAGACGAAGGACCGGGATGCCAATCAAGAAGCCCAGGATGGCGGCAGCGATGGCGCCGACCACGATACTGATGATAAGGCGCACCGGATCGGAGGGAACGGCGCTCTCCAGCGCGACGGCGGTGACGATTCCCGTATAGGCGCCGACACTCATAAAGCCCGCGTGGCCCAGCGACAAGTCGCCCGCGATGCCGACGACGAGGTTAAGGGAAATGGCCATGACGATATAGGCCGTGATGGGAACCAGCTGACCGGCGATCATGCGCGGAATCATGTGGTTGGACTGCATAAAGAACACGATGGCAAACGCTACAAGGCACATGGCGTACGTGACAAAGTCGTGACGCGTCTGCTTGTCTTTAAGAAACTTCATAACGCTCACCTACACCTTCTCGGGGACGTACTTGCCCAAGAGGCCGGCAGGCTTGACGAGCAGGACGATGATCAGAACACCAAAGACGATGGAGTTGGCAAGGCTCGTGGAAATGTAAGCCTGTGCCATCGCCTCGATGATGCCGATAAGAATGCCACCGACAAAAGCGCCGGGGATGGAGCCGATGCCACCGAAGACGGCGGCGTCGAAGGCCTTGATGCCAGGCATAGCACCCGTCGTGGGCTGCAGCACCGGTGAGTAGGAGCACAGCAGCACACCGGCGATGGCGGCAAGGGCAGAGCCGATGGCAAACGTCATCGAAATGGTGCGGTTGACGTTGATGCCCATGAGCTGAGCGGCAGCCTTGTCCTCGGACACGGCGCGCATGGCCTTGCCCATCTTGGTCTTACCTGTAAAGAACATCAGGCCGGCCATGATAACCAGGCAGGCGACGATGGTGACGAGCGAGACGGCGCTTACGTTGAACTTGGCCAAGAACTCCGGCACCTGGAAGGTGACGAGCGAAGTGAAGTTCTTGGGCGTGGCGCCCCACAGAAGCTGCGCGGCGTTCTGCAGGAAGTAAGACACGCCGATAGCCGTGATCAGAACGGCCAGCGGGCCTGCTTGGCGCAGCGGCTTATAGGCCAGACCCTCAATGAGAACACCGAGAACCGTGCAGGCCACGCAAGAGAGAACTACAGATGCCCAGCCCGGGAGGCCGAGATACGACGTGGCGCAGAACGAGACATAGGCACCGACCATGATGACATCGCCGTGAGCGAAGTTCAGCATCTTGGCGATACCGTAGACCATGGTGTAGCCCAACGCGATGATGGCGTAGACGCTGCCCATGGACAGGCCGTTGACCAGGTATTGGATAAAGACCGTCATGTTCCACATCCCCCTTTCGAATAGGTTTCCAGTTAATGTATGAAACAGGGACGTTACATCGTCCCTAGATACCAAGCAAGCAGGGAAGGCCAAAACCTCCCCTGCTTGGGATCAAAACCGCTCTATGTAAGGCGGCCAATTAGGCCTGTACGTACTTGCCGTCGGTAATGACGTACGCCGTCGGGTCCTTCTGGACCTGGCCCTTGTCGTTCCAGGAGAGCTTGCCGGTCAGACCGTCAACGGTAATGTTGCGCATAGCCTCGGGAAGCTTCTCGGCAACCTCGGTCGGGTCGGCGTCGGCACCCAGGCCGGCTTCCTTGAGGGCCTCGGCCACCGCGTGCACGCCGTCGTAGGCGTCGGCGGCAAACTGGTCAGGGGTATCGCCGTACTTATCCTTGTAGGCGTTGACGAAGTCGGCGTTTTTCTCGTCGTCGGCGGAGAACGGGGTCATGAGCAGCAGGCCCTCGGCAAGAGAGGTGTCGAAGCCCTCAACGCCCAGGATGCCGTCCATGCCGTCGCAACCCATCATCTTGACGTCGTAGCCCATATCCTTGGCGGTCTTGAGCAGGACGGTTGCGGGGGTGTAGTAGATCGGCGCGAAAATCATGGTGGCGCCGGCCTCCTTGGCCTTGGTCAGCTGGTTGGTAAAACTCGTGGCGGAGTCATCCTTAAAAGTCTTCTCGGCGACAATCTCAAGCTTAGACTCGACAGCCTGTGCCTTGAAGGCATCAGCAATACCCGAGCTATAGGCATCGGCGGCGTTATAGAAGACAAAGAACTTCTCGTCCGCGTACTTCTCTGCCAAAAACTTAGCAGCATTAACACCCTGGTTGGGGTCGGTGAAGCAAACCTGGAAGACACAATCCTTGCCGTCGGTGACGTCCTCGGAGGACGCGGACGGGGTGATCATGAACGTCTTGGGGTCGTTACCGCACTCGGCGGCAACTGCAACCGACGCACCCGTGGTGGTCGGGCCGACGAGGGCCTGCATGCCCCAGTCGAGCAGGGTGTTAAAGGCGTTGACGGCCTTCTCGCCATCGGCCTGGTCGTCCTCGGCCTTGCTGACAAGCGGCAGCTCCTTGGTCGAGAAATCCTTGCAGCCAAGCTCGACACCCTGGGTAACGGACTTGCCGTAGGACGCGTTGGCGCCGGTCAGCGGGCCGATGGTGCCGATCTTAAACGAAGCGTCGCTCGAAGCGGAACCACTGTCGCCGCCGTTGGAGGAGCAGCCAGCTAGAATGGACATCGCCCCCAGACCTGCTGCGCTCGCGATAACGCTCCTGCGATTCATAACAGGGTTCAATGACTTACCGGTGAGGCTCGACATGCGGCTCTCCTCTCAAATCTCGTCGGGTTTCGGTTACCCGACAGGCCATCCTTCGCCGTGTTCGGCGTTCGCAAAATAGTAGACGCTTTAGTTAAGAAAAGTGGCGATTATTTCAACTTTTCTTTTACTTTGTCCATTTATCCATATTTATGCGTATTTCTATTACTTTATGCAGTAATGCCACTTTATTGTGTAAAAGTAATGTTTCCATTCTGTTACAGGCGTCCTTACCCTGAATAAAACGGCCCCACCGTTCTCGTTGTATATGCACTTAGGCGGCGATGTACTTGCCGTCCTGGATCACATAGGCTGTAGCGGGCTTTTCGACCTGGCCCTCGTCATTCCACGTCAGCTCGCCTGTCAGGCCCTCGATCTTGATCTTGCGCATGGCCTTGGCAAGGTCGCCGGCGATGTCGGCACCGTCGGCCGTAATGTCAATCCCCGCCTTATCGATAGCCTCGGCAATCGCGTGGACGCAGTCATAGGCGTCGGCGGCAAACTGGTTGGGCGTCTCGTCGTAGGCGTCCTTATAGGCCTTGACGAAGTCGGCATTCTTCTCATCGTCGGCAGAGAACGGGGTCATGAGCAGTACGCCCTCGGCAAGAGAGGTATCGAAGCCTTCCACAGAGAGCAGGCCGTCCATGCCGTCGGTACCCATGAGCGTCATGTCGTAGCCCATATCCTTGGCGTTATTGAGCAGAACGGACGCCGGCGTGTAGTAGATCGGCGCAAAAACGAGCGTGACTCCGGCCTCCTTGGCCTTGGTGAGCTGCGTGGTGAAACTCGAAGAGGAATCGTCCTTAAACGTCACAGTAGAGACGACATCTAGTTTGGATGCCTTGGCCTGCTCGGCAAAGGCATCGGCAACGCCCGAGCTATACGTATCGCCGGAGTTGTAGAACAGGGCGATCTTGGCATCTGCGTACTTCTCGGCCAAGAACTTCGCAGCGCTGGCGCCCATGGTGGGATCGGTGAAGCAGACCTGAAAGACCGTGGTCTTATCCTTGGTGACATCGAGCGACGAGGCGGAGGGCGTGACCATGAGCATATCGTCGGCGATCTCGCCCGAGACGGCGACGGCAGCACCGGTGGTAACGGGGCCGACGAGCGCCTGCATGCCCCAGTCGTACAAGGTGTTGAAGGCGTTGATGGCCTTTTCGCCGTCGGCGACGTCGTCCTCGGACTTAAGCGAGAGTTTGAGGTCCTTGGTCGAGAAGTCCTTGGCCGCGAGCTTGGCGCCCTTCTCGGCCGAAACGCCATAGGTTGCCGCAGCGCCGGTCAGAGGGCCGATGACACCGATCTTGAAGGTCTTGCCGTCATCGACGGAGCCGCCGTCCGAGCCACCCGATGAGCAACCAGCGAGCGCGGCGGTGCTGCCGAGCGCCGCGGCACCGGCGAGAAAGCTCCTACGGCTGAGCGTGCTGTTGATGTTGAACATGGTGTCCCCTTTTTCGCTGGCCGCAGCGCGGCCGTCTTGCGGTACGGGGCAAACCTTATGGCGCAAACGTTGACAGTTTGTTACGGAGTTCCGTTTGTAGCGAGCATGTTTCCAATGTTTCCGCAGCGTTTCGGGGGTGCCGTTTTGTGCGACTCCTGTTGCCTGGCGAGCACGCGCCCTCGGTTCACGCTAGAATGCACTCAACCTTTAAGCGGTTAATCCATCCATAAGATGCACGAAGGAGCTATCTATGAGCGAACCCCTGCGCACCGTGAACGTCGGTCTGATCGGTCTGGGAACCGTCGGCGGCGGCGTGGCCCGTCTGATCAAGAGCCACCACGATGAGTACCTGGCAGCCTACGGCATCGACCTTAAGCTGACCCGCGCCTGCGCGCTTGCTTGGGAGCAGGCCGAGGCGGCAGGCATTGAGCGCGAGGCCTTTACGAGTGACTGGCACGACGTCGTCACCGACCCCGCCGTCGACATCGTCGTCGAACTCATCGGCGGCGAGCACCCCGCGACCGAAATCTTCACCACCGCCTTCGAGAACGGCAAGCACGTCGTCTCTGCCAACAAGGCCCTGCTGGGCCGTCATGTCGAGACGCTCGCCGAGAAGGCGCGCGCATGCGGCGTGCAGATTAAGTGCGAGGCCAGCTGCGGCGGTGGCATCCCCATCGTGAGCACGCTCGAGCACGACCTGGTGGGCAACAAGATCCTGACCATCGCTGGCATCCTCAACGGCACCACCAACTACATCCTGTCGCGCATGGACGCCGAGGGCGCCGATTACGCCGACGTGCTTGCCGACGCACAGGCCAAGGGCTATGCCGAGGCCGACCCGTCCGCCGACGTCGACGGCTTCGATGCCGCCAGCAAGACGGCGATCCTCGCTTCCATCGGCTTTGGCACCCGCGTTACCACCGACGATGTGTACCAGCAGGGTATCCGTACCATCGGCGCTGAGGACATCGCCCAGGCCCGCGAGCTCGGCTACACCATTAAGCTGCTCGGCATCGCCCGCAACACCGACGCCGGCGTCGACGTCCGCGTGCATCCCACGCTGATCCCCGCCGACCACATGCTTGCCAAGGTCAACGGCGCCATGAACGCTGTCTACGTGGTAGGCGACGCCGTGGGCGAGACCATGTTCTACGGTGCCGGCGCAGGCTCCTTCCCCACCGCAAGCGCCGTCGTGGGCGATATCCTGTCGCTCTCTGAGCAGATCAGCCGCGGCGTGGCTCCGCTGCCCGAGATTGAGCCCTATGGTCACAACCTCGCCTTTAAGCCCATGGACGAGCTCCAGACCAAGCACTATGTGCGCCTGAAGGTCGCCGACCGCGTGGGCGCCCTGTCCGAGACGGTCGACATCTTTGCCAAGCACAACATCTCGATCTCGCTCATCAACCAGGTCGAGGACGGCAAGTCGGGCGTCAGCGATGCCTGCTCGGTCATCTTCCTGACGCACCGCGCGCTCGAGAAGGACGTCCAGGCTGCCGCCGCCGAGCTTGCCAGCGTCGACTGCGTGGCCGAGGTCGCCAACGTCCTGCGCATCGAGGACGTCGAGGCTTGGACCGAAGGCGTCATGGCCAACTAATTCGCTCTTCGCTATACGGCATATATGTTTTCCTAGCGAGCGATATGTCCTTCTATGTCACGGGCGCCGTGCTCCCCGTCGACGGAGCCGCCCGCTCTTAAAGGTCGCGAACCACGGCTTCGAGTCTCAACGAGGCCCAACGCAATAGGCGCACTGTCTGCATCAACCGCAGGCAGCGCGCCTTCTATTATTTGGACGGAACCCGTATCCCGACATTCCTTGCTACTTGCCGTCGTCGTCCTGGGCTTCATCGCGCGCATAGAGCTCCAGCATGCGGCGGCGGTATTCGCGCACGGCGAGCTTGGCGCGCTCCAGGCGGCGACGTTCGCGCGGAGTCAGCTCGGACGGGTCGACCTCGTCTCCATAGGTCTTATCGGCAAGAAGATGTGCCGCGTCCACAATACGGGCATCGATATGGCCGCTCGCCGCCTCGGCGGAAAGACGCTCGGCAATCGTATCGAGCGTAGGCAGGCCCTCGAATACGCGACCGTGTCCATACGAGGTCAGCAGCTCGTGCTCGCGTGCGAGCAGGCTCGCCAAATCGTGATGGGCGCGCAGGATGTCGAGCGCATCGGATGGATGCTCGGCAACCTCTGCCACGGCGGCGACCGGTGCGGCGTCGACCACGCGGTAGAAGAGCTGCGCGAGCAGCGGCATCAAGAACACCGTGATGGCACCGGCGGCAACCATGACCGACGCAATATCTTGCGACAGCGCGCCCGCGTTGACGGCAACGCTCGTCACGGCAACGATGCTGTCTCTTATACACATCTGA
>CABSMV010000017.1 GCA_902478935.1 uncultured Collinsella sp. | reverse complement strand
CTACACCCTAGAGTTCGTCGGCAGCGTCAGATGTGTATAAGAGACAGGCCGGCGCCCAGCGCCACAAACGGCACGTTATGTGGACGGTAGCTCACCATGCCAAAGCCACGACGACGGCCAAGCATTAAGCAGAGGATCAGGCCGGTAAGACCGGACGAAATGTGCACCACGTCGCCGCCGGCAAAGTCGAGTGCGCCGATAATGTCACCGATAAAGGAGCCATCGCCGCCCCAAACCATGTGGGCAAGCGGCGCATAGACCACAAGCAGCCAAATGCCCAGGAAGGCCGTCATGGCACCAAACTTAACGCGGCCGGCCAGGCTGCCCGTGACGATAGCGGCAGTGATCATGGCAAACGCCATCTGGAAGGCGATGTTGATAATCTCCGGGTAGACAGCGCCGTCCGACGCGGTGCCCTCGGCCGCCTGCAGCACCTGGTTGAGTACCGGCAGGCACAGCAGCTGGTCAAGGCCTCCAATAAACGGGCTGGAACCGCCGCCGCCATAGGCCAGAGACCAGCCGGCAACAATCCACAGCACACCAACCAGGCCAATGGCACCAAAGCACATAAGCATGGTGTTGATGACATTTTTGCGCCTGGACAGGCCGCCGTAGAAAAACGCCAGACCCGGTGTCATTAAAAACACGAGCATGGTGCAGATGAGCATAAACGTTGTCG
Organism: uncultured Collinsella sp.; assembly: GCA_902478935.1. Taxonomy (GTDB): domain Bacteria; phylum Actinomycetota; class Coriobacteriia; order Coriobacteriales; family Coriobacteriaceae; genus Collinsella. The sequence continues at coordinate 22,602 of CABSMV010000017.1, read as the reverse complement.
ATCCCGTATCGTACATTCGCTCCCCCTTGATCGCATGAACGTTGTCGGCGCCCATAATGCGGCCGAGGGGCAACTGGTGTAGACCAGATACGGCGTTGTTAAACGCAGCGTTGTCGAATGGAAATGCTGCCGCAATCTTGGAAACGGCGCGGCAACGGGCGCGAAACGAACGGGAAATACGCGAGCAAGGAAGCCGTGAGCGCGCCCGTCCCGGCTAGCGGCGGAACAGCTCGCGGGCTCGGTCGCGGAGGTCGGTAGCCCGAATGACACCTTCGTAGCGATTGATGCGCAGACGCGGGAAGGCGTTAAAGAAGCGTAGGTCGCGGCGGCTGAGTGACACGCTCGGCACCGGGCGGCTCATGCGCTTGCCGGCAAGGCGACGACTGAGCGACGGACGCGGCATGCTCGGCGCGGCATCGGCCACGCGGCGGGCGGCAAGCGCCAGGCCGCGAGCACCATCCGCGATAAACGTCGGCATCGAAGCCTTCTCGCGCAGGGCATCGAGCGCGGCGTCACCCAGCTCGGCCAGCCACGCGTTAACGGCACGGCTACGGATGTGCGTCTGTGCTACCGAGTCAATCGTAGAATCGGGAATACGTTCGAGCACTGAGTCCGAGGCATCGGCAAGCGACTCATTGATGCGGTCGGCAAGGTCGGCCCGGACCCGCTCCAGCTGATCAGACAGACGCCGCCAGCTCGCCAACGAGCACACCGCGTCGACCATCATCGCGACCGCGACGATAAAGGCGGACAGCCGCACAATCAGCACCGGCAGATGGCCAAGCAGCCCCAGCAATGCCGGCTCCACTAAACGGCAAATACACAACGCACCCAAGCCAAACGCGCAGGCCCAGTACAGGCAGATGCGTCCGTGCAAGTTAAACGGCAGGTGCGAGTAATCCCAAAAGCGAGCGCCCGTTGTTTTTTCCAACAGCACGCCTACGCTGTACTCAATCACGCTGCATACGAGCGCTGCAGCGACAAACTGGCTCGAGGCATCCGGAATCCCACGCAACAGCAGCCAGCAGGCAATGCCGCCCACACCATAGATAGGACAACACGGCCCCAGCAAAAAGCCACTGTTGGCAAATCGTCCGTGATTGAGCATGGCGCATACTGTCGACTCCCATGCCCAACCGCAAAACCCGTAAAAGGCAAACGAGAGCACCAGTGCCGAAAGCGGGCAGGCGGCAAGCGTCGCGCCGTCAAATGCCATGTCGATCGCGGTCCCCACCGTCTACCCTCTCCTCTTTTCACTCGATTCGCTGCTCACGCCATCGTCCGCCTCGTCCTTGCGCGGCAGGCGGCCGGCGACTGTCTCACGCAGCGCGCACCATTTATCTGCCAGGCACACAATCCATGCCTCACGACACGTCGGCGGCACTGGCACCAGCGGAAACATATGCCGCACGATGATATTCCGCTCGCGCGGCGTCAGCTCAAAATCTTCCTCGGCACGTGCCAGGGCAAAAAACGGATGCCGAAATCCGTGCAGGCGATGGCTCGGATCGGGATCGTGCCAGTCATAGAGAAAGTAGTCGTGCAGCAAGGCTCCGCGCAGCAACGAGGCACGGTCGACCGAGACACCGACGCGGCCCAGGCGCTCGGCAAAGGACAGACTTGCCCGCGCCACCGAGGTCACATGCGTATACACCGTCACATCGCCATGCTGGATAAACTCGCGCGTCAGGTCCAGACGGCCCGCCTGGGCCAGTTGACGGGCAGCATGGTCTACTTCGCACGCGATTTTCTCGGCACGAACGACACCGGACATGCTGCCTCCTTCCAGCGACTCACGGCGACAAGCCACGGCCTGTGCACAATCGATAAAAACATCATGGAACACATCAGTATGGCATCGGACAAAACGTTTTGCCCCACCAGTTGGCGAATTACCGCGCCGCCGTCACATATCAAACGCCAAAATGTGCGAGACTGTCTTGTGCAATTGTGCCGGCCGAGGGAGCGCCGGCGCTCGATTCGCATGGAGTAACCCACAACGATGCTGCTTACGCAAACGACAACGCCCGAGGACGTCAAGGCTCTTAATCGTGCCGAGCTCCCGCAGCTCTGCGACGAGATTCGCCACGCCATCCTCGAAAGCTCCGCCGCTGTCGGCGGACACGTTGCCCCCAACCTGGGCGTCGTTGAGCTTACGGTCGCGCTCCATCGCGTGTTTAACTCCCCTATCGACAAGATTCTCTTTGACGTTTCGCACCAGACCTACGCCCACAAGGCGCTGACGGGGCGCGCGTACACTTATATCGATCCGAAGCGCTTTGGCGAGGCCTCTGGCTTTGCCAATCCCGACGAGTCCGAGCACGACCTGTTCGCCATGGGCCATACCTCCACGTCGGTGAGCCTGGGCTGCGGCCTGGCGCACGCTCGTGACCTGGCGGGCGATGCGTACAACGTCATCACCGTTATTGGCGACGGCTCGCTTTCGGGCGGCCTGGCGTTTGAGGGCTTTAACAACGCCGCCGAGCTCGACAGCAACCTGATCATCATCGTCAACGATAACGACCAGTCCATTGCCGAGAACCACGGTGGCCTGTATCGCAATCTGGCCGAGCTGCGCGCCAGCAACGGCACCTGTGAGCGCAACGTTTTCCGCGCGACGGGGCTCGACTACCGCTATCTGGACGCCGGTAACGACGTGTTGGCCCTAGTCGACGCGCTGCAGGAACTGCGCGATATCGATCATCCCATCGTGCTGCACGTCTCCACTGCCAAGGGCAAGGGCTTTGAGCCGGCCCAGAGCGACCCCGAGCGCTGGCACCACGTGGGTCCGTTTGACATGGCGACCGGGCGCAAGCTCTGCCCGGGCCATCCGAGCGAGCCTGCGCCGCGCACCTACGCCGACATTACGGGCGAGGCGCTCAGCGCCGCCATCGAGCGCGATCCACAGGTCGTTGGCATCACGGCCGCCACGCCCTACATCATGGGCTTTACACCCGAGCTTCGCGCTGCCGCCGGCAAACAGTTCGTCGATGTGGGCATTGCCGAGGAGCACGCCGTGACCTTTGCCACCGCGCTTGCGCGCTCGGGCGCCAAGCCAGTCTTTGGTGTGTACGGTACGTTTTTGCAGCGCGCCTACGACGAGCTGTGGCACGACCTGTGCCTCAACGACGCCCCGGCAACCATTTTGGTGTTTGGTGCGTCGATCTTTGGCACCACGTCCGAGACGCACCTTTCGTTCTTTGATATTTCCATGCTGGGCGGTCTTCCCAACATGCACTACTTGGCGCCGGCCTGCATGGAGGAATATCTGTCCATGCTGAGCTGGTCGCTCGACCACCGCGAGCATCCCGTGGCAATCCGCGTACCGGGCATCGGCCTGGTAAGCCGCCCCGATCTGGCACCTGCCGAGGACGCCGACTACAGCGCCGTTCGCTACAACGTGGTGCGTCAGGGCCGCGACGTTGCCGTGCTCGCGCTTGGCGATTTCTTTGAGCTGGGTGAGCGCGTGGCAAACCGTCTGACTGCCGAGTACGGCATCGAGGCCACGCTCGTCAACCCGCGCTTTGCAACCGAGCTCGACCGCGAGTTCCTCGACAGTCTTGCCGCCGAGCATCGCGTTGTCGTCACCCTCGAGGACGGCGTCTTGGACGGCGGCTGGGGCGAGCGCGTGGCATGTTATCTGGCATGCACGCCGTTGCGCACGCGTACCTTCGGCATCGCCAAGGGCTTCCCCGACCGCTACGATCCCAACGAACTGCTCGCGCAAAACGGCATGACGGTCGAGAATATGGCCGCCGAAGCCGTGAGACTACTCAACGAGTAAGAAAACCTCCGCAAGGGAAGCACCCCTGCGGAGGTTTTTGTTTTCACGACGCGATTATCTCAATCTGTAACAGATAGGGACCTTTTGACCGTCCAGATTTTACAGATTGAGACAAAGCAGCAAGGCTTGCCGCCGCACCGGCCAGAACCACCACAAAGGTGCCTGTCCCTTTTTGGTAGGTAGAATAACCCATAAGGTAAGTATGTTTCTGAGTTATTTCGTGTTGACCCATTTGAGCGCAATAGGGTATAACTCTACTCAACCGCTAGGGATTTTATTGAGAAAGGTGTTCTACCATGAGCAAGAACCTCTCCCAGCAGGTCGTTCTCGACCGCCGCGGCTTCGTTGCCGCCACCTTCGCAACCGTCGCCGGCCTTGGTCTTGCCGGCTGCTCCGACACCAGCGCCGAGGCCGACAAGGGCTCCGCCGCCGACTCCTCCAAGAGCTCCGAGGATACCGAGGCTTCCACCACGCTCGACGCTAAGGCATTCGACAAGCTCGTCAACGACGGCCCCAAGGCCGATGACGACGCCATCGCCGCCAGCACCTGGGCCACGGCCGTCAAGGACGCCGGCGTCTTTAAGATCGGTGGCGTTCAGACCTCCACGCTCTTCTCCCTCCTCAACGAGAAAGACGGTCAGACCCGCGGCTTCGACGCCGGTATCGCACAGCTCCTGTCCAACTACATTCTGGGCGAGAACAAGGTCGAGATCACCCAGGTGACCTCGGACACGCGCGAGTCTGTCCTGCAGAACGGCCAGGTCGACGCTGTCTTTGCCACCTACACCATTACCGATGAGCGCAAGAAGCTCGTCTCCTTTGCCGGGCCCTATTACTACACGCAGCAGGCCATCCTGGTGCTTGCCGATAACGACGACATCAAGAGCGTCGACGACCTGGCCGACAAGAACGTCGCCGTCCAGTCCGGCTCCAACGGCCCCGCCATCCTGGAGGAGTTCGCTCCCAAGGCCAGCCAGCAGGAGTTCAAGACCGACGAGGAGGCCCGCCAGGCACTCCAGCAGGGCCGCGTTGACGCCTATGTCATCGATAACAACATGCAGCAGAGCGCCCTGGTCCGCGAGCCCGGTAAGTACAAGATTGCTGGCAAGCCCTTCGGCAGCAAGGAGCCCTATGGCATCGGTCTGCCGCTCGATTCCGACGGCGTCGCCTTTGTCAACGACTTCCTTAAGAAGATCGAGGACGACGGCACCTGGACTGAGCTGTGGCAGATCTGCATCGGCGACCGTACGGGCGACACCAATGTTCCCGAGCTGCCCGAGATCGGGGCCTAGGCAGCGAGCCTGGTAACGGCCGCAACGAAACCATATGGAAACGCACGATGCGCTTTATTGCGATAAACTGTTTCCTCACTGAGTTGTCGGGGCTTCCGTACACACGGGAGCCCCTTTCCTTACCGGCAGGAGGTCCGCATGAGTCTCTCCGAGCTCTGGTCGCTCTATGGCCAGAACTATATCGACGCGCTGCTCGCAACCTGGGGCATGACGCTTGAGTCGTTTGCCATCGCCATGGTGCTGGCCGTCGCCGTCACCGTGATGCGCGTGTCGCCGCTCAAGCCGCTGCGCGTCTTTGGCGACCTGTATGTTCAGGTCTTCCGTAACATTCCCGGCATCGCGCTGCTCATCATCGTCGTCTATGCGCTGCCACCGCTCAAGGTCGTCCTGCCCTACCGCACCTGCGTTATCGTCGCCACGGTCCTTTTGGGCTCGGCCTTTGGCTCCGAGAACTTCATGAGTGGCATCAACACCGTCGGCGTCGGCCAGGTCGAAGCCGCCCGCTCGCTCGGCATGAGCTTCACCCGCATCCTCGCCAAGATCGTGATTCCGCAGGCACTGCGCTCAAGCGTATTGCCCATGACCAACCTCTTTATCGCCGTCATGCTCACCACCGCGCTCGGCAGTCAGGTGCCGCTTAAACCGCAGGAGCTCACCGGCGTGGTGAGCTATATCAACACGCGCTCGCTCGGCGGCGTCGTCGCGTTCTTTATCTCGGCGCTCGGCTACCTGGGCACGGCCTTTGTGGTGAGCCACATTGGCAACTATATCGATAAGAAGGTGAGGATCCTCCGATGAGCAAGCACTCCACCTCCGCACTCACCATGCGCGATGCGCTCTACGAGGCTCCCGGCCCCAAGATGCGCGCCAAGATTCGCATCGGCACCGCCATCTCGCTTGTTGCTGTCGCCGCGCTCGCCATCCTGGTACTGCAGCGCTTTTATGTGACCGGTCAGCTTTCGGTCCACTATTGGTATTTCTTTACGCACCTCACCACCTGGAAGTTCTTGCTTGCCGGCTTTGAGGGCACCGTTAAAGTCGCACTCACCGCTGGCGCCATCGCGCTGGTGCTGGGCTTAGCCCTTATGCTCGGCCGCACCAGCGACATTAAGCCGCTGCAGCTGGTCTGCCGCGTGCTTACCGACTTCTTCCGCGGTGTGCCGAGCCTGCTGTTTATCTACTTCTTCTTTTTGGTGCTGCCCCAGTACAAGATCTCGCTGCCGTCGTTTTGGATGCTCACGTTGCCTGTCGCGCTCGCTGCGGCCGGCGTGCTGGCCGAGATTTTCCGCGCCGGCGTCAATGCCGTGCCGCGCGGTCAGGTCGAGGCAGCCCAGGCGCTCGGTCTCTCCAAGGCCAAAATCACCTTTAAAATCGTATTGCCCCAAGCGATTCGGTTTATTATTCCGTCCTTGATCTCACAACTTGTAGTCGTGGTCAAGGACACCACCGTCGCCTATGTGGTGAGCTATCCCGACCTGATGCAAAATGCCCGCGTGCTCATTACCAACTACGACGCCCTCGTGTCGGTCTACCTGGTAATCGCGGTCATCTATATCCTCATCAACGTCGCGATTAACAAGGCCGCTGTCTACGTTTCGCACAAGACCGGCGCGACCATCATCCGCTAACGCTTTACCATTTCGAGTCATAAGGAGCCGAGCACCATGGCACAGAGCACCTCTTCCACCGGCAATCAGCCGCTGATCGAGCTCAGACACGTCGATAAGCACTATGGCGATCTGCACGTCCTCAACGACATCAATCTCTCGGTCGACCGCGGCGAGGTCGTCGTTGTGATCGGCCCCTCGGGCTCGGGCAAGTCGACCATGTGCCGCACCATCAACCGCCTGGAAACCATCGACTCGGGCGAGATTCTCATCGAGGGCGAGCCCCTGCCGCAGGAAGGCAAGGATCTTGCCCGCATGCGCGCCGAACTGGGTATGGTGTTTCAGCAGTTCAACCTGTTCGCACATATGACCGTACTGCAGAACGTCATGCTGGGGCCGGTCGACGTGTTGGGCGTCTCCAAGGATGAGGCCCGTGAGCGCGCCATGGACCTGCTGAGCCGCGTGGGCGTGGCCGAGCAGGCCGATAAGGTGCCCGCACAGCTCTCGGGCGGCCAGCAACAGCGCGTAGCCATCGCCCGCTCGCTTGCCATGCAACCCAAGGCCATGCTCTTTGACGAGCCCACGAGTGCCCTTGACCCCGAGATGATCAACGAGGTGCTCGAGGTCATGGTCCGTCTGGCCCAGCAGGGCATGACGATGATCGTCATTACGCACGAGATGAACTTTGCCCGTCGCGTGGCCGATCGCGTCGTGTTTATGGCCGACGGCCAGATCGTGGAAACCGGCACGCCCGACGAGTTCTTCGACCACCCCCAGACCAAGCGCGCCCAGGACTTCCTCAACTCCATCAAGGGCCACTAACCAGACCGCCCACCTACCCGCCATGCCCATCCAAACTCGAAAGTTACACCTATGATCGGAACTCGTACTTCATCGTCCTACACCCCGCACGTCGACGTCGCCCCCGCCGACCGCCCACTCATCCTCGTCGCACCGCGCTGGGAAGAGGCAGAGCCGTTTTTAACCGAGATGCTCTCCCCCAACGAGGAAATCGCAAGTGTCTTTGTCGATGCCATCCTTGCCGCTGGCGGCCTGCCGCTGCAGATGTCCATCACCGAGGACATTGAGGTCATCCGTCATTACGTCGATATCGCCGACGGCATCGCCATTCCCGGCGGCCCCGATGTCAATCCCAAACGTTGGGGCGATGATCGACCCTACGACCCCACCCTCTGCTGCGAGATCCGCGATAGCTTTGAGTTTAAGCTGGTCGGCGAGGTGCTCCGCGCCAAAAAGCCGCTCTTTACCACCTGCCGCGGCACGCAGCTGCTCAACGTCGCCACCGGCGGTACCCTGTGCATGGACGTGCCGAGCCTGGGTGCGCGCGAGGGCCGCACGCAGTGGCGCCACACCCACGTGCTCAACGACCCCGTGCACCCTGTCGAGGTCATGCCGGGCTCGCTGCTGGAGCGTGCACTTGGCGGGCACAGGCTGATCCAGACCAACTCGGCACATCACTGCTGCGTCGACCGCCTGGGCAAAAGCACGCGCTTGGTCGCCAAGGCAACCGACGGCGTTCCCGAGTGCATCGAAGTCGAAGGCCAGCCTTTCTGCCTGGGCGTGCAATGGCACCCTGAGTACACGTGGAAGACGCTCGAGACCGACTTTAACCTGTGGAAGTCGTTTGTCGAGGCAGCGGCCAAGGTAAAGCAGACCCGCTAGTTCGCGAATCACACAGGCTTAAACCTTCCATGCCAGGAGGGGGATGGACACCAGCAACGGTGCCCGCCCCCCCTGTATTTGGTATGCTCGGTATGATTATCCCTCGCAAACAATCAAAGAAATCTCGACCGCAATCGGTCGACGGTAAAGCAAATGGCAAAAACGCTTGCTACGTTGATTAGGCAGTCAATTAGAATCGAAATGCATTGACTATTCCCCAACGGGGTCACGCCACAAATCCACATGAGCATCGAGGCTGGAAGCGGAAGCATGGGAATGGCCCCGAGCTGTATGTAGACCGCTACGACGTTGACAAGCAGCAGCATGCCAATAGGACCGAAGCCGGACCCAAAATAGGAAACAGCGATCACGCAAGAGACCACGTATGCAAGGCAGACGACACTCGCCAGAAGAAGTCGATAGCAAAATATATTCAGGTTGAAATACTGCTGAGCATCCAAAACGATTACGCAGTTAAGACAGTACAAAACGGCACTCGACAGGATAAACGCGCCCAAAAGGGCAAAAGAAGACAGCGCCACTCGCGCAACGATAGCGCACACACGCTTCCCTCCCCGAGCCTCCGACAATCCCCAGGGTTCCTCAATAAAGCCCGAACTGACAAAGCAAGGCACAATGCAAGCCGCGATGAACGGAAAGAACAATGCATGAGCCAACGGGGCTACGTTGAACAGCAGACCGCGAAAAACCTCTGCATTACCAAATAGAAGGACATCCTCTGCCGATAGCCGAAGCGTCGGGTCTGGGAAAAAGCCCAAGAAACTGTTCTCACGGAGGCTACAGAACCACATCGGGAAAGAATTAAGCTGCAATACCACCATGCACGCATAAATTACCAGGATTAAGGCGTACGTCCATTTGCTCACATGCTTCAATTCTGAATGAAGGAATCTTCTAGTCTGACGAGCCATTGAGCACACCCCCAGCACGAAAGCTCACGAGAGCGTAAATCAATACCGATAGACAGCTGGCTGCCACGCCATATCCCAGAAGTGTCAGCTGACCCATATCGCTATACCCAAAGGCACATCCGACTCCAAGGTACGGCCCCGGAAGAAAGAAGATCCATCGCAAGGACGGTATGGGCGTCTGAAGGTAAGTTCCGTAGAGCGTCAAGCTCATGACAAATCCGATTATTACCACAGCCCCGCTCAATACAGCGCTGTCTGTAATCCGATAGATGGTCACCGTCTCCAACGCAACCGATATCACCAATACAGCGTTAATCATCATTGCCGGTAAAAATGCAGTTAGCATGTCGTGCGAGTAGTTATGCCCTCCACGTATTATGGCTATTGCAAAAAGAAGAAGGCAAAGCGCACTATATGCTGCGCCAATTATTAAAGCAGACGAAAGCACATGTGCTAGGGCCCCATTAAAGCGGGTAAGACCTCTTGCTGAAGAAATTCGGTATCCCTCTTCATAGCCGCGCTCCTGTAAAATCGCCAGGCAAACGATGAGCGGAACGAACAGAGAGGTACCGGCAAAAGCACTGCGCACAAGGGACTCATCGGGTGCAGAAGGATCGATTACATTCCAGCAGAAACCAATATCCTTCCCAAAAACGCTATTGCCAAAGGCGAGCAACGTTGTTCCGTTTTTTAGAAAGACACCGAAGAGAAGGCCGAACGCCAGAATAAGCGCAAGACCAAACTTCGCCGGAAACATCCTGTGCAAACGCATCATATCTGCCTTTATGGGATGGATCGCCCGCTTCATAGCGAGACCGCCTTCATCAAGCGCCTGTAATACTCTTTTAGGGATGGCGCCTCATCCCTTATGACGTCCATCGATTCCATTTTCAGCAGTTCGCCGTCATGAATAAACACGCAACTTGTTGCAACTGATGCCAACTCATCCAGATCATGACTAGAGATGAGCATGGTCTTACCCTGTTCTTGATTCAATCGACCGATAAGGGCCCATATACTCTCGATGCCCAGCGGGTCCAACCCATTTGCTGGCTCATCAAAAATAAGCAGATCAGTGTCACCCAACAAAGCCGTAGCTATATCAAGTCGCCGCTTCATTCCCAGAGAAAAACTGCTCACGCCCTTTTTCTCATCGACGTCCAGCCCGACTAGGCCCAAGACGCGAGGAACCTCACGTTTCTCATCAAGCCCCCATTCCGAACATCGGATTTGGAGATTCTCAACCGCACCGAGGGATTGGTATGCTCCGCTGGAATCTGGCACATAGCCGACACGCGTCCGCATCAGGCCAAGCTCTCTTTTTGATTTGCCTCCAAAGAGCTCCACGCTCCCCGACGATGGCTCGCAGAGGCCCAAGACGATTTTAATGAGCGTGCTTTTGCCCGCACCGTTTGCACCGACAAGGGCACAGAGCTCAGACTGATGCACCTCGAAGGAAACGTCATGCAAAACGCGCCGTTTCCCGTAGCGCTTTGACAGCTTTGATAGCTTTATCGCTGATGCGTTCATTGGCCTCCCGTTCTGCTTGATAGCAAAACCGCTGCTGCCAGACTGTCGCCTGGCAGCAGCCGCAACTGCTAGAGATTAACTAAACAGAAGTTTTTGCTGCAGTTATTGACGCAAGTGCGTGCTCCACAGAATGTCTTGCAGTAACCGTTGCACCCACCATCGGGGTCCACATAACTCGGTTTGACAATCCAGCTCATATCGTTCCTCCTTTCTATTATCGCTTTTACTTTGTGTTATTGTTTATCGATAACTTATATTTGTCAAGATAATTTAAAGAGATGGGGCCCGCGCTAGACACGGGCCCCATCACACCAATATCTCGTTTTAGCTGCTCGCTATATGCTACTCGTCGCTCAAATCTACAGCAAAGACTGATGTCGGAAGCGACGCCTCATTGCCTCCACCATTCCGCATCTGCCTCACGACATTTTTTGCACGCTCAACAATAAGCTCCTCAAGCTCTTTCTCACTCACCCGCCGAATAATATCTCCCGGTTGACAGTCAAGTTCATCGCAAATATCGAGAAGCGTCTTAAGGCGAATAGCTTTAATTTTTCCGTTTCTTAGCTTAGAAATATTAGCCGGAGTATGCCCCGTGGCACGAATCAGATCAGCACTGGTCTTTCCGGTCTTAAGTAGCTGCGTCTCAAGCTCGATGATGAGATAGCTCATGCTTCCTCCTACACAAGCTCGTCAGACTGCTCTTGGAGCAGCGAGGCATAACTCCAGATCACCGAGATACACAGACAGACAGCCGCGCCGATAAGCGATCCCGCATCAAGGGTAACGCCTTGGCAAATCTCAATAACGAAGGAATGAGGAACGACGTAAAGCTCCAACCCACCAATGGTGAGATTGACCGATCCGTAGGCACCAATAAACGAAACCGCGGCGTTAACAGCAAAGACAAGTGCAAGAACACGGATAAGCCGCACATGCGTCTTGGTAAAGGGCGAGACGCCTCGCGAGATGTTACGGCTGATCCCACACAAAACGACAAGCGAAATACCCACAACGAGTGCCAGGCACAGTCCGCTTGGGATAACGATGCACCCGCCATCGAGAAACGTCACGACACCGAAAGAATCGACAGAAGTAACGTTTGCAACCGCATACCAGATCACGTAAACAACCAACGCGGCAAAAGCGACGAGCATCCCTGCAAAAACGGCTGCCATGCAAAAACCAAGCTTCCTGATATTTTCGCCCGCCTTGGCCATACGCTGAACGCTGTTGGACATACACTCACCCTCATCGACTCTATCGTTATTCGAACAGTTTATCGAACAACGATATGGATTGCATGCGGAAAGCCCCGCCAGTGCGCATAGGCCATTCACTAATCAGAAAAGGTGAGAGTGGATTATTGGACACGTATCGAACGAGAGTGGATAATCTCCCACTTTGAGGCCGCCACCGGGCCTAAAACGGGAGATTATCCACTCTCATAGTCATCAAAGCTCGCAAGCCCTTATTCAGCCGCCTCGCGCAGGGCCGACATCGTAGCCGCATATTGCTGCTGCAACGCATGCATTCCCTCGCGAGCGCCGTCAACGGCTTCGGCGCCGCGCAGCGCCTCGGTCACCACGACCGCCGGCTCGTACAGATTATCGAATCCCAGGTTCTGGCTCACGCCCTTGAGCGTGTGCGCTGCCATAAACGCACCTTCGGCGTCTCCCGCCGCCATGGCGGCCTCCAGCTTGTCCATGCTCTCGTCATCCAAAAACTTGAGGGCAAAGCGGGCAAGCATTTCCCCGCCCATCAGCCGAGCGCACGCGTCTTCATAATTAGCGCCGATCTTCTCATACGCCTCACGCATGGAAATCATGGATTAAAACTCCTTTGGTCAAACTAAATCGTGGGAAACGCAACGACGTCGGCGGGGCGTGCCAACGTCTCGGCAATACGGTCTTGCACCTCGAGCAGGCAGTCGAGCAACAGCGGGTTAAAGGTGCCGCACTTACCGTCCAGGATCATCTGGATTGCCTCCCTGTGCGGGATAGCGTCCTTGTACACGCGCACGCTCGTCAGAGCATCGTACACGTCGGCCACCGAGACCACCTGTGCGGCAATGGGAATCTCGTCGCCCTTAAGGCCATCGGGATAACCCTTGCCATCCCAGCGCTCGTGGTGCCAACGCGCAATCTGGTACGCATATTCCATAAGCGCATTGCCGACGTGATGGCGGCCCAGCTCAAGCAACATGTCGGCGCCGATCGTGGTATGCGTCTTCATAATCTCGAACTCCTCGGGCGTAAGACGCCCGGGCTTGTTGAGAATCGCATCGTCAATCGACATCTTGCCGATATCGTGCAGCGCCGAAGCCAGGGCGATCGTGGAGCGCTCCTCATTGTCGAGGGAGATCGTGCCGCCACGCTGGACCAGACAGTCAAGCAGCAGCTCGGTCAGCTTTTCGATATTCGTAACGTGTCTGCCGCTCTCGCCATTGCGAAGTTCCATGACGCCGGCCATGATGTCGATGAGCATGCGACTGTTCTTGACGCGCTCGTTGTACTGCTGAGACAGCAGGCTCGTCAGGCGGCGCTGCTTGGCGTATAGGCGGATGGTGTTGCTTACACGGCGGCGCACGACACGGGAGTCAAACGGACGGTTGATATAGTCCGAGGCGCCCAGCTCGTACGCGCGCAGAACCATATCATCGGAATCTTCGCTCGAAATCATGATGAAAGGCAGATTGTCGATACCCGATCGGCGAGACAGATCGGCCAACACCTCAAAGCCGCTTATGCCCGGCATGACAATATCCAGCAGCACGAGCGACAACTCATCGCCATAGCGGTCGACCATGTCGAGCGCCGTACGACCGTTGTCGGCCTCGAGGATGCAATACTCGTCCTTGAGCATCTCGTTGAGAATGGCTCGGTTCATCTCGGAGTCATCGACAATAAGCACCAAAGGCTTTTCGCTTTGGAAGGCTTCGATGGAATCGGCATCGGTCACGACCGTACCGGCTTTTGCCTTAGCGCGGCTCAATAACTGGACAGCGCGGCCAACGCCCTCATCGACCGTCTCGCCATGAATGCGAACGCCACCAACACATGCCGTCAAGCTCACGTACTCATGGCCCGGAACAATCGTGGCATGAACGGCATCGGACACCTGATGCAGGCGACGGGTGAAGTCATCGGAAGGAATATTGGGCATGACGACCACAAACTTGTCGCAGCCATAGCGCACAAGCTCGTCAGTCGAACGAATACCGCTGCGTATGGCTGTCGCCACGGCACCGAGCGCAAGGTCGCCGGCATGGCGGCCACACGTATCGTTGAAGACCCTAAAATCATCAAGGTCGATCACCGCCACGCCGGCCTTCATGCGGGCGCTACGGAGCTTTTCCTCGTAATATCGGCGATTGCGCACACTCGTCAGCACGTCGGTGTAGACAAGGTCCTCTTCTGCGGCCTCTTGCTCATCGATCGGACGCACCATCAGCAAGACACGAGGCTCACCCTCGACCTTTAGAGGGCGTAGGCGAGCGCGGTACTCAACACCATCGTTGAGCAGTTGCTCCGACACCTCATCGGAGTCTGCCAAAGCCTCAAGACTCGACTGACGCAGACAAGGGCAGCGATCGCCGGCGAGCAGGCAGTTAGGCTCGCTCTTAATCTGATCGGCCGACAGCAAACGCACCACGGGGTAGGTCTTCGCGACGCGGGCAACCTCAGCGGCAGCCTCCTCGTCGGTTAGATTGACCTCGTGATTATTGAGCATATGGGGCTCTTTCGATAGTTTCGCATAGTAGCGGTGGGTTCCAAATGCTACAAGGGTAACACCTTGCCGATGCAGGTAAGCACGTGAATGCTGTTACATTTTTATGACCTGGCAGACGGCGCGATTGAAGCCGCAGACGTGAGGTCTTGAGCACATTTGTTGACACGGCCGAAACGTTTGCGAGTGAAGCCTGTTTTGTTTTTTGCAGCTGTTAGAACCCCAGGATGCCACGGACAGTCTGGGCAGCCGCTGTCGGGCGATCGCGCAGGCCGTTGTGCGCGCCGGGAACCATTACGAGTGGACAGCCCAAAAGCTCAGCCGCCACCCTCGTACCAGCCTCGCGAGGTGTATCGACCGAAAGCTCGCCCAAAAACACGGCCGACACCGCCTTTGACGCGCGGGCGCGCTCCCAGTCGGGAGCATATGTCATATTTGTTCCGTATTCATTGGCCATAAAGCAACGACCATTGCGCAGGGCATGCTTGGCTTCCGCTTCGGTCGTCCCAGGAGCCTCGGGGTCCAAGTCGCCGAGAGCTCCCAAGAAAAGCCGAAGCGCCCTTGAAACCTTTCCAGCCGCAATCATATCGAGCAAAATCGGAGCTGCGCCCATGCCGACGCCTTCGGCCGACACAGCCGGCTCATGCAGAATCGCACGGGCGACGAGATGGGGTTCGGTGCGAAGAAGCTCCAGCGCCACCAACGTACCGGCGCTGTGCGCAAGCACATTTGTCGGAGCGCCAACGTGTTCGATCACGGCCTGCAGGTCGGCGGCCTGAGCGGCAAGATCATAGCTGCCGTCTGCCGCTTCGCTGCTGCCGCCACAGCCGCGGCGGTCGTAGGCAATTACGCGGTAGTTGCGACTGAGCTCACAAGCGATACCGTCAAAAAATGTGCCGTCGACACAAGCGCCGTGCACGCACACCAAGGCAGGAGTATCAGGCGACACATCCGGGCCGGCATATTCGCGACAGGCAATCGTAGTGCCCGCATTCTCGACCGTAAAATCCATGTTGTGCCCCCATCATCAACGCCCATCCAGTTGCGCGTCAGTACGGCTGGATAGACCCGCATTGCTTTACGCCTTGTTAACAGATTAACTTTACCCGACCCGAGGCTTTTCATGACACGGCATAATGAGCGACGTGAAAAAACGAAACTTGTAAAGCAAGAGCCCGCACCCTGCTTTGGAGCCGATGCTATGCTTAGGCACAATTGTCTTGAGGAGCATATGCCTATGTCTACGTTTTTGAATGCCAGCCCCATCTTTGGGCCCGTTCGCAGCCGTCGCCTTGGCCTCTCGCTCGGCGTCAACATGATGCCGGCCAGCGGCAAAATCTGCACGTTCGACTGCATTTACTGCGAAAACGGCCTCAACGCCGAGCGCCCCTGCCACGAGCCGTACAACACAACCGCCGTGGTACTCGACGCGCTCGAGGCAAAGCTGCGCGATATGGCAGCCGAGGGCGAGCTCCCCGATGTGATCACCTTCGCAGGCAACGGTGAGCCCACCGCCGCACCGGAGTTTCCGCAGGCCATCGCCGGCGCCGTCGCGCTGCGCGACGAGCTTGCCCCAAACTCCAAGATCGCCGTGCTCTCCAACGGCACGCGCGCCGACCGTCCCGAGGTGCACGACGCGCTCATGATGGTCGACGACAACATTCTTAAGCTCGATACCGTCGACCCGGCGTTTATCCAGCTGCTTGACCAGCCTGTTGGCCCCTACGACGTCGAGCACCAGATCGAGACGTTCGCAAGCTTTGACGGTCACGTTATTATCCAGACGATCTTTTTGACCGGCGAGTATCAGGGCAAGCTCATCGACAACACCGGCGAGGAGTACGTTGCCCCCTGGCTCGCGGCGCTTGAGCGTATTCGCCCACAAGAAGCGACCATCTACACGGTGGCGCGTGAGACGCCGGTCGCCGGCCTTGCCAAAGCAGCGCCTGAGGTGCTCGACAAGATTGCCGCACGCGTGCGCGCCCTCGGCATTCCCTGCCAGGTGAGCTACTAGCAAAACCACGCAGCAGCCAGTGCCCGCCATCCCGCTCCATCAGTTGCGGTGATATAGTTCCTATTTATGCTGTTAAACCGCTTAAATCGGAACTATATCACCGCAACTTTTATGGACGCGTGGGTGGGCTATACTAACTGCGGATGAAAGGAAGTTAGCCATGTATGACAAAGGACCCGTGCCTGGCCGCAACGACGCCTGCTGGTGCGGCAGCGGCAAAAAATATAAGAAATGCCATAGCGCCTTTGATGAGCGCCTTGAGCGCCTGTGGGAAGAGGGCTGGGAGGTCCTGCCCCGCACGCTCTACAAGACGCCCACCGATATCGAGGGCATCAAGCGCTCGGCCGCTATCAACGTGGGCGTGCTCGATTACGTAGGCGAACGCATCGCCGCGGGCATGACCACCAACCAGATTGATCAGATGATCTACGACTACACCGTTGAGCACGGCGGCACGCCGGCCGATCTTAACTACGAGGGCTATCCCAAGAGCGTGTGCACCTCGATCAACGACGTCGTCTGCCACGGTATCCCCTGCGATGCAGATGTGCTGCACGAGGGCGACATCATCAACGTGGATTGTTCCACAATCCTGGACGGTTATTTTAGCGACTCGAGCCGTATGTTCTGCATCGGCGAGGTCTCGGCCGAGCGCCAGCGCCTGGTCGACGTCACCCGCGCCAGCGTGGAGGCGGGTCTGGCGGCTGTCAAACCATGGCTGCCGCTGTCCGTGATGGCCGAGGCCGTGCAAAAGACCGTCGAGGACGCCGGCTTTAGCGTGGTGCGCGAGTACGGCGGGCACGGCATTGGTAAGGAGTTCCACGAGGACCCGTTTGTGGGCTTTACCACCGAGGCGCCCGATGTGGACACCATCATGGTGCCGGGCATGGTCTTTACCATCGAGCCCATGGTCAACGCCGGAGCGCCCGATATCAAGATCAGCAAGGGTGACGGCTGGTGCGTGCGCACCAAGGACGGCAGCGATTCGGCCCAGTGCGAGGTACAGCTCGTGGTGACCGAGGACGGCTACGAGCTGCTGAGCTGGTAGCCGTGGATGCGCCGGATGCTGACGGGCACACTCGTCTTGCATCCGGCGTTTTTATTTGAACGTTTTGCCTGATAAAACCTGCCAAAATAAACCTGCCCCTTTTGGTAGGTCGAGCGGAGAGGACTGCTTGTGAACATCCTGGTTTTGCTGCCCGTCAACGACCGTCATCGTGCAATTCTTGAGTCGAGCGCTCCGGGCGAGGACTTTATCTACACGAGCGCCGACGCCGCCACGCGCGAGCAGGTCGCCGATGCTGACGTGATCTTGGGCAACATCGACCCTGACATGCTCACGGCATGCGAACATCTCCAGCTGTTGCAATTGCAGACCGCTGGCTATGACGATTACTTGGCCGCCGGCACCGTGCCAGCCGACGCTAAGCTTTCCTGCTCGGTGGGCGCCTACGGCCAGGCTGTGAGCGAGCACATGTTTGCCATGGTCCTTTCCATGATGAAGCGCCTGCCCGGCTATCACGACTTGCAGCGCGAGCATCGCTGGGAGGATTTGGGGCCGGTCACCTCGCTCAAAAGCGCCAATGTGCTGGTGCTGGGCGCGGGCGATATCGGCGGCCACTTCGCCACGCTCTGCCGCGGCATGGGCGCGCACGTCCGCGGCATCAAGCGCCATCCACTCGTCTACCCCATTGTGTTTGAGGACATGGACGGCATGGACGCCCTGTCCGAGCGCCTGGCCGAGGCTGACATCGTCGCATCCTTTATGCCCAGCACACCCAAGACCCGCGGCCTGGCGAACGCCGAGTTCTTCGCCGCGATGAAACCGGGCGCCTTCTTTGCCAACGGCGGCCGCGGCGACCTTGTGGTCGCCGACGACTTGGTTGCCGCCCTGGAGTCGGGACATCTCGCCGGCGCCGCGGTCGACGTCACCGACCCCGAGCCGCTGCCTGAGACAAGCCCCCTGTGGGATGCGCCCAACATGCTCATCACGCCGCACGTCTCCGGCTGGTTCCACCTGGCAGCCACGCTCAATAATGTGGTCGACATTGCCGCAGAGAATCTGCGTCACCTGCAAGCCGGCGAGACCCTGCGCTGTTGGATCGAACATTAGGGTTCCGCCGTTCTAACGAACGGCGGACCGGTCGACGCTACGCGCCGCCCAGAGCGACAATTTGTCATTCAAAAGGCAAGGCATGACCAGAAGGTCTATGCCTTGCCTTTTTCATGCCAACTTGTTCGCTCTGGACATCGCTCGCTGACGCTTGCTCAACCTGCGGTGTCATAACAATTCTGTCCAGCTGTTGGCTTTGCGGCATTTGCCCAGATAAAACCTGCATAATAAACCTGTCCCTTTTAGCAGGTTTTAGAGTTCCACGCTTTCGGCGCCGTTGATGGTTAGGTTTCGCTCGTAGAAAGCCGTGAGGGCGCGGATGGCGTACATCACGTCGCGCACGCCGCCGGTCTCGTAGCTCGAGTGCATGGCCAGCTGCGGCAGGCCCACGTCCACGGCATGCATGCTCGCCTGCATATTGGACAGATTGCCGAGCGTGGATCCGCCGGCCATATCGCTCTTGTTGGCGAAGGCCTGCGTGGGCACGTCGGCGTCATCGCAAATAGCTTGGAACACCGCGCGGCTAAAGGCATCGGTACAATAGTGCTGGTTGGCTGCCTCCTTGATGACGATACCGCCGTTGAGCACCACCTGGCTGCGGGCGTCGCACTTCTCGGCGTGGTTGGGGTGCACGGCATGCGCGTTGTCGCAGCTCACGAGCATCGATGCGGCAAGGGCGCGATGATACGACTCGTCGTCAAAGCCCAGCGATCCGTTAATGCGGCGCAGCGCGTCGGCCAAGAACGTCGACATGGCGCCCTGCTTGGTCTCGGAGCCAACCTCCTCATTATCAAAGCAGCAAAAGACCGAAACGTCGTGCGCGTTCTCGGCACCCAAAAATGCCTGCAGCGAGGTATAGGCGCAGGCCAGGTCGTCGAGCTTGGGCGTCGAGATAAACTCGTCGGGCCAGCCCCAAATGCGCGCATCCTGACGATTGACCAGGAACAGATCGCGGCCCAGAATCTGATCGGGCTCAACGTCCAGCTCGTCGGCGATCAGAGCATCAAAGTCGCCCTGCTTAAGCTCGCCAGCGCTGATGAGCGGGCACAGGTCGACGGCTCGGTTGGGAGCAAAGCCCTCGTTAACGCCGCGGTTCATGTGGATGGCAAGGCTCGGAATGATAGCGACCTCGCGCTCGGTGGCAAGCAGACGGCTCTCAATACGGTCGCCTTCGCGCACCAGCACGCGACCCGCGAGCGCCAGCGGACGGTCGAACCAGGTGTAGTCAATCATGCCGCCGTAGGCCTCGGTGTTCAGGCGCAGCGTCTCGCCTGCGCCGTCGAGCTCGGGCACGGCCTTGACCTTAAACGTCGGAGAATCGCTGTGCGACGCCGTGAGCTGAAAATGATAGTCACCGGCAACGCCGTCCTCGCCCCACGTCGCGGCCAGGTCCTCGCCCACCTTAAAGGCAACAACGCTCGAGGTGTTGCGCTGCGTGTAATAACGCCCGCCCGGCTCGATGTCCCACGCCGCGTTCTCGGGCAGGTAGGTAAAGCCCGCCTCGTCGAGCTCGGCCATAATGGTCGCCGCCGTATGGAACATGCTGGGGCATGCCTCGATAAAGTCGATAAGGTCGTTGGCGGCCTCGATATCGTCGGCCGTCACATGTGCGCGCTCGAGCGTTTCCTGATCCGTCATGCTCTCCCCTTTCGCTGGGTTGATGGTCCCCTCCAGCATACCCCGCCACGCCAGTGCCGCACTCTTCATTCCGTGCTTAATTCCGCGCCACTCACCAAGTTGAGCCATCATGCCCGTGCACCTTTTGCGACAATTACGCTAACAGGACGAGAGGAGTCGTCATGAAGCCACGTAACATTGCCATCGCCTGCGGTGTCGCGGGAGTCGCCGTCGGCCTTGCCGCTGCCACCGGTATCGTTTATCACAAGCAAATCAAGTCCGCCGCGTCGCTCAAACGCTTGACCGGCTACGCGGATGGCTATGACCTGTACGCAATCGACATCGCCTACGACTACGATCTTGATCGCATCATCGCCGCTGGCGTGCGCGACGACCAGGCCTACATCGATGCCGTGGTGGCGCAGGTGCTGCCCGGTGTGCCGGTACATGTCCAGGCGCCCCAGTTTGCCTGCAGCGCTTTTGTCGCCGTAGATGCCGAAGGCCGCGTGCGCACCGGTCGCAATTACGACTTTAAGGACGACACCTCGGCGCTGCTGGTGCGCAATCACCCACGTGGCGGCTATGCCTCCATCGGGTTTGCCGCCCTTAACAACCTGGGCGATAACACTCCGCTTGACTCCGTCGCCGGACGTGCCGCCGCACTCATGGGCCCGTTTGCCCAGCTCGACGGTGTTAACGAATGCGGCGTGTCCATTGCCGTACTCACTCTGGATTCCAAGCCCTGTGACCAGGACGCGCAACGCCCCGTCATCAATACCTCGCTCGCCATCCGTCTGGTGCTCGACCGTGCCGCCACCACGCAAGAAGCTGTCGACCTGCTTTCCGCCTACGACATGCACGCCATGGCAGGACGCGATTACCACTTCTTTATCAACGACGCCGCCGGTGACGCGCGCGTAGTAGAGTGGGATCCGCGCGATCCAGACCGCGCTTTCAAAGCGACTCCTGTACGCCAGGTTACGAACTTCTACGCCTGCTATGGCGACGAAGTGCTGCCCAACCAAAAGAATGGCGAGCTGGGCCATGGTAAAGAGCGCGCCGTCGCAATCGCCGATGTCCTTGACGCCCATGTCGGTGCCCAGAACGAGGCAGTCGCTTGGAAGGCCCTACGCGCTGCGGCGCAAGAGCCCAATCCGGAAGACATCACCAGCAACACGCAGTGGTCGGTCGTCTTTGACAACACCGAGCCCGCTGCCGCCATCACGCTGCGCCGCCACTGGGGCGACATCGATGCCTTCGCGCTGTAAGGAGCTGGCACCGTCGTCCTTACGCTGGCCTGACGTTGCTTACATTTCCATACATTTGAGCTAACACGTTTTACCCCCGTATCAACAGTGTGCGGGGGTAAACTTATGCGCATGTTATAACTTGCCCGGAAGGATTCACCATGCTTAGGATCGGTCTTCTTACTAGTGGCGGCGACTGCCAGGCGCTCAACGCCACCATGCGCGGCATCGTCAAAACGCTCATGACCAATAGCAAAGAACCTATCGAGATCTACGGTTTTGAGGACGGCTACCAGGGCCTTATCTACAGCAGGTTCCGCGTCATGACGCCCGCCGATTTTAGCGGCATCCTCACCCGCGGCGGCACCATCCTGGGCACGAGCCGCACACCGTTCAAGCGTCTGGACATTCCCGAGGCTGACGGCGTCGAGAAGGTGCCGGCGATGGTCCACACCTATCACAAGCTGCAGCTCGACTGCCTGTTTATGCTGGGCGGCAACGGCTCCACCAAGACTGCCAACCGCCTGCGCGAAGAGGGTCTCAACGTTATCGCCCTGCCCAAGACCATCGATAACGACACCTGGGGCACCGAGCTGACGTTTGGCTTTACGAGCGCCATCGACGTCGCCACCAAGTGCATCGACGACATCCACACTACCGCCTCGAGCCACGGCCGCGTGTTTGTCATCGAGATCATGGGCCACAAGGTTGGCTGGATCCCGCTGTATGCCGGCGTCGCGGGCGGCGCGGACGTCATCCTGATTCCCGAGATCCCCTACGACATGGACAACGTCATCAAGACCATCGAGCATCGCATGGAAACCGGCAGCCGCTTTACCATCGTGGCCGTCGCCGAGGGCGCCATCTCCAAGGAGGACGCGGCGCTGTCCAAGAAGGAGTACAAGAAGAAGCTCGCCGAGCGCACGAGCCCGTCGATCGTCTACGACATCGCCAAGGAGATCGAGGCCAAGACTGGTCGCGAGACCCGCGTCGCCATCCCCGGCCACACGCAGCGCGGCGGTCAGCCCGACGCCCAGGACCGCATCCTGTCTCT
>CABSMV010000016.1 GCA_902478935.1 uncultured Collinsella sp. | reverse complement strand
ATCGCCGGCCAGTTTGTGAACCCCGCCAACCCCGCCATCCACAAGGCCACGACCGGCCCCGAGATCTGGGATGACACCGACGGCAAGGTCGACATCTTCGTCGCCGGCGTCGGCACCGGCGGCACCGTGACCGGCGTGGGCGAGTTCCTTAAGGAGCAGAACCCCGAGATTCAGGTCGTCGCCGTCGAGCCCGCCACCTCCCCGGTGCTCTCCAAGGGCCAGGCCGGCCCGCACAAGATCCAGGGTATCGGCGCCGGTTTTGTGCCCGACGTCCTCGACACCCAAGTCTACGACGAGATCATCCCCGTCGAGAACGACGACGCCTTTGCGACCGGCCGCGCCGTGGGCCACAAGGAGGGCGTGCTCGTGGGCATTTCGTCCGGCGCCGCCGTGTGGGCCGCACTGCAGCTGGCCAAGCGCCCCGAGAACGAGGGCAAGACCATCGTGGCGCTGCTCGCCGATACCGGTGAGCGCTACCTGTCCACGGCGCTCTTCCAGGACTAAGGGCCCGTCGCCCATAGGTTGAGCCCACGGACGAGCCGGTCTCCTCTCTCCCGGCAGTCTGAGCCCATCCAATCAGGGTGTCCCACATGACGCCCGAACTTGCTACAATGTCTGCGGCGCGGAACCAGCCTCCCGCGCCGCTTTTCTTTTTTGGCCACATGCCACCAAGGAGAACCTCCCCATGCACAACAAGCGCGTGCTCGTCGCCATGAGCGGCGGCGTCGATTCCAGCGTGACCGCGTACCTGCTCAAAAGCCAGGGCTACGAATGCGTCGGCGCCACCATGCGCCTCACCTGCCCCGCGCCCGATCCCGTCACGGGCATAAGTAAGGTCGACCGCGATATCGCCGATGCAAAGGCCGTCGCCGATCGCCTGGGGATACCCCACCATGTGCTCGACTTGCAGCAAACCTTCGACCGCAATGTTATCGAGCGCTTCGTGACTGCCTACCAGGAAGGGTTGACACCCAATCCGTGCATCACCTGCAACCGCCATATTAAGTTTGGCGCGCTGCTCGATGCGGCACTCGATATGGGCTGCGACTACATCGCCACAGGTCACTACGCCAAAACGAGCCAGGCGTCCGACGGCACCTGGCAGCTGCATCGCGGCGAGGACCCCAAAAAGGACCAGAGTTACTTTTTGTATTCGCTCACGCAAGAGCGCCTGGCACGCACAATCTTTCCGCTGGCAGGCCTGGACAAGGAGCGCGACGTGCGCCGCATTGCCGCCGAGCAGGACTTCATCAACGCCAAGAAGGCCGAAAGCGAGGATATTTGCTTTATTCCAGACGGTGACTACGCGGGCTATATCGAGCGCCGCTGCGGACATCCCACCGAGCCGGGCGACATTGTGTGGCGCGACGGCAGCGTGGTCGGACGCCATAACGGCGCGTTGCGCTATACCATCGGCCAGCGCAAGGGCTTGGGCGTCGCGATGGCGCATCCCGTGTATGTGACGGGCGTCGATGCCGCCAACAACACCGTGCATCTGGGCGAGGCCGAGGACCTAACGGCCACAGCACTCACGGCCGACGACTGGATCTGGAGCGCCCCTGCCGACCGCATGGAGGCAGAACTCGATGCCGGCGGCATTCGCGTGGGCGCCAAGTACCGTTACCGTCAGAAAGACCAAGCAGCGACCCTTACACGTGGCGCCGACGGACAAATGCTGCTGACTTTTGACGAGCCGCAGCGAGCCATCGCCCCCGGCCAAGCCGTTGTAGTCTATCGCGGCGACATCGTCCTCGGCGGCGGCACGGTGACCGGCGCACTTAAGTAGCCCCATCCCCTTCATAAGTTGCGGTGAAATAGGGACTGTTTAAGTGTTTCAGGCCGCTAAACAGTCCCTATTTCACCGCAACTTAGAGAGGACGGCCTCGGTCGGCACTGCTGTGTCAGCCGAGGCCGCCACATCATTAGCGCTGAACGTAGGCGCGAACCAGTTCAAAGGTGTTGCGCACGCCGTCGATGTGGCTGCGCTCGTAGTTGTGGCTCGCGTACACGCCGGGGCCGATCAGACCATGGCGAATGTCGTAGCCGGCCGAGAGCGTGGCCTCAACGTCCGAGCCGTAGTGCGGATACACATCGATGGCGTAATCGAGCTCCAGCTCGCGCGCGATGTTGGACAGCGTGGTCACCAAGTCGTAGTTGTACGGACCGCCCGAATCCTTGGCGCAAATCGAAACCATGCGCTCGGTGCAGCCCAGGTCGTCGCCCACGCAGCCCATGTCCACGCTGATCATCTCGCGCGTGTCGGCCGGCACGAAGGCGCCGCCGTGGCCGACCTCCTCGTACACGGTAAAGAGCAGCGACACCTTGCGCGAAAGCGACACCTCGCCGTCAGCAACGGAACGGGCCAAACCCAGCAGAATCGACGCCGACAGCTTGTCATCCAGGAAGCGGCTCTTAATGTAGCCGCTCTCCGTCACCGTGGTACGCGGATCCATAGCGATGATGTCGCCGGTCTGAATGCCCAGCTCAAGCACGTCGTCCTTGCTGTCGACATTCTCATCGAGCAGGATTTCCATGTTCTTCTCGATGGTCTTGACCGGCTCGTCGGCCACGTGCGCCGAAGGCTCGATATTGAGGACCACACCCGTGTACACATTGCCGTCACGCGTGTAGACGGTGCAGTTCTCGCCATCGGCCGTAGACCACTGGTGCCCACCAAGCGTCGTGGGACGCAGGCGGCCATTGTCCTTAATGGAGCGCACCATGGCACCCAGGGTATCGACATGGCTCGCCAACACAAGCGGCTCGCCCTCGCCACCAAGCTCAACCAGCACGTTGCCCTTATTGGAACGCTCGGGGCCAAATCCCATATCGCGCAGGGTCTCCATTAGATAATCAGTCGCCGCACGGGTATAGCCGGTAGGCGAAGCAATCGAGGTAAGCGCCTTCAGCTGGTCAGTAATATAGGAGAGCGTAGAATCCATCTTGGACACCAAAGTCACCCTTTCATATCGAATTAAACCCACAGCAACAATACCACCGCGAGCCATCTTTTTACCTAGCGAGATGACCCGTCGAGCTCGCCAGGACAGCGCCCGCCACGATAACGAGCCGGCGGGCCCCTGCCCGTTAGCCCCACAATCTTTCCGCAGGACAAAAGGAGGCCCCGCCGCACGTAGTGCGCAGCGGGACCTCCGACATGTCCGAGGACGATTGTGGGGCTAACGGGCAGGGGCCCGCCGAACTAAGTTAGGCAGCCGGGCAGATCTTCTTGAAGAGCTCGATGACGTCGTCGAGCGTCGCCTCGCGCGGGTTGCCCGGGAAGCAGGCGTCAGCCATGGCGTCCTTGGCCAGGATCTCGATCTCGTCAGCCTTCATGGCCTCGCAGACGTGTGGGATGTTCACGTCGGCAGAGAGCTGCTTAACGGCGGCGATGGCGGCATCGGCGGCCTCGGCGGTGCTCATGCCCGTGGTGTCAACGCCCATGGCGACGGCAACCTTGGCCAGGCGCTCAGCGCAAACCGGCTTGTTGAACTCCATGGCGATCGGCAGCAGCATGGCGCAAGCGACGCCGTGCGGGGTGTCGTAGTGAGCGGACAGGGTGTGAGCCATGGCGTGGTCGATGCCCAGGCCAACATTGGAGAAGCCCATGCCGGCGACATACTGACCAAGAGCCATGCCCTCACGGCCGGAGCCGGGCTGGCCGGACTTGGCCTCGGCGACGGAGTCGCGCAGGTTCTCGCTGATCAGCTTAATGGCCTCAAAGTGGAACATGTCGGAAAGCTCCCAGGCACCCTTGGTGGTGTAGCCCTCGATGGCGTGGGTCAGAGCGTCCATACCGGTGGAAGCGGTAAGGCCGGCAGGCATCGAAGCCATCATGTCGGGGTCGACGACGGCGACCTCGGGGGCGTCGTTGGTGTCGACGCACACGAACTTGCGGACCTTCTCGGGGTCGGTGATGACGTAGTTGATGGTCACCTCGGCGGCGGTACCGGCGGTCGTCGGCACAGCGATGGTGAACACGGCGTGGTTCTTAGTGGGAGCAACGCCCTCGAGGCTGCGGACATCGGCGAACTCGGGGTTGTTGATGATGATGCCGATGGCCTTAGCAGTGTCCATGGAGGAGCCGCCACCGATGGTCACGATAGCGTCAGCCTCGGCGGCCTTAAAGGCCTCGACGCCGTCCTTGACGTTCTGGATGGTGGGGTTGGGCTTGATCTCGGAGTAGAGGCTCCAAGCGATGCCGGCGGCGTCGAGCTCGTCGGTCACCTTGGCGGTAACGCCAAACTTGACCAGATCGGGGTCGGAGCAGACGAAGATCTTCTTGTAGCCACGACGCTGGAGCTCGCCGGGGATCTCCTTGATGGCGCCGGAACCATGATAAGAAATGGTGTTGAGAACGAAACGATTAGCCATTGATAGCCTCCCATCGTATGCGGGGCACCCATTACGCCCCACGCTATGAGTCCCATCCTAACGCTTTTGAAACGAAAAACACGTGAGAACATCAAAAGTGTTAAAGCGTTTCAACAGATGATGAAAAATAATGCGGCAAAGGGACAGCCCCTTTGCCGCATTCGGTTACTTTCGGCAGCCCTCTTTCCAAGCCTCGGCCGCAACCTTCCAGCGTAAGCGCAAGTCGCGCTCGCGGTCGATGAACATGATGGCAAACGCGGCAAACAGCAGCAAGCTCGCCACGACGATGGCGTGCAGGCCCATGCGCTCAATACACCAGTTGCCCAACACGGCGCCAAACACAAAGGTAAAGATCACGCCAAAGTACAGCAGGCCGTTTTCCAAAAAGCCGCGCCTGTGGGTGATGATGTAATCGTCCACGTTTTGCAGCGCGTTGCGCAAGTTGCCGATGCACATGGTCGTAGCGATGCCGTGACCGTGGATCTTGCGGAAGCTCTCGACCTGCATGCCGCAGGCAAACGAGGTAAGGCAGTTGGCGAGCAGGTTGTAACCGCCACCGGGGATAAAGCTCACGCCCAGCAAGATGACGGCTTCAAAGAACACCGTCACCTGACGCCAGTGGATCACGCTGCCAAACCGCTCGTGCACCAGGTCGGCAAGCATAATGCCCACGGCAAACGACACCACAGGGAAGAAGTAGCGCTCCGCAAGTGCCCAATTGCCCTCCGAGATGCTCACACCCACCAGCAAGATGTTGCCCGTCTGCGCGTTGGCGAAAACATGGTCGCGCCCAATGTACGAATACACATCCATAAAGCCACCGGCGAGCGCCAGGATAATGCCCAGTTCGATGGACTCCGATATCTGTTTGGCACGCTGCATCGTCGTGCATCCTCCTTGTTGACGACCCTCTCGTGCGTTGGCGGAAACATAACCGCCGTTCATACTGTAACCCATTGACAACATGGCGTGCGCGCGAGACGGGTTCTCCAACGCGCAGATACACAGTCTGGAAACAAACGACACCCGCATCGACGCGCCGATCCGCCAGCTCATGTACTCCACCAGTCTTTTTAGCCCCGTCCCAAAAAGACTGGTTACAATTACGTGCAGCATACAAACATCGGGAGGGATCGTGGCAAAAAAGCCTCAGTACGCTCAGAACAACCAGCGCAGTCAGCAGGGCAAACAGGGCCAGCAGCAAAAGCGCGGCGGTAAGGCGCAGGGTGGGCACACCACGCATACCCCAGCAGCGCCCACACGCCCCTGGCGTCCGGGCCGCGACAAGTTCCTCCCCGTCAGCCGCGCCGATATGGACGCGCGCGGCTGGGACCAGTGCGACTTTGTCTACATCTGCGGCGACGCCTACGTGGACCACCCCAGCTTTGGCATGGCCATCGTCAGCCACGTACTCGACGCGCACGGCTACAAGGTGGGCATCATCTGCCAGCCCGACTGGACCGACCCCGCCAGCATCAGCGTGCTCGGTGAGCCGCGCCTGGGCTTTCTCGTCAGCGCCGGCAACATGGACTCCATGGTCAACCACTATTCGGTGACCAAGCACCGCCGCCACACCGACGCCTATACCCCCGGTGGCGAGGAGGGGCGCCGTCCCAACCGAGCCGTCACGGTCTACGGCAACCTCATCCGCCAGACGTTTAAGGACGTCCCCATCATCATCGGGGGCATCGAGGCAAGCCTGCGCCGCCTGGCCCACTATGACTACTGGCAGGACAAGCTCAAGCGCTCGGTACTGCTCGACTCGGGCGCCGACATCCTCATCTACGGTATGGGCGAGCACGCGATTGTCGAGATCGCCGACGCGCTCGACGCGGGGCTGCCCGTCGATCAGATCACCTATATCAATGGCACCGTCTACCGCACCAGCTCGCTCGACGAGGTCTACGACTACGACCTGCTGCCCAGCTGGAACGACCTTGCCGCCGACAAGCTCAACTACGCGCGCAGCTTTAACGTCCAGCAGCAGAATATGGACCCCATCACCGGACATCGCCTGGTAGAGCCCTACCCCAACAGCGTCTATGTGGTGCAGAACCCGCCATCGGCGACGCTCACCACCGATGAGATGGACGAGGTGGCCGAACTCCCCTACGCACGCGATTGGCATCCCGATTACGACGCGGCGGGCGGCGTGCCGGCCTTTGCCGAGATCAAGTTTTCAATCAGCTCCAACCGCGGGTGCTTTGGTGAGTGCTCGTTTTGCGCCCTCACCTTCCACCAAGGTCGCGTGCTGCAGATGCGCAGCCACGACTCAATCATGCGCGAGGCCGAGCTGCTCACGCGCGATCCCGAGTTTAAGGGCTACATCAACGACGTGGGTGGACCGACGGCCAACTTTAGCCGCCCCGCCTGCGACAAGCAGCTCAAGCACGGCGTGTGCAAGAACAAGCGCTGCCTGTGGCCGAGCGTGTGCAAGAACATGGTGGTCGACGAAAGCGGCTACACGCAGCTGCTGCGCGACCTGCGCCAGCTGCCGGGCGTCAAAAAGGTCTTCGTCCGCAGCGGCATCCGCTTTGACTACACCATGGCCGACGCCTCGGACGAGTTTTTGCGCGAGCTGCTGGAGCATCACGTCTCGGGCCAACTGCGCGTAGCGCCCGAGCACGTGAGCGACGCGGTGCTGTCCGTGATGGGCAAGCCGAGCCGCGCCGTCTACGATGCGTTCTGCCGCAAATTTGAGCGCTTGAACCGCGAATACGGACTCAAGCAGTACGTGGTGCCGTATCTGATCTCGAGCCACCCCGGCTCGACCATGAAGGAAGCCGTGGACCTTGCCGAGGCCGTGCGCGACATGGGCTACATGCCCGAGCAGGTGCAGGACTTCTACCCCACACCGTCCACCATGTCGACCTGCATGTACTACACCGGCGTGGATCCACGCACTATGCAGCCGATCTACGTGGCGCGCGACCCGCACGAGAAGGCCATGCAGCGCGCGCTCATCCAGTATCGCAAGCCCGAGAACTACAAGCTCGTGCGCGAGGCACTGGAAAAAGCCGGCCGCCGCGATCTGATTGGCTACACCAAGCATTGCCTGATTCGCCCCGTGCCGCCACGCCCGGGCGAGACGTCTGCTGGCGGTGGGCATGGCACCGGCAAGAAGGGCGGCAAACCGCATGGCGGCGGCGCTGGCAAGGGGCCCAAGGGCAGCAAGGGCCACGGCGGCATGTCACGCGCACAGAACACTGCCGGTCGCAATCGCACGGCCCAGGGGCGTCAGGGTGCCAACGGCGGCGGCAGGCGCAACTAGCGCGGGAATGCGGTAGATGTGGTCGCAGCGCTCTGTTGGCACGCTTGGCGCAGTGAGCGCATCGCCTCTACCAGCACAAAGCCGGCGATGGCAACCGTGACTACCGCGTCGAGCGGCGTATTCACAAACCACAGCAGCCCCATGAGATACGACCCGGCATTAAAGGCAAAGTGCAGCAGGATCGTGTAGCGGAGCTTTCCGGTCGTCACGAACACCCAACCAAAAATGAGGCCGGCAGCGCCCGCGTAGCAGCCCTGCACCCAGTTCATGTGCATAAAGCCGAAGACCGCCGCGTGCAGCACGATTGCCGCGGCGACGCCCCAGGTACTCGGGGCCGCCCAGGGCACTATGGCGCCGTCCTGCGCGTTCGCGCGGCGCCGGCGCTTCCAGAGCGGACGGCACTGTGGATTAAACGCACGCAGCGAAAACTCAAAGATGATGCCGCGCACCAGCAGTTCCTCGCAAAACGGAGCGCCGAGCACCGTGGTCAGGACGGCAAGAAGGCTGGTATCGCCCATGCCCGTTTCCTCGACGAGCTCGCTATAGTCTGCCGCGACCTCGGGCAGCAGCGACAGCACGCCGTCGCATAGGTAGCTAATGACCACCTGCATGGATAGGCTGATCACGACAACGCAGGCAATGCGCTTCCATGCCGCGCTTGCTCCCCCACCGAGCGGGCGCTCGCCTTGCCGGCGCGCCATGAAGGAGCGGGGCCACAGATAACGCCACCACAGCAGCGCCATGAAAAACGATGCCGTCTGCGCGGCGGCTTGAAACCATTGAATATCGAGGTTGTCGATCGGGAAACCCGTCAGCGCCGACACGATGTCCAGCACGGAGAACAAAACCATGCTCAGGGCAATATCGGCAGCAACAACGCCAAAACAGGCAAGTGCCCAAACCAGTGCATTGAGCATGCCAACCTCCTCAAAACCCGGCACTTAGGGACGTTCCTTAACTGCCGGCAGAAAAAGAACGTCCCCAAGTGCCGGCAGTTTGAAACAGTCATTGTTGATGAGAATCGGGCGCAGCGCCAAAGGCCCCGTTGGGCGAGATGTCGAACGGGAAGGTGCCGCAGCGATTGAAGGCGGCGATGAACATGCGGATGGCGTTGGACGGCGTGGTACCTACGAGTTGGGTTGCCGCCGCGAAGGCCGCCTTTTCCTCGGGCAAGACCTTCGCGACAACCGGGGTCATGTGTTCTGCCATGGCGCTTCCTTTTTGAAACGACGGTGGTGCGGATGGATGCGGGCCACGCGGCTGGGCGACGGGCTGTGAAGGCAACCCGATTGGCCCGCATCCGGAGTTTGTTTCTGCGGTGTTGGTATTACTTGGTATTCCTAAGTATTACCCCGCAGATAGAATACCACACCAGACCCCGTGGGGACGGAGGAAAATGGATCATTTTGTTGCTGAGTTAGTTTTTAGAGCGTGATGATATCCGAGATATCGAGCGCCTGAGCATCGGCGACGTCGTGCGTGGCAAGCAAGAGCATGCGGCCGTCGAGCAGGTCGAGCACAGTCTCGGCCGTCGCATCGCGCGCAGAGGCGTCCAGGCCGGTAAAGGGCTCATCCAGAATGACGGCACAGCCACCACACAGCAGGGCCCGGGCGATCTCGACGCGACGGCGCTGCCCGCCCGAAAGCTCGGCCACGCGAGCATGCACATCGACCCCCGGCACCAGCAGGCGCAACAGGGCCGCAGCACTCGAGGCGTCCACGCGCGTGTCGGCGCACACCAGCACGTTATCCAGCGCCGAGGCGGACTCGACCAGGCGCACATCCTGAAACACCATGGAGCACGGCGCGCACTCCCCCGCTGCCAACGAAAGCAGCGTCGACTTGCCCATGCCCGAAGCGCCCATCACGCAGATACGCCCACCCGCAGGCACGTTGAGCACCAGACCGTCGAGCGCCGGAGCCCAGGGCGCGCGATCGCCCACGGCGAGCGCAAGCTCCGCTGCAGCGCCATCGCTCGCAGCCCCCGCACGCCCGCGAGCGCCGCGCCCATGCGCCCGCACGGCCGCGCGCCACGCCACGGGTCCCGAAACCCGCAGCAGCCACACCAGCACGCGCTCACACGCCCACGAGGCGGCAACGACCAGCACGGTCCACGCTAGCAGATCAGCCGTCTCAATCAAAAGCTTTGCCTGATAGATGCGCTCACCCACGGTGCCCACCGCCATGCCGATAAGCTCGGCTGCCACGCCGGCCTTCCAGCTCATGCCGATCACGGCGCGGGCGCACGAAAGCACAAACGGCAAGACTTCGCGCCAGGTATGGGCGCAAAACAGGCGCCAGCCGCGCACGCCATGCAGACGGAACATCTGCTCCAGCGGTTTATTCACCTGAGCCAGCCCTTCGGCCAGCGAAAAATACACACCCGGCAGCGCCATCAAAAAGACCGCTGCGATGCTCACGCGCGCCGCTCCCAGCCAAATGAGCAGCAGGACCACCACGCAGGCGACCGGCGTCGCCTTTACAAACGACAGCACTGGAGCCACCAGGTGCGCAAGCGCACGCGAACGTGGCGAAATCCCGGCAAGCACGCCGCCGCACACCGCGGCAAGCGCCAGCCCACCCAGCATCCGCGCGCCCGAGCCCGCCAAAATCGCCCAGGTACCGCCATCGCACACCAGGCGCAACAGCGCCAAGGCAACAGCACCCGGCCCCGGCAAGATCAGCGGTTGCGCCATCAGCGCCGCCACCAGCATCCACACGGCAAGCCAAAAGGCGGCGACGGCACCTGCTGCCGCCACCGCCTTCATACGCTCTGTCATGTGTCGAGCAAACGCACGCACGGGCTACTCCATGTAGTAGAAATCATCAGCCGGGAGCTTGCCGCCCACGGCGCTCGCATCCGCATCGGCCAGCACCTGCAAGTACCCACCGAGCGCCGCCTTCATATCCTTCCCCGTCTGGCATACAAGCATGCACCCGGGAATCGCCTTTTCGGCAATCGCGGCGTTATCGACGATACCCGCATCGACCACGGCCTGCGCCCAGTCTGCCGGCGCCGCATTGACGGCCTTAACGCTCGCCGCATGGCAGCTCAAGAACTCCGCCACGGCCTCGGGATGTTCCTCGGCAAACGCGCGGCGCACCACGGTCACGCCCGTCAGCAGGCGCGAACCCGTGTCACCCGCCAGCTCGTCCCACGCATCGGTCAGGCTCACCGGTGCCGACAGCTTGCCTTCGCTCTTGGCGATGGCAGCGGTCTTGAACGGCTCCGGCAGCACGCCCACGGCAGACGGATCGGCAAGCAGGGCCGACAGCACCTCGGTGGGCTCGCTCTTAAACTCGAGCGTCACCTGGCCGGTCAGGCCCGCGCGCTCCAGCAGGAAGTTCATGACGTACTCTGGCGTGGTGCCCTTGCCCGTCATGTAGACGGTGCGACCCGCCAGATCGCCAAACGAGGCAACGTCCGCGTTACCCGTCACCACGTTCAGCACGCCCAGCGTGTTGATGTCGATGACCTGCACCGCGCCCTCGGTCTTGTTGTAGAGCACGCTCGCCACGTTGGCCGGCACCAGGGCAATGTCGATATCGCCCTGAATCACCTTGGGCACGATCTCGTCGGCTGCGGCGCTGATCGCAAAGTCGAACTCGTTGTCCGTGGCACCTTCGGCCGCCTGGTCCATAAACTGCACCAGACCGATCGATGTCGGGCCCTTGAGCGAGGCGACGTGTACCTCGACCGGCTCGGCAGCGGCACCGTCAGCGGCAGACCCGGCAGCCGAGCCCGCAGCAGACCCGGCCCCCGCAGCTCCGCCGCCGCAGCCAGCCAGCGCGAGCGACAGCGCACCCGCGGCAAGCGCCGAGGCAAATCCACGGCGCGACAGCTCAACATTAAACGCGCGCATCGTTAGCACTTCCCCTCGTTGGGCATCGACCAGGCGTGATGGTCGGTATGCAGCAGCTCCTCGGCCAGCGGCGAAAGCGGCGCACCCAAGAACTCGCGATAGCACGCCTGAACGTCGGGATTCTCATGCGAGAAGCGAATGTCCGCCTTCGCATCCAGGCCCCACAGCACCTGGCCGCGCTCGGCCGCCAGCTCGCAGCCGTCGTGGATGGGCTGACCGCCGCCACCGACGCAGCCGCCCGGGCACGCCATGACCTCGACGAAGTCATAGCTCACACGGCCGTCGCGAATCGCGTCGAGCAGGCGGGCGGCGTTGCCCAGCCCGTGCGCCACGGCGACGCGCACCTTGGTGCCATCGATATCGGCGACGGCTTCCTTCCAGCCGTCAAGTCCGCGCACATCGGCAAAGAAGTCGGCGTCGGGGTTCTTGCCCGTCACCAGGTAATATGCCGAGCGCACGGCAGCCTCCATCACACCGCCCGTGGTGCCAAAGATCACACCCGCGCCTGTGCCAAAGCCCAGCGGCGTGTCGAGCGGCTCCTCGACCAGCGTGTCCACGCTCACGTGACTCGCGCGGATCATGCGCACCATCTCGCGCACCGTCAGCGCAACGTCCACATCGGGCGTGCCGTCCTCGCCCACCATGCTCGGCAGCGCGCACTCGGCCTTCTTGGCCGTGCACGGCATAACGGACACCACGAACAGGCGCTCAGGCTCCACGCCCAGCACCCTGGCGTAGTAGGTCTTGGCAATAGCGCCGAACATCTGCTGCGGCGACTTGGACGTGGACAGGCTGTCGACAAACTCCGGATAACGCGCCTTCACAAAGCGCACCCAGCCCGGGCAGCAGCTCGTAAACATGGGCCAGCCGTTGCTGTCGCTCTCGCCCTTGGCGGCCTTGCCCAGACGCTCGAGCAGCTCGGAGCCCTCCTCCATGATGGTGAGGTCGGCCGAGAAATCGGTGTCGAACACGTACTCAAAGCCAACGCGGCGCAGCGCGCAAGCCAGACGCTCAACGGTGGCCTCCTCGCGAGATATGCCGAGCTCCTCGCCCCAAGCGCTACGCACGGCAGGCGCGATCTGCACCAGCACGATCTTGTCGGGATTAGCGAGCGCGTCAAACACGGTCTCGGTATCGTCGCGCTCGCGCAGTGCGCCCGTCGGGCAATGCGTAATGCACTGGCCGCACGCGACGCAATCGGTCTTGCCGATCGGCGCGCGCCCGCGGGTACCCACGGCGGTATGCGTGGCGCGGTTGGTCAGGTCCCAAATCCCTAAGCCCTGCACGCTCTCGCACACCTTGATGCAGCGCATGCATTTAATGCACTTGTCGTTTTCGCGGATGATGGGGAAATCGAAATCCCAGCCCTCGCCCGCCAAATGCCTTTGAAACGGCAGATAGAAAATACCCAGGTCGTTGGCAATGGTCTGCAGGTTGCAGTTACCGCTGCGCACACAGCTCGTGCAGCGTGAATCGTGCTGCGAAAGCAGCAGCTGCACGTTGGTGCGGCGCGCCTCGCGGGCCTTGGGGCTGTTGGTGTGGACCACCATGCCATCGAGCACGTAGTTGTTGCAGGCGGCAACCAGCTGGTCGCAGCCCTCAACCTCGACCACGCACACGCGGCAGCCGCCGATCTCGTTCAGATCGCGCAGGTAGCACAGGGTGGGAATCTGGATGCCGACGGACTTGGCCGCGTCCAGGATCGTGGTGTGCTCGGGTACCACGACCTCGCAATTATCGATAGTGAGCTTGACCATATTGAGTGCTCCGCTTTCGGTGTTATCGCTGACAGTGGGGTTGTTGAGCTCTACCATTCCAGGTTCCTCCCTCCGCGGAACGCGCCAAAGCCAAAGTGGTCGCAACGCAGGCAGCGACTCGCCTCTTGGCGTGCCTCCTCCTCGGTAAGGCCCTGTTCGACCAGATTCCAATCGTGAATGCGCTCGCCAGCCTCGCGCTCGCCCAGCTCGCAGCGGCCGCACTCGTGCTTGCCCTTAAACTGGACGGTCGACAGCTCCACGTCGAGCTTGATCTTGTGGTCGAAGCCCAGATAGCGGTCGATGTTTGCCGAAGCTACGCGGCCGGCATTGATGGCTCGGATGACGGTGGCGGGACCGGTCTGGCAGTCGCCGCCGCTAAAGAGGCCATCGAAGTTGGGCACGGCGCCGTCCGAATCGGTGACCACGCAGCCCCACTTGCAGGCGATGCCCATCTCCTCAAACGGCTTGGAATCGATGTCCTGGCCGATGGCCACGAACACGCGCTCGCAGGGAATGACGCGCTCGGGCGTCGCGGCGGCACGCGGGGCCGGACGACCGCGACGGGGCTCGCCGATAATCTGCGGTTGCACGCGCAGGCCGCTCACGCGACCGTCCTCGCCCGTCTCGATGGCGAGCGGGGCCGTCAGCTCCAGCACCTCGCAGCCCTCGGCCTGGGCACCGGCAATCTCGGCGTCCTGAGCCGTCATATCGCAGATGCGGCGGCGGTAGACGATGCTTACCTTTTCGGCACCGCAGCGCACGGCAGAGCGCGCCACGTCCATGGCCACGTTGCCGCCGCCGATGACGCACACGCGCTGGCCGCTCAGGTCGGGCAGTTCGTCGTCGCCGATGGCACGCAGCATCTTGACGGCCGACTCCACGCCGGGAGCCTCTTCGCCCGGAAGGCCGAGCTTCTTATCGCTGTGGGCACCAATGGCCAGATAGACGGCATCGAACTCGTCGCGCAGGCGGGCAAGCTCCTCGCCGTTCACGGAGTGGTCGAGCTCAACGTCGATGCCGGCGCTCAAGATCCAGTCGATCTCGGCCTGCAGACGCTCGCGCGGCAGACGATAGCTGGGGATGCCGTAGCGCAGCATGCCGCCCAGGTGGTGACGCTGCTCAAAGATGGTCACCTTATGACCCATCACGGCCAGGTAGTAAGCGCAGGAAAGGCCGGCCGGGCCGCCGCCGATCACGGCGACGCGCTTACCGGTGTTGTCCACTACATGCGGTTTGTGGTCGTTGAGGTCGCTGTGCTCAACGGCAAAACGCTTGAGGGCGAGGATGTTCATGGGGTCGTCGACCATGCCACGGCGACAGTGCATCTCGCAGGGATGCTCGCACACCAGGCCGCAGACGAGCGGCAGCGGGTTATTCTTGCGGATGACCTTGACGGCATCGGCATAGCGGCCGGCCTCGACGAGCGAAATGTACCCGGGAATGTCGACGTGCGCCGGGCAGCCCGAGACGCACGGGACGCGGGCCTCGCGGTCAAAGCCGCAGGAGTGCTCGCGAATGTGATGCTCAAAATCGTCGCGGAAGCCGCGAATGGCCGTGAGCGCCATGGCGCCAGCTTCGTAGCCGATGGCGCAGTCGCTCGAAAGGTAGATGGTGCGGGCCGTGCGCTCAATCAGGTTGAGCGTAGACTCATCGGCACGCCCTTCGAGCACATCAGCGAGCAGGTCACTCAGTGCGCTCAGGCCCACGCGGCAGGGCGTGCACTTGCCACAGCTCTGAGTGGAGCACAGGTTGACGAGCGCTGCCGTAAACTCAACGGGACACGGGGCGAGCGAACTCACCGCCAAACGGCGTCCGAGCGCATCGTGCAGGTCGTCCATGACGGCCTGAGCGTGGCTGCGTTCCATTACATGCAGTCGAGCCATAAGATCCCCTCTCACATGGCAGCCCGGAGGCGAGGCCGGGCGAAATTGCTACACGCACAACACTGACCTAAAAAGTTGTTAGGTCTCCACGCAGTTCGGCAGGCGGCATGAAATGTCACCCTCAGCGGTGAAATAGAACATTACCGCAGATAAATGCCATATTTGATAAAACGCGTTACCAAATGACAATGCCCCGCCCACGCAATCACGTGGACGGGGCATTGCTCCAGGTATGCGGTCAGCAACCCTGTTGCTTTTACTTAAGCTCGGGCCAGTAACCCTTGTTGGCCTCGATCATGTCGTCGAGAACCTCCTTGGCGACCTTCATCGACGGCACGGTCTTGTTCAGCGTAAAGGCCTTGAGCGCCTTCTCGTACGAACCCTCGATCGTAGCCTCGACCACGAGCTTCTCCGAGTTCAGCTGCTGCATCATGAGGCCCTGCTGGAACAGAGGAATGTTATCGCGGCTGATGACCTCGGGGCCGTTCTTGCCAATGCAGGCAGGCAGCTCGACCATAGCGTCGTAGGGCATGTTGGGGATAGCGCCCTTGTTCTCGCAAATGACCAGGAAGCGCTGCTTGGTATCGTTCTTCAGAGCGATGGCCAGATCGGCAATCCAGTCGCCGTGGCTGCCCGCATAGAACGTGCTCTCGTCGATCTCGCCCGTCTTCTCGTAGTGATCGATGCCGTCGAAGAGGTTCTTCTCGCGCGTCTCCTCGACCTCGTTCGCACGGGTGCGCTCGGGGTTGGAATGCTCGACAAACTCCTTCTGCTGCAGGTAGTAGTTCAGGTACGTGTTGGGCAGGTACTCCGGGAAGCACTCCATGATCTCGTACTCGCCCTTCCAGACGTAGTACCAGCTGCCCTTGGTGTGGCGGTTCTGCTCGGGGTGCTCGTCGGCGGTCTCCTCGGGCTTCTTTGCCATGAGCGAGCCCATGCCCTTGAGGTAGGAATCGGGCAGCAGGATCTCGTGCTCCTTGATGTACTCGCGCAGCTGCGGGAGCACCTCCTCGCCCTTGTGGCGAATCGAGGTGAACCAGCCAAAGTGGTTGAGGCCAAAGTAATCGTACTCAACATCCTTCTTGTCGATATCGAGCGCGGCGCAAACCACGTCGATGATCGCGATCGGCATGTCGCAGATGTTGATGATGCGAGCGTTGGGGCGCAGCACACGGCAGCCCTCGGACACGATGGCGGCAGGGTTGGAGTAGTTGAGAATCCAGTAGTCCTTCTTGGCGTACTTCTCAACGTCATCGATCAGCTCGACCATGGGGAAGATGGTGCGCATGCCATAGGCAAGGCCGCCGCAACCGCAAGTCTCCTGACCCACGCAGCCGTGACGCAGCGGAATCTTCTCGTCCTGCTCGCGCATGGCGTAGCCGCCCACGCGCATCTGGGCAAACACGAAGCTCGCGTCGGTAAAAGCCGTCTCTTTGTCGGTGGTCACCGTGAGCTTGATGTCCAGGCCGAGGTCCTCGTGCAAAATCCAGTCCACGAGCACGCCGATCTTGCGCTGGCGCTCCTCGTTGATGTCGTACAGACGAATCTCGTCAACGTCGAGCTCGTCCTTGCGCAGAGCGATGGACTTGACGATGCCGGGGGTAAAGGTGGATCCGCCACCACACAGAGTAATGATCATTGTTTACTGCTCCTTCTCAATTGCGTTTTCGACCTTGTCGCGCATCTCGGCGACCTTCATGCCAAAGATGATCTGGATATTATTGCCGTTGCGGTTGATGCCGCTGTTGGGCACGTGGTTGATGAGGTCCTCATTGATGAGGTCCGGGTTCTTAACGTTCACGCGGAGACGCGTAAAGCAGTTCTCGAGCTCCTCGATGTTGTCCTTGCCACCAAGACCTGCGACCAGGTCGGCAATACCTGCATCGACGCCCTCTGCGGGAGCTGCGGCAACAGCGCCCTGCTTCACCGCGACAGACGCGGCGGCCTCGCCCTCGGCAACGGACTCCGCGAGCTCGGACTCCTCCTCGCGACCAGGCGTGTGGAGGTTGAGCTTCTTGATGAGGAAGGTGAAGAGGAAGAAGTACAGAGCGGCGTTGACGACTCCAAGCACCAGCATAACCGGCCAGTTGGTCTTGTCGACACCGAGGACCAGGTTGGAAACCACGATGTTGATGATGCCGCCTGCAGTCGAAGCGGGCACGGAGAGGACCTTGAGCAGGACCAGGAAGATGCCGGAAAGAACCGAGTGAACGACAAAGAGCACGAGAGCGGCAAAGACAAAGAGGAAGTCCATGGGCTCGGTGACACAGGAGAGCACGGCGGTGATGATCAGCGGGATGATAACGGCCTTGGTCTTATCCTTGTTCCCCTTGTAAGCGGTGACGATAAAGGCGAGACCGATACCGATGTAGGGCCACAGGTTGTTGAAGGTGTAGCTGTTGAAGTAGGTGCTATCGGAGAAGGGCTGGCCCGTCATTGCCATCTCGGCGACACGGATGGGATAGGCACCGGCGATAACCTGATCGCCCAGCGTCAGGGTGCCACCCACATCGGAGAACTGGAACGGGGTGTAGATGAGGTGGTGCAGACCGGTAGGAACGAGCAGCTTGTTGAGCATGCCGTAGATAAACAGACCGATGTTGCCCGACTCCTTAATGATGCCGGCAACGGAGGAGATGGCACCCTGAACCGGAGGCCAAACGATGCAGAACCCAGCGCCCATGATCCAGGAAATGATGATCATGATCAGGAACGGAAAGCGAACGCCCGAGAACATCGAAAGGGCAATGGGGAACTGCTTGTTCGAGTACTTGTTAAACACGGCACCGGTGATGCAACCGAGAATAATGCCGCCGAACACGCCGGTATCGAGCACCTGGATGCCCATAACGGTGGCCTGGCCGGTTCCGGTAAGACCGAGCATACCGCTCGCATCGGCAAGAGAGCCGGTGGCGTTGAGCACGATGTTGTTAGCCTGCAGGAACAGGAAGAACGACATCAGGGCGATCAGCGAAGCATGGCCCTTGTTCTTCTTTGCCATGGCGCCGGCGATGCCAACGCAGAACAGAATCGAGAGGTTATTGATGATAAACATCAGCGACTGATAGACAACGGCGCCCACAAGCTGGAACGGACCGGAGCCCAGTACG
The DNA here is from genome assembly GCA_902478935.1 of uncultured Collinsella sp. Lineage (GTDB taxonomy): Bacteria > Actinomycetota > Coriobacteriia > Coriobacteriales > Coriobacteriaceae > Collinsella. Next base: position 5,337 of record CABSMV010000016.1, on the reverse strand, counting down.
GGGACCAAAGCGCAGATGGTCTTGTTGGTCAGAATGATGCCCACGATGAGCAGGATGCCGGCAACCGAGAGATACATCATCGGCTGAACGATCGACTTCGCGAACACCTCCAACGGCGCTTTGAAATTGAACTTCTTTTTTGCGGTCATAGCGGTACTCCCCTTCCTTTTCCGCAAATTGAGATAAGTGTGCCCTAGACAAGGCCGTAAGCCCTGCCTTATATCAATCGATGTGTGGGCACGTTATGCCTAGAGACCAGGTTCTCCAAGCAGGTTAACAATGTGATACGCGAGATAACTCTTCTCGGCATTGGTAACGACAACGTTATAGGTAGACGACAAGTGGGCGGCTATGGCGTCCGCGCATGAGAATGCGCACGGATACGCCGTTTCATCGATTCGGAACAGCGCGTCTCCGCTGATTTGCCCGGCCGCAGGATCGAGCGCTCGCTGTGCGAAAAACTGCAGGTGACGAACGAAGCGTTCGTAAGGCAGCGAGGTGTCATCGAGGGTCGTAGCATAGCGCTCAGAAACAATCGCGAGCACGTCGCGAACAAGCTGGACCGAAACAATCAAACGATCGGAGCGTTGCGGCATGGTGGCGTTGACGATATGCAGCGTAATGAAACCCTGCTCTTCTTCGCTCATCTGGATGCCCATATACTCCTTGATAATCTGCAGCGCACGGCCCGCAAGCGCATACTCCTTGCGATAGAACTGCTGGATCTCGAGCAGCAACGGATTCTCACAGGGGACACCCTTGCGCTCGCGCTCCAAAGCAAGACTGATATGGTCTGCGAGAGCAATGAGAATCTTATCGTTGATGTCGACATTGAGCTCTCGACGAAGCATCTGAACAATGTCCTCGGAAATCACGAGGTTGACGGTGGGGATGGACTCCAAAAGATGTGCCAAGCGGTCAATCGTACGCGAATCCTGAGAAGTTCCCTCCTGCAACGCGTAGGTCTTTTCGATCGACGCCTCGTCGATGGCATCGCCGGCATGGCGGCCAAAGCAGAGGCCTCGACCGATGACGATGAGCTCGGAGCCATCGTCCGAAGTGACCATTGCGACGTTGTTGTTAAAAACTCGCTTGATAACCACGGTACCCACCACAAGAATTTACTCGGAAAGCCAGACGACAGGTTCTTTAACAGCAACAGGGCCGGAAGCATGCTCACGAAGAGTCGAGTTCTCCGAACGCTCGCACACGATAACGAAGACCGTGGGATCGAAGCCGGCAGCGCGAACCGCGTCGAAATCGACCTCGACAAGGGGCTGGCCCGCGTCGACATGGTCACCCTGGGCAACAAGCGCATGGAAGCCCTTGCCCTCAAGCTTAACAGTGTCGATTCCGATGTGCAGCATCACCTGAGCAGAGCTGTCGTCGGACATGATGCCCAGCGCGTGCTCAGTCGGAAACAGTGCCGCGACAGTACCGGAAACAGGAGCGCACACCGTTCCCTCTTGGGGAACCACGGCAACGCCATCGCCCACTGCACGGCTGCTAAAAGCGGGGTCATTGGTATTTTCTAGATGAACAAGCTCGCCGGAAACAGGGGCGAGGATCTCGAACTCGGAAGTCGCAGTCGCCTGCTTGTCCGAGCCACCCATAAGGCGAGAAAAGAAACCCATGGTGGCATGTCCCTTCATAAATATAGCCCAACCAAAATCAATCGAATGCGCCCATTGAGACGCTCGCGATCAAAGACTTTGGTTAGGCCCACGTCCGAGGGACTCGGTAACCTTCCGCATTTCTTTTACGGGGGTTATTGTAGACAAGCCCAAAGCCGGAACAATCATTATGACCGGCGAACGGTATTTTTTCTCCGATAAACGGTATTTAAGCGGCACTTAGGGACGTTCCTTTTCTGCCGGCACCCAGGGACACTCCTTGCTCTGGCCCCATTGCACCAATTTCGTATGCGCTAGATAAAGAGCTCGCATTCCTTCCGCACGACGCAAACCTTGCTCAGCATCTGGGAAACAGCGGATAGCTTGTTGGGATCAAGCTTACGAGCGCCTCGCGGACATACGGCAATGCAGCGCATGCAGGAGATGCACGCCTCGCCAGCTGCTCGTTTGGGGTCACCCTTGTCGATAGCACAAACGGGGCACGCCGCGGCGCATGCACCGCAGGAGACGCAATCCTCTGTTGCCTCGGGTGTCATGCGGTGACCTCCGGCTTGTTTATAAGGACGATTACCGGGAATAGAGGGCTCGGATGTATCCTCGGCCAACAGCTTTTGCTGAATTTGCTGCGCAAACTCAGCAAGCTGCGCCGAGTCCTGCGCATCCGGACGACCGGCAGCAAACTGTCGCGCAATGGAATGTTCTGCAATGGCCGCAACTGCCGCGATCACCCGGAATCCCGCATGCTTCGCAACGTCCTCCAGCTCTACGAGCGTGTCCTCAAACGCGCGGTTTCCGTAGACGCACACCAGAACGGCCCGCGCTCCGTTGCCGTGAGCCATGTTCAGTCGGTCGACCGCCACGGCAGGGACTCTGCCGGCATACGCTGGCACGGAGATAACAGCCACATCGTCCTTCGTCATCGAGACCTCGTGGAAATCCAACCCGCTATCGGTCAGATCGACGGTAACGGTATTCTTGTCCAGCGCTCCAGCCACAAGGCAAGACACCTTCCGCGTTCCACCCGTCGGACTAAACACAATTTCGAATACGCTCATCGAGGCACCCTCCCCCTACGCCTGGCAACGCGTCAAGCCGTTTTCACATTCAGACAGAGTATACGGCGCATGGGGGAGCTCCCCGTTTTGGTGCACCAAACACCCCAATGCACCCACCCTGCGCTGTCTGCCTCTTCGTTTTGTATAAATTACGGTACAGATTGTATATATTTACGGGATACCGCCGTGTTCTCCTGAGGTACCCCATCCTGGCCCGTGCAAAAAACGGAGTATTCTGCAACGTGACCGCGCCAGCACCGCCGCGGATGGGCAAAACTGTAGGGCGCCGTATCATTTTAAGTCCCGACATGGCGAGAATGACGCGCCCCTGCTCCGTAAAACGGCGAAATCTGACTCAGAACGCTCGCTAGGGATATCCGAAGGCCACCGTTGGCGACGTCGAATCGTATGCAGCCAACTAGAGCTGCAGAATACTCCAAAAAATGCACGGCGCACCCCATGGGACCCATTGCCGCATGGCAGGAAACAGGTCCACGGCATCCTCTAGATGCATTCCCGAGGAAATCACATTTGAACTAGCGATCGGATACGGCAAACAAAAAAGGGCCCCGAGTGTAGTTGCTCGGGGCCCAAACTCGTCTCGCCTTACCGCGCGACGAGCATGTTACTTGCGCTTGCCGCCGCCGTCACCGGGGCGACGGGAGCTGCCGCCGCGCTTGCCGCCACGACTATTGCCATAGCTGCCACGATTATCGCGACCGCCGGCACGGCCGCCGCGGGAGCCGGCCTGGTTGCCGCCACGACCACCACGATAGCCGCCGCGACGCTCTTCGCGGGTATCGTCGTAGTTGCGCCAGTCATCGCGACGATCGCGGCTGGCACGCGGGTCACGACGATCGCGCGACTCGCCAGAACGGCCGGCGCCGCTGCGCCCGCCATGAGCGCGAGCACGCTCGCCACCGCGGCCACCGCGCTCTTCAAAGCGCTTGCCGCCACGGGACTCACCGCTGCGGGTGCCACGCTCACCGCGACCCTCGCCGCCGCGACGCTCGTCACGGCCACCGCGCTCGTCATCACGACCGGAACGACGGCGGTCGCCCGCACCGCGCTTGCCACCGCGCGAGCCACGGCCCTCGTCCTCGCGCTCGACACGACGACGGCCACCGCGATCCTCGTCCTCGCGGCGGCGGCGATGCGCCTCGCCCTGGAACTGCTTGGCACGACGCTCGGCACGGTTGCCACGCGGGGCCTGCTTGACGGCGTCAGCACCGCCGCGCTCCTCGGCAGCCACCTCGCGGGCCACGCTCTCCACAGCCTCGTTCACGCGAGCCTGAACGCCCTCGCGCACGCGGGTCTTGCCGCCGCGCTTGGGACGGCTCGGACGCTCGCCATCGCCACGGCGCTCGTCGCGACCGCGGTTGGAACGACCAGCCACATCGCCGTAATCGTCGCCGTTGCGCTTGCCATCGCGACGCGCCTGTTCAAGCTTCTTCTTGCTCTTGGACTTGCCGCGTTTAGTCTTCTTCTTCACCTTAAAGGCCGCAGGGTCGCGCTCGGGATCAACCGCAGGCGGGTTGGGACCCACATGCAGGTCGCCGGCCTCGTAGATGTCGGCGGTCTTGTCCATGAGCTTCTCGATCTCGTAGAACTCGTCCACGTCCTGCTCGGTCACAAACGTAATGGCCCAGCCCAGCTCGCCGGCGCGGCCCGTACGGCCAATGCGGTGGATGTAGTCGGTCGGCTCGGCCGGCACGTCAAAGTTCACGACGTAGCGCACGTCGCTAATGTCGATGCCGCGGGCGAGCACGTCGGTTGCCACCAACACGTCGACGGTACCGTCGCGGAAGGCCGAAAGGGCACGCTCGCGCTGAGCCTGACTGCGGTTGCCGTGAATCGCGGCGGCCTTGATGCCCTTGCGCTCCAGACGACGGCAGCAGCTGTCGGCGCGGTGCTTGGTGCGCATAAAGACGATGGTGCGCTCCGGGCCCTCCTTCTTGAGGAACTCGGGCAACAGGTTATTCTTGGCCTCGATGGACACCGGGAACACAAACTGATCGACGGTATCGGCGGTCGACGTGGCGGGCGCGATCTCCACGCGGGCCGGGTCGCTCACCAGGTCGGTGATCTCGCCCACTGCCTCCTCGTCGAGCGTCGCCGAGAACAGCAGCGTCTGGCGCTCGGCCGGCGTCTCGCGCACAATGCGGCGGACGGCGGGCAAAAAGCCCATGTCGAGCATGCGGTCGGCCTCGTCGAGCACCAGCACCTTGACCTCGTTCAGGTGGCAGGCGCCCTGCTCGATCAGGTCGACCAGACGACCCGGCGTGGCGACCAAGATATCGCAGCCGTACTTGAGTGCCGCGGTCTGCGGCTTGTAGCTCACGCCGCCCACGACGGTCACGGCAACGTGGCCCGTGACGTCGGCGATTTTGCTCGCGACCTCGTCGATCTGCTGGGCAAGCTCGCGCGTGGGGGTGATGACGAGCATCACGGGGCCACGGCCGTTGCCCTCGGGCTTTTTAGCACCGCGGCGACGGTTGCGGCCGCCGCGCTCGCGCACGGGCTTGGGCGGAGCGATGTGCTCCAGATTGTTCATGGTCGGCAGCAAGAAGGCGGCCGTCTTGCCGGTGCCGGTTTGAGCGGCGGCAAGCAGGTCGCGACCCTCGAGCACCACGGGGATCTGTCTCTTA
>CABSMV010000015.1 GCA_902478935.1 uncultured Collinsella sp. | reverse complement strand
CTACACCCTAGAGTTCGTCGGCAGCGTCAGATGTGTATAAGAGACAGCGCCAAAGTCGCCCTCGTGCACATCGAGCCCGCGCGCCTGCGCCGTCTGGATAGACTCTGCAGCTAAAAAGGAAACCTGGCGGTGCCAATGCCCGGCGTGCGCATCGGAGGCGAGGCCAAACTGCTCGATGACGGTGTCGTGCCCGTCGGCGACGGGTGACTTACGCGTGCCTTTGTGCTCCGACGTGTTGATTGAGACGATACGGGCAGGCCCGTTGTAAGCATCGTTTGCGGTGCGTAGGGGAGCTGCCGTCTGGGCACGATCTGCAAGTTCGCGCTTGGCGGCGTCAATGATGGGGTTGTTGATCGGATGAGCCTGGGGCACGGTGCACCTTTCGACGGGGCGGGCTACATGTTGAATCCTACAACAACGGTAGGTTCATTGCCCATTGTCATACAACGGTGGGCGCCGTCTTCGTGCTGGACGATTACGTCGATTGCCATAGATACGGTGGAGCTTTGGGCGCCGGCGGCTTGGCACGCTAGAATAAATCAGTTGCGCAAAGACCGCCCGTTGTGTGGGCAGTTCATGATAGGAAGTTTCCATGGCATTGCAATTTACAGAGCGCGAGTTCATTCCCGTGCTGCTTGGTGGCGACATCAACGCCTATTCGGTGGCGCGCGCCTTCTACGAGGAGTACCAGGTCAAGAGTCTGGTCTTTGGCAAGTATCAGACGGGTCCCGCGTACCGCAGCCAGATTATCGACTACACGCCCAACGTGGATATCGATACCATGCCCGTGATGCTCAAAACCGTCAATGGCATTGCCCAAGCGCATGCCGATAAGACGATTGTCCTTGTGGGCTGTGGCGACAACTATGTCGCTCTCGTGGCTCAAGCCAAGGATGCCCATGAGTTGGCGGATAACATCGTCGCGCCTTACGCTCCCTATAGCATGCTCGAGCAGTGCCAGAAGAAGGAGATCTTCTACGAGCTGTGCGAGAAGCATGGCGTGCCCTATCCGCACACGTTTACCTTTACCAAGGCGATGCTCAATGCCCAGGGTGAGGCGCCTGCCGAAGTGCTCGACCAAATCGATTTTCCTTACCCGATGATTCTGAAGCCTTCTGACGGCATCATGTGGTGGCAGCACGAGTTCGAGGGCCAGAAGAAGGCCTATGAGATTGCCGACCGCGCCGAGCTGGAACAGGTCATTCGCGATTCGTATGCCAGCGGCTACACCGACGATCTGATCTTGCAGGACCGAGTGCCCGGCAACGACGAGTACATGCGCGTGCTCACCAGCTATTCCGACCGCAACGGCAAGGTGCGCATGATGTGCCTGGGCCATGTGCTGCTCGAGGAGCATCAGCCCCACGGTGTCGGCAACCATGCCTGTATCATTACCGAGCCCAACGACGAGCTCATGGACGGCGTGCGCAAGTTGCTCGAGGACCTTCACTTTGTGGGCTATTCCAACTTTGACGTTAAGTACGACGAGCGCGACGGCTCGTTTAAGTTCTTCGATTTCAACACGCGCCAGGGCCGCAGCAACTACTACGTCACTAACAGTGGCTTTAACGTTGCCAAGTATGTGGTGGACGAGTATGTGTTCAACCGCCCGTTTGAGCCGGAGTTTGTGACGGCACAGGACGAGGCGCTGTGGATGGTCGTCCCCATGGGCGTCGTCGACAAGTACGTCAAGGATCCCGAGCTGCGCGCTAAGGTGCATCGCCTGGACAAGGAAGGCAAGGGCGCCGACCCTTCGTTTATGAAGGGCGACTTCGTCTTTAACCGCTGGCTGCGCATGTGGCACACCAAGCTGCGCCACTTTAAGCTGTTCAAGACGTATTACAAGTAGATGAGTGCGGCGCCCGTCCGGTTTACATCGGGCGGGCGCGGGTATGATACGCGCAATTGCGCAAGCGTCACCAAGGAGGCGGCGATGGAAAAGCTGGGAGTTATCGGCGGCATGGGCGCCGAGGCCACGTCGTATTACTACGACCAGGTGGTGCGTCATACGGCTGCTGCCTGCGATCAGGAACATATCGACATGGTGGTGCTCTCCAAGTCGACCATGCCCGACCGCACGCTGGCTATTAAGACCGGCGAGCATGCCAAGCTGCTGGCGACCATGAAAGAGTGTGCCCAGGCACTCGAGTCGCTGGGCTGTGCGCACATTGCCATTCCCTGCAACACGTCGCACTACTTCTACGACCAGATCCAGTCGTTTACGAAGGTGCCGATTATCCACATGCCGCGTGAGTCGGTGCGCTATGCTCTGGCCGGTGCGGTGATGGGGGAGTGCGAGTTCGACCCCAACCTGAGTATGCCGGCCGAGCCGGTGCACAAGATTGGCATCATGGGCACCGACGGTACCGTGGGCGCGGGCGTCTACGGCCGCGAATGTAAGGCTGCGGGTGTTGAGGTTGTCTATCCCAGCGAGAAACGTCAGAACGATGTGATGTCGCTTATCTACGATGATGTGAAGGCCGGACGTGAGCCCGATATGGATAAGTTCGACCGCGTGATGTGGGAGTTCGCCCGTAGCGGCTGCGACCGCGTCATCCTGGCCTGCACGGAGCTCTCGGTGCTGCAGAAATACCGCGAGATGCCCGAGATTACCCTCGACGCCATGGACGTCTTGGTGCGCGAATCCGTCATCCGCAGCGGCGCCCCCTACCGCCAATAGCCCTCGATCTGCCAAAAAGGGACAGGTTTATTTTTGGTAGGTATTATCTGGGGAAACAGTAAAGGCCTCGGCTCGTTTGGTGCGAGCCGAGGCCTTTTGCGTTGGGTGGTTGCTGTCGGTGGTGAACTAGAACAGGAAGCCGATGGCGATGAGGGCGATGCTGACGATGAGCACGGCGATGTCCAGACCCTTGATGGGGTAGCGCTTGTACGAGCTGGCGCGCGTACGCAGATAGAAGCCGCGCTGTTCTGCCGCCAAGGCTGTGGCATCGGTCTTGCCCACGCTCGAGATGAGCAGTGGCACGCACAGTGGCAGCATGAGCTTAAGCTTCTTGATGGGGTTCTTGGTATCGTACTCGACGCCGCGTGCGGTCTGCGCCTCCATGATGGCATTCATCTCCTGACCAAACACCGGTACAAAGCGCAGCGCCGTGGTAAAGGTGAAGGCATAGCGATACGGCACGTGCAGCACCTCGACGCAGGCGTTGGCAAGGTCGTTGAGCTTGCTCACCATGAGCATGAGGATGAGTGGTAACGCCACACCCAGCAGGCGCAGACAGGCCTTCGATCCTGTGATGAGACCCGTGTCGGTGATAAAGCCCCACACCACGTTGCCATCGCGCATAAAGGCCAGCTGGAGCACCAGCATGATAAGCGCGAGCGGAATCAGCAACTTGAGCAGCGAGAACAGACGGTCGACGACGCCGGCGTAAGCTCCCAGTGCGAGCGTGAGCGCCAGAAAGCCCAGCAGCGCCACGTAGGTGTCGGACAAAAAGATGCCGACGATGATGGCGGCGGCGAGGCCCAGTTTGACGACGGGATTCAGGCGATGCAGCAGCGTATCGCCCGGCATGTAGTCGATGACGTTAACCACGGTGGACCATCTCCTTGGTAATTCGAACGACATCGGTGACCTCGCTCACCTGCGCAAAAGCGGGCGAGACGGAAGATGCCAGACGGCGCGAGAGTTCGATGACCTGGGGCGGCTCAACGTAGGCATGCTGCATGAGTTCGATGTTCGAGAACAGCTCGTGCGTGCGGCCGCGATCGAGGATGCGGCCGTCGGCCATTACTACGATGCGCTCGGCAAAGTCGGAGACGGCTTCCATGTCGTGGCAGACCATGATTACGGCGCAGCCACGCTCGGCCATGGTACGCACCGTTTCCATGACGGTCATGCACTCGCGGTAATCAAGGCCGCTCGTGGGCTCGTCGAGCACCACGATTTTGGGCTCTACGACCACGACGGAGGCGAGTGCCACCATTTGTCGCTGGCCGCGCGAAAGCGAGAAAGGCGCCTCGTCGGCCGGCAAGCCAAAGCGGTCGATGACGAGTTGGGCACGACGCAGAGCCTCGGCGCGGTCCATGCCGCCAAGCTCCAAGCCAAAGGCGACCTCGTCGAGCACGGTGTCCTTGCAGATTTGACGGTCAGGGTTTTGGAAGAGGGTTGCGACCTCGCGGGCAATGCGGCTCGTGGGGACGGTTGCGGTATCCAGTCCCGTGACGCGCACGCTGCCCGAGGCGGGCTTGAGCAGACCCGTGAGCAGCTTGGTGAGCGTGGTCTTGCCGGCACCGTTTTGGCCGACGATGCCCACGAGCTCGCCAGGATAGAGCGTCAGGCTAAGGTCGTGTACGGCGGCTCCGCCATTGGGATAGGCAAACTCAACATGGTCGAAGGTGAGTACGGGTTCGGCGTCCTTGGCATGAGGGCGCAACGACGGTGCATGCGGGGAACCGGCGGGCGCCTGGGCTTCGATAGCCGCGCGTGCGGGGTCGACGATGCCCGAAATCAGGCACTCGGCCTCATCGACATCCAAGCAAGGGGTACCGCTTACTAGACCATCGGTTTCGAGGCTATTGAAGATACGCGTGACGCGAGGGCAGTCGACGCCGATGGCACGAAGCTCGTCGGTATGCGCGAAGACCTCGTGTGGCTCGCCCTGCAGCGCGATTTCGCCATGGTTGAGCACGAGCACGCGGTTGCAGTACTCCGAGAGCAGGGCGACCTTTTGCTCAACGACGACGATGGTGATTCCAAGTGTGCGGTTTGCCTCACGCAGCGTCTCGAAGACCAACGTGGAGCTGGCGGGGTCGAGTGCCGCGGTGGGCTCGTCGAGAACCAAGACGCGCGGACGCATGGCGAGGATGGCGGCGATGGCTACCTTTTGCTTCTGTCCGCCCGAGAGGGTGGCGATCTCGCGGTCGCGCAGGTCGCTGATGCCGACGGTCTCGAGCGTTTCGCTCACGCGCTGCTCGATCTGGTCGTGGGGAACGCCAAAGTTCTCGAGGCCAAAGAGCATCTCGTCCTCGACGACCGAAGCGACCATCTGCGTGTCGATATCCTGCAGTACACTGCCGACGATTTGCGACACGTCGGTCAGCGAGACCTCGCAGGTGTCGTGGCCGTCAACCATGACGGACCCAAAGAACGTGCCGGTGTAGTGGTGGGGCACGGCACCCGACAGGCAGGCGGCAAGCGTGGACTTGCCGGCGCCCGAGGGCCCGATGATGCCGATGAAATCTCCCTTGTTCACGCTGAGCGAGATGTGGCTGAGCGCCTGCTCGGTTTGCGTGCCATAGGAGAACGAGACATCGTCGACGTTGATGATCGTTTCCATGGATACCTTTCATAGTCAATGGACGTTCTTACATGACCAGTCGTTTAAGAACGTCCCCAAAAGCTAGTCGTTTGGGACAGTCTTTGGTGGTGAAGCACGGAGACGGCTTTACGAGGGGCCCAGGTTGGCGCGAGAAAGAGGAGCGAAGCGTACTTGGGTACGCGAGCGACGAATGAACGCCAAGATGGGGTGGCTCGTAAAGTCGAACGGGCTAGTTGAGCTTCAGGGCCTTCTGGATGGGCAAGTAGAGGGCGCCGACCAGAATGGCGTTAAAGACGGCGGTCATGGCGACGACGGGCAGCATGGCGGCGGCGAGCTCGCCTACCACGCCGAGCATGGCCATCTTGATGACCATGAAGATGGCGCCGGAGACAAAGGTGGTCAGGAAGGTTGCGACAATGGCGATGGCGGGCTTGACCTGACCGTTCTTGCCGGCGGCGTTGACGATGCCGGCCATGAGCATGGCGGCGATGCCCTCGGCGGCAAAATCAACGAACGGCGAAGTAGTGGTGATCTGGATCACGGCAGCCGAGATAAGGCCAATGACGAGCGCCTGGCCGATGTTGGGGCGAACGACCAGGATGGTGAGGCAGAAGGCCGAGATGATGAACTCGGGGCTGATCATGCCACCCGAGATGCCCGAGATGGCCTTGCCGACGGTGAAGTTGAGGATGAAGCCGGCAGCGAGCAGGATGGCGAGCAGGACGAGGGCACGGACGTCGAGTTTGCCGCGGTCGGCGGTCTGGACGGTGCGGGGCTGGGCGGCGGTGGTGTTCTGAGACATGGTGAAAATCCTTTCGGAAGGGGAGTGCAAGAGAAAAGCGGAGGCGCGTGATGCGAATGCGATCGGGCTCGAGATAGAAAAAGGCCCCCGGTCGAAACCGGAGGCCTTTCAATCACCTAGAGCGCAAAAACAGGCGTGAGGGACTCACTGTCGACCGATCGTATTCGCATCACGCCACCACCAGTTGTTGAGAGACTTCATCGTGTTCTTCATGTTGGTGGCTCCTTTCGTGATGCCGTGGCGCGGTCGCACCAAGTTGCTGTTGCGCTGCACTATAGCACAGCGAAGTGTGTGCGGGGAAATCTTTTTTGAAAAGATTTCAAGCGGGTTTCCCGCCGGTCAAAAGGCGGGTTAAGCGGGCGAGGTGACTCATGTGCCCCGCCCGCTCAGCTAGGACATGAGGGTCTTAGGCCTTCTTGCGACGATAGATCACGTAGACGCAGACACCGATGATGACGACGGCGCCAACGGCCATGGCGGCCATGTTGTTGCCCTCGGACTTCTCCTCGGTGACCTCTTCCTCTTCGGCCTCTGGCTCGGTCACGTCCTCATCGGAAAGGGCCTCGTCGGCGTAGGTGATGGATTCGACCAGGCAGTCGTTGTCGGCATCGTAGTCGCTCGGGACGAACTCCTCGGAGAAATCGCCCTCCTTGAGGTAGTCGCGCATCTCCTCGAGCATGGCCTTGCACTTAACATAGGTGTTCTTGGTTGCAGCCTTGCCGGCCTTGTTGGCCAGGGCGGTACGGGCCTCGGTGCCTTCTTCGGCCTGCATGGCCTCGTCGACGGTCAGGTTCTGCTCGATGAGTTCCTTCTGCAGGGCGTCGAGATAGGCGCGGACGCCGGTGGCGCAGTGGTCGCGGTTCTCATAGGCGAGCGTGTTGATGTCCATGAGGACGTAGTTGATGGAGTTCTTGGGCTCCTCGTTGTTCACGACGTCTTCCTCTTCGCAGTGATCGAAGGAGACATCCTGATCGCTGAAGTAGGGGCTGACCTCGGTGAGCAGTGCGGAGTAGAAGGGGATGGCGACGGAGAATTCGGCGTTGGAGAGCATCTCCCACTGAATGGTCGCGATCTCGGGGTCCATGTCCTGACGGATCTGGAAGGTGTGGATCTCGGTGTTGCGGTTGGAGCCGATGGCATAGGCGCCGTCGGTGTTGGCGTTGAGGCCGGCGACATTCTCGCCGCGAGCGGCGAAGGAACGAATCATCTCAAAGGTGTTCCAGTCGGACTTGCCGGGCTGGAAGAACAGCGGCTGCATCTCGTGGACCAGGGCGCCGGTCGTGGCGCGAGCCTCTTCGCGCTCGTCCTTGACGATCTCGTAGTCGGTGCCCTCGGCAAGCGGAGCCATGAAGTAATCACGACCCTGGATATAGCGCGACCACTGGTGCATACCGGCCTCGCTAATCTCCTCGCCGTAGGTCTTGGCGACGTCGAACTTGCCGTCGGTGTACTCGGCAAAGCCCTTCTCCTTAGGCATGGACTCGATGCCTTCGGAATGGAGACAGTTCTCGGTGTCATCGAGGTCGACGTTATAGGTGAGGTTGCCGATGTTGGGGTTGAGCGAGGCGATGTCATCGGCGAGCTTCATAGCAATCCACTGATGGCCGGAAAGCGCGGCGAACAACCAGGTCTCGGTGCTGTCGGCGATGATGATCTGGTCGTTGGAGCAGACGCCCTGCTCGTCGATCAGGCTGCCGATGAGTTCGACGCCCTCGCGGGCCGTGGCGCTCTCGCCCAGGATGACGCTGGCATAGCTGTATTCGCCAATGCCAGTCTCCTCGGTGATGGGGTCGGCCTCTTCGGCCTTCTCGTTATAGGAGGTGCTCAGCGTGGCAGAGCAGGAGACGCCCTTCTCGTTGATGCCTGCCTCGGAATATGCGTCGTAGCGATCTTCCCACTGCGAGGGGTTGTCGCGAACGAAGGTGTAGCGGTAGGTTGCGCCCTTGGACTTGTACTCAAAACCGGACTCGACCGAGGTGTACTCGTTGCCGTCCTTGTGTGCGGGCTCAATGCCAAAGTGCTTGACATAGCGCGGACCGAAGTCCTCGGAACGGCCGTAGTACGTGTTGCCGTCTGCCGTGAGCTTGCTGCCCATGTAGATCTGGGTGCAGGCGAGTGCCGAAGTCGGCATGGCCATGATGGCCGCTGCTCCAAACGCAAGGCCGCAGCCGAGCTTCTTGAGCGTGTTGACAGGATGAGTAAACCTCATAATCCCTCCCAACTGTTGAAACCCCGCGAAACCGTACGGAGTTTCAGCTAATAAATACATCTACTAGCCTAAAGGAAGTGTAAAGAGTATTCACTCGACAACAGCTTTTACTCGATGAGCGTGTGGAAATATACGATGAACGGATAATAATACTCATTATATGGCTTTAGTTAAATAAAGGCACCCTGCATTTACTGTAGCTGAATAAAGCATTAGACGGTGCTCAAAAAGAAAACTCTCCCGCTGTTTGGCAAATGCATAAACAGCGGGGGAGATGATAATTGGATGAATATCATACCAATGCGGAATTACTTCTTCCGGCGGTGGATCACGTTGATCGCATAGCCGACGAGCATGGCCAAAACGATGACGATAAAGCCGAGCAAGGGATTGTCATTCATGGGGTCCTCCTATTTACCGAGCGGCGAGAATTCATCGACGATGAGGTCGAGACATTGCGGAAGTGCGCGGGCGCCAAAGACGCCGGAGTTGCTGGAGATAATCTCGCCATCGAACTGCATGCCAAGCGACGGTGTACAGGTAATCTTAGCTTCCTTGGTCTGGATGATCTTGAACTGCGGGCGACCGAGCACCTTGCCGGCGGGGTCGAGCGCAGCGGTGATCACGGTGGGCAGCAACTGCACGGTTTTTACGGGCTCGATGACCGCGATGTCGACCATGCCGTCGTTCATGCGGCAATCGGGGAACAGGTTGATGTCGTTTTGAATGACCGAGGTGTTGCCGGCCATGCAGCAGATGCCATCGAGCTCCTCGACAATGCCGTCATGCTCAATCGTAAAGTGCGCTACCGTAGGGTTGGGCGTGGCGAGCGCAGAGAGGAAGTAGGCGATCTCGCCGATGTCGTTTTTGGTGGGAGCGGCCTTCATCATGATCTCGGCGTCGAAGCCCGAGCCGGCGATGATGATAAAGCCGTGGCGCTTCTCGTTGCCGTTCTCGTCGAGCCAAAAGAGCTCGCCCATGTCCACTTTGACCGTGCGACCGGCGCGACAAGCCTTGGCAAGCGCCGCTGCCTCGGGGGCATTACCGATGTTGTTAAAGAACAGGCAGGCTGTGCCAGAGGGGAAAACGAGCGTGGGGACACCGCACCCGCGCATCTGGTCGAGCACGTTGGAGACGGTGCCGTCGCCGCCCGAAACGACCACGCGATCGAATTCGCGCACGTCCGCCACGGCATCCTCGGGTTCCATACCATCGCCGATAAAACGCATCACGACCTCGTCGCCGCCCTGCGCGAGGGCGTGCGTGAATGCGTAGATTTCATCTGAGCTGGGGCCCGATGCCGGGTTGTGGATGATAAGGCAGCGCATACTTACGTTCCCGTTCTGTGACTAACCGAGTATAGTTGTAAGGCAATGCCGATATCCTACCCGTGTTTTTCGGGCCTAACCTTATTCGATGGGTTGATATGTACATTTCCACACATCAGGCTCTACTCGACTTTTGCCAGCGCGCCCGTGAGTTCGACGCGATTGCCGTCGATACCGAGTTTTTGCGCGAGCGCACGTTCCATCCGCGTCTGTGTTTGGTTCAGATTGCCACCCCTGCCGAGAGCGTCGCGGTCGATCCCCTGGTAATCGACGACCTATCGCCGCTGGCCGAGCTTATGGCCGACGAGAGTGTGACCAAGGTCTTCCACGCCTGCTCGCAGGATATGGAGGTTATGCTCCATACCGTAGGCGTGCTGCCGCGTCCGATTTTCGATACGCAGGTGGCCGCCGCCTTTTTGGGCGAGCGCCAGCAGATTTCGTATGGCGCGCTTGTTCAGACGTTCTGCGGCGTATCGCTGCCCAAGACCGAGTCACTGACCGACTGGTCGCGCCGCCCGCTGACCGATAAGCAGATTGAGTATGCGATCGATGACGTCAAGTACCTGATCGTCGCCTATACCGAGATGATGAGCCGCCTGCGCGAGCTGGGCCGTGTGGACTGGGTGCTCGACGAGCTGCGCCCGCTGGCTGACGAGTCGCACTATCGCGCCGATCGCCACGAGGCGTTCCGCAAGGTCAAGCGCATCAATTCGTGCAGCCGTCATCAGCTGGGTATCGCGCGCGAGCTCGCCGCCTGGCGCGAGGACCGCGCCGAGCGGCGCAACATCCCACGCAAGTGGGTCATGTCCGACGACACGCTGCTAGCGCTCGTTAAGCGCAATCCCGTGCGCGTTGAGGAGTTCCGTAGCATTCGCGGTACCGATCAATTGGGGGAGCGCGACGTGGACGGTGCGCTCATGGCCATCAAGCGCGGTGCGAGCTGTCCGCACGATCGCCTGCCGCTCTTGGTGCGCGGACATCGTCAGATTTCGCCGGAGCTGGAGAGCGTGACTGACCTTATGTATGCGCTTATCCGCCTGGTTGCCGAGCGCTCAGGCGTTGCGACCTCGGTCATTGCCTCGCGCGATGACCTGGCCGACTACATTGAGCATCCCGAGCAGAGCCGCCTGCGCGAAGGTTGGCGCTTTGAGCTTGTGGGCTCGCGCCTGGACGATCTGCTTTCCGGCAATATGGGGTTGACGGTGAAGGACGGCAAAATCGAGCTCCTGTAGGGAAGCCTAGCCGGTTGAGTGGGTAAAATGCCTCCAACGTGTAACTCGATTCGGAGGAATTCGCATGCCTTATTACTATGGATACGGCTTTGGCATTGACCCGCTGTACCTGCTGGTTGTTCTTGTCTGCACGGTGCTTGGCCTTGCCGCACAGAACTATATCAACTCGACGTACAAAACCTGGTCCAAGGTTCGCTCGGACGGCGATACGGGTGCCACAGTCGCTCGCCGCATGCTCGATGCCAACGGTTGTAGCGCCGTGGGTATCAAGGGTGTCGCTGGCGAGCTTACCGACCATTACAACCCGCAGGACAACAACCTGTATCTGTCGGATGCCAACCGTTCGGGCGGTTCGGTCGCAAGCGTTGCCGTCGCCTGCCACGAGGCGGGCCATGCCGTCCAGCGTCAAAGCGGCTATGCCATGATGAAAGTGCGTACCGCCCTCGTGCCGGTCGTCAACTTTACCCAGAACACCTGGACCATCGTGTTACTCTTGGGCCTGTTTATGAACATTGCCGGGCTCACGACCCTCGCGTTGATCTTCTTCTCGTTTAGTGTGCTGTTCCAACTCGTTACGTTGCCTGTCGAGATTGACGCCAGCCGACGTGCTGTGGCGTACATCGAGCAGTCGGGCATGAGCTCCAAGCAGGTCAACGGCGCCAAGAAGGTACTGACGGCAGCCGCGCTTACCTATGTGGCTGCAGCGCTCACTTCGATCATTCAGTTGCTCTACCTTATGGCTCGCTACAACAGAAACTCCAACCGATAACAAATGGGACAGGCAGGCGCCGCGGGGATTCGTGTCCTCGCGGCGCTGTACTATGTGTTGGACTTAATTTCGCACGGGGCCGGAGCCTCTGTGCTCGATAACGAAAGGAGGCTGCGTGGCAGGCTGGAATCTGACCGGCAATGCCGTTTCCGCCGAGTTTGACGGTTCGGATGAGCGGGAGCGCAAGGAGCTCAGCGTGAGCCAGGCGGTAGAAATCGCCGCCGGTGCGCTCGATGCCATTCCGCAGCTGAGCGTTTTGGGCGAGGTCACGGGTTTCCGTGGTCCCAACGCCCGAAGCGGCCACTGCTACTTCCAGATTAAAGACGACTCGGCCGCCGTCGACTGCATCATCTGGAAGGGCGCCTATCTCAAGCGTACCTTCGATCTGCGTGACGGCATGCAGGTGAGCTTTAAGGGCAGCTTTAACCTCTATAAGCCCACGGGTCGTATGAGCTTTGTCGCTCGCTCGTTTTCGCTGGCGGGGGAGGGTCTGCTGCGTCAACAAGTGGCGCAACTGGCCGAAAAGCTGCGTCGCGAGGGCCTGATGGACGAAGCGCGCAAGCGTCGCATCCCGGTGTTTTGCTCGCGCGTGGCAGTCGTCACCTCGCTTTCGGGTGCCGTAGTCGACGACGTCAAACGCACGCTGCGCCGTCGCAACCCGCTCGTCGAGCTTGTTTGTGTGGGTGCCAAGGTCCAGGGCGAGGGTGCGCCGGCAGAGCTTATTGAAGGCCTGCGCCGCGCCGCTGCCATTACGCCGGCGCCCGATTGCATCTTGCTGGTGCGCGGCGGCGGCTCTTTCGAGGACCTCATGACCTTTAACGACGAGGAGCTTGCCCGTGCGGTGGCAGCCTGTCCCGTGCCTGTGGTGACGGGCATTGGGCATGAGCCCGATACCTCGATCTGCGATATGGTGAGCGACCGTCGCGCCTCCACGCCAACGGCGGCGGCAGAATCGGTAGCGCCGGCTATGACGGAGTTGGCCGACGTGCTCGAGGCGCGCCATCAGCGTCTGGGTGCCGCGATGGCATCGATGATTGGGTCGGCCCAGGTCGACCTGGAGATGCTCAACCAGCGCGGCCGTCGTGCCTGGGACACCTATACGGCTCGCTTGGGCGATGCGCTCGATGCGGCTGCGTGCCGCCCGTGCCTCAACGACCCAACTTTTATGGTCGAGCGTCGCGAGTCTGAGCTTGCCCTGACTGCCGATCGTCTGTCCGGTGCCATAGCGCGTTCGGTTGGGGCCTTCCGTTCCAACTTCGAGCGTCTGCCCGAGCGCTTGATCGCAAGCACCTCAGGACTCGATGGCAAGCGCCATGCGCTCACGCTCGCAAGCTCCCGCCTGGAGCATCAGGGGCGCACGATGCTCAGCAAACCCGCGTCCGACTTGGGCCGTGCGGCGGCCTCACTCGATGCCCTGTCGCCGCTCAAGGTGCTTGCCCGCGGCTATTCCATCGCGTACAGCGATGATGGGGTGGCTACGAGCGCCAAGACCTTTAAACCGGGCGACGCCATCCGCGTGCGCATGGCAGACGGTAACGTTGCGGCAACGGTCGATACGGTCGAGTAGGCCGCGTTTCATAGCGATAAACCTTTAGGAAAGGAAACAGATATGGCAGAGAAGACCCCGGTCGAGCAGCTTACGTACAAGCAGGCCTCGCAGGAGCTGGAGCTCATCATTCGCAGCTTGGAGTCGGGCGATATGGAGCTCGAGGAGTCGCTCGAGAACTATACCCGCGGCGTCGAGCTCCTCAAGAGCCTGCGCACCCGCCTGTCCGATGCCGAGCAGAAGGTCTCGGTGCTTCTGAAGGATGTTGACGGCAACGACGTGCTCGCCGACGGCGAAGCCGCCAACACGGACGACAACCTTTCGTTCTAACCATCCCGACCAAATATAATTACCTTGGTCTGTGAGAAAGGAACCAACCATGTGCGATTGCATCTTCTGCAAAATTGCCAACCACGAGATCCCCTCGACCGTTGTCTATGAGGACGATCAGGTCATCGCCTTCGACGACCTCAATCCCCAGGCGCCGGTCCATACGCTCGTGATCCCCAAGAAGCACTACAGCGACATCGCGGACAACGTGCCTGCCGAGACCATGGGCGCCATGGCTCACGCCATCCAGGAGGTCGCTAAGGCCAAGGGCTTGGAGGACGGTTTCCGCGTCATCTCCAACAAGGGCGTTAACGCCGGTCAGACCGTCATGCACTTCCACATGCACGTCCTTGGTGGCAAGAACTTGGGCGAGAACCTCATCTGAGGGCGCGTAGGCCGTCGACTTGGCTGCCTTTGGAGTAATCTATGCAGCTTTCTCAACTCGAATACCTTCAAGCGGTAGCGAACTATGGCGGCGTGCGCAAAGCAGCTCGCGCCGTTCATGTGAGTCCGCAGGCCGTTTCGTCGGCAATCAAAAAGTTGGAATCTGAGTATCAGATCGTTTTGCTCAACCGATCGGCGGGGGAGGCTGTTTTGTCTCCTGCGGGCAGAGAGTTCGCGCGTCGCGCACGCGTGATCCTGGCGCAAATCGACGATCTCAAAAAGTACGCTCAATCGGGGAACGGCGGCGTTTCGCCCGACGGCCACTTCCGTCTTTACGCCCCCTGCCTTCATGGGCGGGGGCGACTTTTTGCCGAAAACTGGTATGACTCGTTTGAAAGCTCGCACCCTCATATTCACCTTGATGTGTGGCATCAGCCAACGGCTACATGCTTTGAATCACTTGTGCCTGGCATTTCGGATGCGGCCATCTCATTTGAGGAACCAAGGGATAGTGTCCTTTCTTCGAAATACTTGGGTGAAAAGGAGCTCAAGGTTCTTTCCTGCCCAGCGGGTCATCAATCCGTGGGCGCTATGACCGTTCGTGAGTTACTGGGCGGCAGGCTCGCTGTTCCCATTAATTTGTCACCCTGTCTCAATGCGATCAACCAATGCCCTGAAGCCCAGCTCGTCAATTTTCGCTTCCGTGATGTTGAATACGGAAGCAGGGCTCAGGCTGAGTTTCTTCAAGCCGGGGGATTGATATTGAGTTTGTCCGGGTCCTCTCTCGCATCGGATGGATCAGAAGTGAGTGAGTGCTCCATTGAAGGCTCGCGTGATGTAACCTTGCCTATCTACTTTTGCTATCGGCAAAATTCCTGGACTGATCGACACCAGACGGTTTTTCTGCACCTATTGCGTCATCTTGCTTCGCGAAATTAATTGGCTTCGAGACGTCAAGTGATTATTGACGCCTTGCAACACATAGCTGACAGCTTTGCCCTCATGCTTTTCCAAGATTCCGATTTAGATTGCTGACTCTTGGAGGGCGGAGCATGAAAAACCGTACGGTTTTGCTTTATATGACGTTCGTTTTTCTGTCGAACTTCAGCACCATTTTGTATTTTCTGACGGTTTACCTTGAATTCGTCGGATTCTCGATGGTAGCGATTTCTAGCATGATGATTGCATACCAAGTGAGTAAGTTCATTCTTGAGGTTCCTACTGGTTATATTGCTGACAGGTTTGGACGAAAGACAAGCGGTCTCGTTGGCGTCGTGGGAATGCTTGGATACTACGCCGCCCTACTTTTCGCCCGTTCTCCTCTGCTTTTAATCGGCGCGTTTGCTCTCAAAGGTTTTGCCGTTGCATGTGTGAGCGGATCCATAGAAGCGATTTACATTGACAGCGTCTCTCAGGACCAGCTCGTAAGACTTAATGTCGTTGAGCGATTTGTTTTCTATGCCTCTTATGCCATCTCTGCTTGCGTGGGCGGTTTCATTTCGTCCGCTGGCGCGTATCTCATTGGGCTTTCGGTCGATATCATCACAATGGTGCTGACATTGGTTGTCGTTGTCTGTATTCCTGAGGCGAGAAGAGAGGGCGCTGCGGTGACACCTGGGCATGGAATGAGCCCGAAGATGATCGGTGCTGCTATTGCGGGTAATGGCATTCTTCGGTCAGCGTTCATCATGGACTGTTCTCAGGCATTTGCCTTCGTCGCTCTGGAAGACTTCTTCTCACTGTTGCTTGCGGGTCGCGGAATGAATGCCGTCGCTTCGGGTGTGATCATTGCGGTCCAGCTTCTTGCCTCGGCCTCCATGGGGCTTATTGTGCCCAGTGTGATTGCTCATGTCGACAAGGGCCGTTTTGCGCGTATTTGCGGCATCGTGCGCCTTTCCCTGGCTGCTCTGTTTTTGATTCCCTTTACTCCGGTCTATTTGCTGCCCGTGTTCTATGTACTGCAGACGGTCGCGTACTCGTTATTTGCTCCAATTAAATACTCAATTTTTCAAAATGCTGTCGATTCTTCGATGCGCTGTTCACTGATTTCGGTCCAAAGCCAGATGGTGGCGGTGGGTGCCATCCTTTTCTATCTGTTCAATGCTGCGTTGAGCAGCATCGCGGGCATTCGAGTCGTATTGCTTGTTGCGCTCGGGATTTCTTCCCTGGTGTATATCCCCGCGCTATTTCGTCTTACAAGTCAAAGGCCATGAGTATTTAGGCACCGATAACTTATATATCAACGCAATAAACCCGAGCGCGAGGGCGTTTGGGTTTATTATTGAAGCGTATGTAACCTGGCGGCGCCACACCGCCTGTTAGTAGGGAGACACATGAACGTTCTGGTCGTCAACGCAGGATCTTCGACCCTTAAGTATCAGGTCATCGATACCAAGTCCCACAAGGTGTCCGCAAAGGGCTCCTGCGAGCGCGTCTGCTTTACCGGCGGTACCTTCACCCACGCTGCCAACGGTTCCAAGAAGGTGACCGAGAACATCGAGTTCCCCGACCACAAGGTCGCCATCGAGGTCGTTCTGAAGGACCTCGAGGCCAACGGCGTCAAGATCGAGGGCATTGGTCACCGTATCGTTCAGGGTGGCTGGTACTTCGGCGATTCCTCCCTCGTCGACGAGGACGTCCTCGCCAAGATCCGCGAGGTCGCTCCGCTGGCGCCGCTGCACAACAACCCCGAGGCCAACGTTATCGAGTACTGCCTGGAGCAGTATCCCGACCTGCCCAACGTCACGGTCTACGACACCGCTTTCCACTTCAACATGCCCGAGGTCGCCAAGACTTACGCCCTGCCCAAGGACGTCTGCGACAAGCTGCACATCCGTAAGTACGGCGCCCACGGCACCAGCTACCGTTACATCTCCAAGAAGGTCGCCGAGATGACCAACGGCGAGGCTCGCAAGGTCGTCGTGTGCCATATCGGCTCCGGCGCTTCCCTGTGCGCCATCGAGGACGGCAAGTGCATGGACACCACCATGGGCTTGACCCCGCTCGACGGCGTCATGATGGGCACCCGCTGCGGCTCCATCGACCCGGCTACCGTGTGCTACCTGCAGCGCGAAGGCGGGTACACCTTCGACGAGGTCGATGAGATGATGAACAAGAAGTCCGGCCTTTTGGCTGTGACCGGCGGCAAGACCAACGACTGCCGCAACGTCGAGGAGCTCGCCGCTGCCGGTGACCCCGAGGCTCAGCTCGCCTTCGATATGTTCGTCTACAAGATTGCCGCCAAGGCTGCCGAGATGGCCACTTCCATGTGCGGCATGGACACCCTGGTCTTTACCGCCGGCATCGGCGAGCACGCTCCGGCTGTTCGCGCCGGCGTTGCCGACCGTCTGGCCTTTATGGGCGTCAAGATGGATCATGCCCGCAACGCCCTGCGTGGTGACGGCGCTTGGTGCCTGTCCGCCAAGGATTCCAAGGTCAAGATTTTCGTCATTCCCACGGACGAGGAGTTCATGATCGCTTCCGACGTCGAGCGCATCGTCAACGGCAAGTAATTGCAAGAGGGGAGGGGCTGGACGACCGAGTGCCGTTCGGCCCTTCTTTTGTGCTCGTTGGGCGATATGCCTGATAGCTATTTATTAAGTTATGATAACTTCTTATTAACATGCGGCCGCCTTAAGGGGTCTGCGTCGACCGTATTGCACTGCAAAGGAGTCTCATGAACGTACTTGTTGTCAACGCCGGCAGCTCAAGCCTCAAATATCAGCTTTTGGATACCGATACCCGCGAGGTTTTCGCCAAGGGCAACTGCGAGCGTATCGGATCGGACATGGGCATCTTTGGCCACTCCGAGAACGGTGGCGCTAAGCAGACCGAGGAGGTCCCTTTCCCCGATCATCGCTCTGCTATCGCTCGCGTGCTCGAGGAGCTCGAGAAGACCGACTTTACGATTGATGGCATTGGCCATCGTATCGTTCAGGGCGGCTGGCACTTCGATGATTCCGCGGTCGTCGACGATGAGGTCATGGCTAAGATCCTTGAGGTGGCCCCGCTCGCTCCGCTGCACAATTACGGCGAGGCCGCAGCAATCGAATATTGCCGCGAGAAGTATCCGGAGCTGCCCAACGTGGCGGTCTTCGACACCTCGTTCCACATGACCATGCCCGAGGTCGCCTACACCTACGCGCTGCCCAAGGACGTGTGCGACAAGTACCACGTGCGCAAGTACGGCGCACACGGTACGAGCCACCGCTACGAGTGGATGATGGCCAAGGAGATCCTGGGCTCGCGCTGCCACCGTCTGCTTTCGTGCCATCTGGGCAACGGCGCTTCGCTCGCCGCCATCGAGGACGGCGTGTGCCGCGATACCACGATGGGCCTCACGCCGCTCGACGGCCTGATGATGGGTACCCGTTGCGGCTCCATCGACCCGGCTACCGTGTGCTACCTGCAGCGCGAGGGCGGCTACAGCTATCAGGAAGTCGATGACATGATGAACAAGCAGTCTGGTCTGCTTGCCATCTCGGGCATCTCCAACGACGCCCGCGACATCCGCACGCGCGCCTCCGAGGGCGACGAGCGCTGCCTGCTCGCCTTCGATATGTTCGCCTATAAGGCCATGCAGCAGGCCGGTTCCATGATCGCTTCCATGGCGGGCGTGGACACCATCACCTTTACCGCCGGCATCGGCGAGAACGACTGGTCGATCCGCAAGGCCTTCTGCGACTGCTTTGAGTGGCTGGGCGTGCGTATCGACAACAACAAGAACCGCGAGGCTGTGGGCAACGGCCCGCAGGTCATCAGTGCCGCCGGTTCCGCCGTCACGGTCATGGTCATCCCCACCGACGAGGAATACATGATCGCCCACGACGTCGAGCGTCTGACCAAGAACAACTAACGCGTTCGCTTGTGATCGAACGAAAGGCCTCCTGAGCAGCAGCTCGGGAGGCCTTTTTGCTAGCAGGCGGAAATTCCAGTCCCAAAGTGACCATCGCCGGCAACGCCTGCACTTCCAGCAACGGAACCCGACCATTCAGATCCTCAGCTCCAACTCGTAGCCAAGCCGCCGTCCACTCCAGATGCCCTGAATGCCACGTGACGGTAGAAGGCAGCGCAGGTTAACCCCTGAAAACACTCCGCAGACCAGAAACGCCCCCGTTCGTAGCTCCGAAGGAGCAGAACGGGGGCGTTTCATTGGTCGAGGACGTTTTCAGGGGTTAACCTGCGCTGCCTTCGGCGGGGATATGTCTGCTACTCAGCCATCTGAGCCTGGACGGCGGTGATGGCCACGACACCCACGATGTCGTCGGCAGAGCAGCCACGCGAAAGGTCGTTAACCGGCTTGGCGATGCCCTGCAGGATGGGGCCGTAGGCGTCAGCACCGGCGAAGCGCTGGACCAGCTTGTAGCCGATGTTGCCGGCCTCGAGGTCGGGGAACACCAGCACGTTAGCCTTACCGGCGACGGAGGAGCCGGGAGCCTTGAGCTGGGCGACAGTGGGGACGATAGCGGCATCGAGCTGCAGGTCGCCGTCGATGGCGAGCTCGGGAGCCTTCTCCTTGCAGAACTTCACGGCCTCTTGGACCTTCTTGGCGACCTCGCCGCCGGCGGAGCCCATGGTGGAGTAGGAGAGCATGGCCACGTGCGGCTCAACGTTGCCCATGAAGGTGGACCAGGAGTGAGCGGAGGCGATGGCGATCTCGGAGAGCTCGTCGGAGGACGGGTTGATGTTGAGGCCGCAGTCGGCGAAGATCAGCGTGCCGTCGGTGCCGAACTGCGGGGTGTCGGTGCACATCACGAAGAAGGCCGAGACCAGCTTGGTGCCCGGGGCGGTCTTGAGGATCTGAAGCGCAGGGCGCAGGGTGTCGGCGGTGGAGTGGCAGGCGCCGGAGACCAGGCCGTCGGCGTCGCCCATCTTGACCATCATGGTGCCAAAGTAGGTAGCATCCATCACCTGGGCGCGAGCCTGCTCGATGGTAACGCCCTTCTTGGCGCGGAGCTCGGCAAACTTCTGCGCGTACTCCTCGTGCTTCTCGGCATTGCGCGGGTCGATGACGGTAGCGCCGGGAACGTTGATCTCGTCGGGGTTGCCCAGGATGACGATCTTTGCCAGGCCCTCATCGATGATTTTGGTGGCCGCGACGATAGTGCGCGGATCCTCGCCCTCGGGCAGGACGATCGTCTTAAGGTCGGCCTTGGCGGCAGACTTCATACGGTTTAGGAAATCGCTCATGTTACTCCTTACAAGCGTTTCGCTAAGCTCCAGGCGCCCGGCTGTTCACGAATAAACCCGCTGCTAGCGGGTTTACCTTTCAATTATGTACGCCGCGGTGCTTGAGCTTTCCTTGTGTGGCAAGCTCATTATAGGACGCATTAGCGCTATAATCGCTCTGATAAATATGTCTCGAAGAATGTTCGAGAAAAGCCCAGCTAACGAGCCCGTGGCTTTTGACAAGGAGTATCGATGCAGATTACCTCAGGCCTGCCTGAAGGCTTTAACGCCGGCGCGTACGACATGATTGTCGTCGGTGCTGGATATGCCGGTGCCGTTTGCGCCCGCCGTCTTGCCGAGACCATCGGCTATCGTGTTGCCGTTTTGGAGCGCCGTAGCCACATTGCGGGCAATGCCTATGACTGCACTGACGAGGCCGGAATCCTGATCCACGAGTACGGTCCGCATATCTATCACACCTTTAACGAGCGCGTGCACAATTTCCTGTCGCGCTTTACCAAGTGGACGGATTATCAGCACAAGGTGCTCGCCAACATCAACGGTACCCTTATGCCCGTGCCCTTCAACCATGCGAGTCTCAAGCTCGCCTTTGGTGACAAGCGCGGCGAGGAGCTGTATCAGAAGCTCGTGGAGACCTTTGGCAAGGATGTCAAGGTGCCCATTATGGAGTTGCGTAAGAAGAACGACCCGGATCTTGCCGAGGTCGCCGATTACGTCTACGAGAACGTCTTTTTGCATTACACCATGAAGCAGTGGGGCCAGACGCCCGATCAGATCGATCCCTCGATCACCGGCCGTGTTCCCGTCTTTGTGGGCGATGATGACCGCTACTTCCCGCAAGCTCCCTTCCAGGGCATGCCGCAGGAGGGCTACACGGCGCTCTTTGAGCACATGCTCGACCACGACCTGATCGACGTGTTCTGCGACGTAGACGCCCGCGATCTCTTTGAGATCGACGAGACCACCGTCAAGATCGACGGCAAGGTCTATGGTGGCGAGATCGTCTACACCGGTCCGCTCGATGAGCTGTTCAACCTCGACTTGGGTGCGTTGCCGTACCGCACGCTCGATATGAAGTTCGAGACGCTCGATATGGACCAGTTCCAGCCCGTGGGCACCGTCAACTACACCACGAGCGAGGATTACACGCGTATCACCGAGTTCAAGAACATGACCGGTCAGGTCCTGCCCGGCAAGACCACCATCATGAAGGAGTACTCCAAGGCCTATACGCCCGGCTCGGGCGAGACGCCGTACTACGCCATTCTTGAGCCCGAGAACCGTGAGCTCTATGAGCGCTATCTTGAGCGCGTCCAGAACCTGACGAACTTCCACCCGGTGGGTCGTCTGGCCGAGTATCGTTACTACGATATGGACGCTGTGACCAATTCCGCCCTCGATCTTTCGGATGAGATTATCGCCTGCCATGCATAAAGTCATAACATTCGGTATTCCCTCGTATAACGCCGCCAAGGACATGGACCATTGCATCACCTCCATCTTGGAGGGGAGCAATTACGCCACCGATATCGAGATTATCGTGGTGGACGACGGCTCCAAGGACGAGACGGCCGCCAAGGCCCACGAGTGGGAGGCCCGTTATCCTGGAATCATCCGCGCGGTGCACCAGGAGAACGGCGGTCACGGTATTGCCGTCCTTTCGGGTCTGCGCGAGGCGCAGGGCACCTACTACAAGGTTGTTGATTCGGACGACTGGCTTGACGGCGCTGCCCTTTCGACCATGCTGTCGATTCTGCGTGGCTTTGAGGAGCGCGATCAGCGCGTTGACTTATTTATCTCGAACTACGTGTACGAGAAGGTTTACGAGGGCACGCATACCGCTATTGGCTACAAATTTGCCCTGCCGCGCAAAAAGATCTTTTCCTGGGATCAGATCGGTCATTTCCGCCTGGACCAGAACCTACTCATGCACAGCCTGTGCTATCGCACGGATGTGCTGCGCGAGTCCAACCTTCCCATGCCGCCGCACACGTTCTATGTGGACAACATCTACGCCTACGTGCCGCTGCCGCGTTGCAAGACCATGTACTACGCCGACATCGACCTCTATCGCTACTTTATCGGTCGCGAAGGCCAGAGCGTCAACGAGGCAACGATGGTCAAGCGTCTGGACCAGCAGTTCCGTGTTACGCGTATCATGATGGAGTCGTACCACCTGTACAGCGATGTCGAGTCGTCACGCCTACGTTCGTACATGATGGGCTACTTCACCATGATGATGGCGATCTGCTCGGTGCTCACCAAGCTTTCCGAGGAAGATTGCGCCGACGAGCGCCTAAAGACGCTGTGGAATGATTTGAAGGCCTACGACGAGCGCATGTATCGTCGTGCCCGCTACGGCGTGGTCGGCTTCTTCACCAATCTGCGTGGACGGGCCGGAGACAAAACCACACTCGGCCTATACCGTCTTGCCTCTAAGATCTTCAAATTCAACTAACTGTTGAGTAATCGCTGCTGATAGGTTGACTGGGCCCCTTGGCCTTTAGTTTGCTACTGCGAACAGTCCTGCTCGCACGGAAAGCACATTAAGTGCTTTCCGGCTCGTGCGGAACTTGTATCAAACTAAAGGCCAAGGGGCCTCTGCTATAAGAATCGATTGTCAGGCTGCCTGAATTTGAAGATCTTCGACGCGCGGTACACAGGGGCCTGGGCTGAAAAAATATTAGTTGGTAGTCGGTCGGAGACGGGCGGGCATTACGTTTGTCGCGAGTTCCGCATGCAAAGAAGGCCACTTAATGTGGCCTTCGTCTTGCATAGGACTGTAGAGCAGCAAACGTAATGCCCGCCCGCCTCCGACCGACGGTCGAGTGGGGTTACTTTGCGGCGCCGGGGATGCCGTGGGAGGTTTTGGCGGTTTTTGCTCCGTTTACGATGGCGGTCTGTAGGGCCCTTACGGCGAGCATACCCAGTAAGTCTAGGGGAACGGCGGCGCTTGCCTGGGCGCCTAGTTTGCCGCTGGCGATGGTGTAGATAGTGTCGCCGTCGTTGGTGGTATGCGTGGGACGGATGGCGTGTGCGTAGGCGTCTGCGGCCATCTGGGAGACCTTGGTGGCTTGTGCCTTAGTGAGTTCCACGTTGGTGACGATGCAGCTGATGGTGGTGTTGGTGCGGTCGAGCGGCATCTGCATGGATCCGGCGGCGGCAAAGGCTGCGAGTTCCATGTCGACGATCTGGTCACTATCGGCTGCGGCGCGCATACCGGCGACCCACTCGCCGGTGAAGGGGTCGACCACGTTGCCGCAGGCGTTGACCGAAACCACGGCGCCTACCTTAACGGGACCGAGCGCCACGGCGGCAGCGCCAAGGCCGGCCTTCATGCAGGTGGCGGGCCCCATGAGCTTTCCGACGGTGGCACCCGTGCCGGCGCCCACGTTGCCCTGTTCGAGCTTGGTGGGGGTGTTGTCGAGTGCTTCGCGCACCGCGGCGATGCCGGCCTCAATGTCGGGGCGAACGGTGGGGTTACCAAAGGCGAGGTCGAAGATACAGCTGGAGCACACGATAGGCACCTGCGTGGGGCCGACGGGAAGGCCGATGCCGCGGCTCTCAAGCTCGCGAGCGACGCCGCTTGCAGCCTCGAGGCCAAAGGCCGATCCACCTGAAAGGCAGACGGCGTGGACCTTGTCGACGGTGTTCTCGGGTCGCAGCAGGTCGGTTTCGCGCGATGCTGGGGCACCGCCGCGAACGTCAACGCCGCCGGTGGCGCCTTCGGGTGCCACGATTACGGTGCAACCGGTGCCGGCCTCCTCGTCCGTATAGTTGCCATAGCAAAAGCCATCGACATCGCAGACGTCAATGGCCTCGAGCAGTGTATCCATGTTTAACTCCTATCGGTTTTCCGCCGCGCCTTGTGCCCGGTCGGGATCCGTACGGTACGCCAAAATTGTAGGCGCTGGGGAATACCCGGCGCCAGATGCAATTACGAGAGTTTTTGAATCGCGCGCGCGACGCGGGCGATGGGTAGGCCCACCACGTTATAGAAGTCGCCCGAAATATCGTGCACGAGCATGCGTCCGCCTGTGCCCTGAATGCCGTAGGCGCCGGCCTTGTCCATGGGCTCACCCGAGGCGACGTAGCGCTCGATCTGCTCGTCGGTGAGCTCGTAGAACGTCACGTCGGTCACATCGACAAAGGACAGGCTCTCGGCGGCATGCGGGGCGGCCGTATCGCCTGCCTTAACGATGCAGACGCCGGTTGCGACCTGGTGCGTGCGGCCCGAAAGCTCACGGAGCATAGTGCGCGCCTCGTCCTCGGTTGCCGGCTTGCCCAGAATCTTGCCGTCAAAGGTGACGATGGTGTCGGCCGCGACCGTCAGCTCATTGGGCTCGGC
>CABSMV010000014.1 GCA_902478935.1 uncultured Collinsella sp. | reverse complement strand
AGGCCCTTGCGGCCTAGTCGCTATTATGGGCGTCCAAGATTTGGGGCGCAGTTCAATTTGATCGGACGGGCTTCTTGGTGGGTATCATGGTTGGACGATCATTAGGAGGTTTTCCCTACATGGAATTGTTTGAGCCGATTCTTCATTTCTTTGAGCAACGGTGGGTCCACAACATCATCTGGGCCGTTATCTTGGCGATAAGCACCGCCGTCGCCGCCAAGGTCGTATCCAAGACCCTGAACCATCTGCTTAACCGAGACGATAACCCGCTTCCGGCATCGAGTATCTTCATCAACATCGCGCGCGCCGTCATTTGGATGATCGGCGGCAGCTTTATCCTCGACAACTGCTTTGGCATTAACGCAAACGCGCTCGTCGCCGCTCTTGGCGTCGGCGGCATCGCCATCTCGCTCGGCTTTCAGGACACGCTGTCAAACCTTATCGGCGGCATGCAAGTGACCTTTATGGGCATCATCAAACCCGGCGACAATATCGAGGTCGGCGGCGTATCCGGCGTGGTCCAAGACATCACTTGGCGCCATACAACGATTGAGGATGCCTGTGGACAGACCATCATTGTGCCCAACTCCAACATCTCCAAGAACACGCTCGTGCATTTGATGCCCTTTGGGCGCGTGGCCGTGCCCGTAGCCGTAAAGGACACGTCCAAGTGGGCTTCCCTTGACGCGCTGGCAGACGAGCTCACCGATGCCACCAAGGCCGCCGTGCTTCCCATCTCGGGCTTTGACAAGGAGCCCTACGTGCTCTTTAGCGAAATCGGCGACTTTGGCATCAAAGGAAAGATCATCTTTATCGTCAGCGACGACAGCACCACTTTCACCGCTGCCGACGCCTGCATCCGCGCCATCGCCCCCATCATCGCCTAAACCACCGCAAAGGGGTCAGGCATCTTTGTAGTGGTTTTCATTCGTGGTACCATGGTTCATATAGTTGTTTAAACGACTAAGGGAGCAACATTATGGAAGAGGCCTATCGTCAAGCACGCAAGCGCGGCGAGCAAGGACGTCGACGCGCCATTAGCCAAAGCGAGCATCCATACCTTACGGACCTCGATAGCTTGGTTGCTCAGCTCCCCTTAGGTCAGCGAGAGAATGTCGGCCTGCGGGATATTCCGCTCGAAATGGTCGTCGGCACGGTCACCAAGGGCCGTCAGTCCGCCTTTTCGTGTAACTTTATGCCTCTGCTTCCGTTTAGCACCGAGTTCGCCCGCAAGTGGTCCAACCTCTACGACATCCAGGTGACCGAGGGCTATCGCGACCCCGTCATCGTCACCGAGTTCATGCATCGGTTCTATGTCCAAGAAGGCAACAAACGCGTCAGTGTCCTCAAATTCCTAGACGCCCCGACGGTTTCGGCCAAGGTCACCCGTCTCTACCCCGGCACATGGGATTCCGTCGAAAGCCGCCTGTACGGCGAGTTCTGCGCGTTTTGGCGCGTCTGCCCCCTATACGAGATCGACTTCTCGCGTGAGGGAAGCTACGAGACGCTCGCCAAGATGCTCGGTCAGAACCTTATCGAAAAATGGCCGCAGAAAAAGGTCGACTACCTGCGCCACACCTTCCTGCTCTTTAAGCGCGCCTACCTTCGCGCAGGCGGCGACCACCTGGACATTACGCCTGCCGACGCCATGCTCGTGTACCTCAATGTGTACAACCAGGACCGCCTGCTGGATACGCCGACGGATATCGTCGTAAACCGCCTGTGCAAGATTTGGCGCGAGCTGGTCATTGCCGGCAAAAATGACGAGGACAAGGTCGATCTTGTCGAAGCACCGAGCGTCGACGAGGAAGAAACGCCCGCCAAGTCCACCGCTGGCGTGCTCAACTTCTTTATGGGCAAGACCGTCTACTCGACGGCCAACCCCCTGCGCATCGCCTTTATCCATGAGTTCCCCTGTGCGACGTCGAGCTGGGACAGCCTGCACGACCAAGGGCGTCAGTATCTCGATGAGCATTTTGGCGGTATCGTGCGCACCGAGGCGTTCGAGGACTGTCACGATCCGGATGTGTTCTACGCCGCCGTGGAAACGGCCGTCAAACATGGAGCAAACGTCATCTTCTCGACCTCGCACCGCCTGATGGAATACACGCTCAGGGCTGCCGTTGAGTATCCCCTGGTTCGGTTCCTCAACTGCTCTATCGGCCTTCCCCATCAAAGCGTCCGTTCGTACTTTGGCAAGATGTACGAGGCCAAGTTTCTCCTGGGCGCCCTTGCCGCCAGCATGGCGGACAACCACCGCATCGGTTACCACGCGTCGGTCTTCGCCTCGGGCGCACTCAGCGAGATCAATGCCTTTGCGATTGGCGCCTCGCTGCTCGACCCCCGCGCGCAGGTCATCCTCACCTGGGGCGATGTGCCCGCCGGCGGTCTTGCCGAAGCCATGTGCCGCGAAGGCGTAAGCGTCATGACCGGCACTGACATGTCAAAGTCGCTGGAAGATCCCACTGCCTACGGGCTTCACCGCTTGGTCGATGGCAAGGTTACCGGCATCGCCATGCCCGTCTGGAACTGGGGGCGCTACTACGAACTTATCGTACGAAGCCTGCTGCATGGCACCTGGGATGAGACCAGCGACGACAGCCAAGTGCGCGCCGTCAACTACTGGTACGGCATGAGCTCAGGCGTTATCGACATTCGCTACGCTCCGGGCCTGCCTTATCAGACGCGCAAGCTTGTTCAGCTCCTCCGCAATGGCATTGTTGAGGGATCCATCAACCCCTTTGGCGGCGAGCTCCACAGCCAGAACGGCGTGGTACAGATCGAAGGCTTCCCTCCGCTGCCGAGCACGCAGATTGTCGAGATGAATTGGCTGGCGGACAACGTGGTAGGCACCATTCCGCAGCTCGACGATAAGCCGAAAGTCCCTGCCCTATGAAAATCCTTGCCATAGCCGATACCGAAGAACGATGCCTTTGGGAGTGCTTTCGCAAGGAACGCTTTGAGGGAGTCGACCTGATTTTGTCCGCCGGCGATCTGGACCCGGACTATCTTGAGTTTTTGGTCACCGTCATCAACAAGCCGCTCCTCTACGTGCGTGGCAACCACGATGACCGCTACGCGCGTCATGCACCGGGCGGATGTATCTGCGTAGAAGACAGCGTGTACACGTACCGAGGGATTCGCATTGCGGGCCTTGGCGGGTCCATGCGTTATCGCGACGGCGCCAACATGTACACCGAACGCGAGATGTCCAAGCGTATGCGTAAGCTGTCGCGTAAGGTTAGGATGGTCGGCGGGTGCGACATTCTGCTTACCCATGCGCCCGCCGCAGGTATGGGTGATCTGGACGATCTACCGCATCGAGGGTTTGAGTGCTTTAACACGGCGCTTGAGTCCTGGGGAGCCGACTACATGGTGCATGGGCATGTACACCAAAGCTACGGTTACGATTTTCAGCGCGAGCGGCAGCATGTGTGTGGAACGACGATCATCAACGCCTGCGGCTATACGCAGTTTGAGCTCGACCAGACGCGCTACCCCATCCGTGGCTGGCAGGCAGCCTGGCTCAACTCGCAAACCATGCGCCGCGAGCTCAAACGCCACGATGCTATCGAGTCCTCAACAGCCAGAACACCCTGGTAACCATCACAAAGAGGACACTGTCCCCTTTGTGATGGTTTTGACGCGATAGAAAGAAACCCGGTCCTGCACAAGGCAGAACCGGGTTTCTTTAGCAATGCTTGCTGTACTCAGGCAGTAACTAGCAGTTACTCAGCCAGGAAGTCACGCTGAACAGCGGGATCGACCTTGACGCCAGGGCCCATGGTGGAAGACACGGAGATGGACTTGACGTACTTGCCCTTAGCAGAAGAGGGCTTGACGCGCAGGATCTCGGTGTACAGGGCAGCGTAGTTCTCAACGAGCTGCTGCTCGGAGAAGGACTTCTTGCCCAGGGGCACGTGGCAGATGCCGTAGCGATCGGCGCGATACTCAACGCGGCCGGCCTTGAGCTCGGAGACCATCTTGGCGACGTCCATGGTCACGGTGCCGAGCTTGGGGTTCGGCATGAGGCCACGGGGACCAAGGATCTTACCGATGCGGCCAACCTTGGCCATCATGTTCGGCGTAGCGATAGCGGCGTCGAAGTTGATCTCGCCCTTCTGGATCTGGGCGACGAGCTCGTCGGAACCGATGATGTCGGCGCCGGCAGCCTCAGCCTCGCGGGCCTTCTCGCCCTCGGCGAAGACGGCAACACGAACGGTCTTGCCGGTGCCGTGGGGCAGGGAGATGGAACCACGGATGTTCTGGTCAGCCTTACGAGTATCGATGCCCAGACGGAAGTGGGCCTCGACGGTCTCGTCGAACTTGGCGGTGTCGAGCTCCTTGATGAGCTTGGCAGCCTGAAGGGGGGTGTAGAGCGTGGCGCGGTCGATCTTCTCGGCAGCGGCGTTATAGCTCTTACCATGCTTAGCCATGTGCATTACCTCCTGTGGTTAAACGGGCGTGAGCCCTCCCACATCGTATCGTGTGCCCTATTGCACACATTTAACGGGCACCCCGGTCGGAGCATCCGTTGTTACCATAAGAAATCGCTACTCAGCGATGGTGACACCCATGGAACGGGCGGTACCGGCGATGATCTTCTTGGCGGCGTCAATGTCGTTGGCATTGAGGTCCGGCATCTTGATCTCGGCGATCTTGGTGAGCTGCTCCTGGGAGAGCTGACCAACCTTGTCGGCCTGGGGCTTAGCGGAACCAGACTTGAGGTTCAGCTCCTTCTTGATGAGGTGAGCCGCCGGCGGGGTCTTGGTGATGAAGGAGAAGGACTTGTCCTCGTAGACAGAGATCTCAACGGGGATGATGTCGCCCTTCTTGTCCTGCGTCTCGGCGTTAAAGGCCTGGCAGAACTGCATGATGTTCACGCCAGCAGCACCCAGGGCGGGGCCGACGGGAGGAGCGGGGTTAGCTGCACCAGCAGGAATCTGGAGCTTA
Organism: uncultured Collinsella sp.; assembly: GCA_902478935.1. Lineage (GTDB taxonomy): Bacteria > Actinomycetota > Coriobacteriia > Coriobacteriales > Coriobacteriaceae > Collinsella. The sequence goes on along the minus strand of CABSMV010000014.1, from coordinate 19,639 downwards.
ATGACGTTGGCAACCTTCTTCTCAGCCATGGTCATTCCTTTCGAATCACGAGTGTGAAGTACTTGCTATATCGTAAGCACGCACGTGTTAGAAGCACTCCTGAGATGAGCAGTCACAGAAGAAGCACGCTCGCGCGAACGGACGAAAACTTAAGCGATGACAGCGACCTGGTTAAAGTCGAGCTCGACCGGCGTCTCGCGGCCAAAGATCATCAGCGTGACCTTGAGCTTGCCAGCCTCGGTGTTAACCTCGGAGACCTTGCCATCAAAGTCGGTAAGCGGGCCATCGGTGACGCGGACGGACGTGCCGACCTGAATATCAACCGAGGTGCGCTTGGGCGAATCGCCCTTACCGGGACGACGAGTCATCTTATTGTACTCGTCGCGGGAAAGCGGAGCGGGCTTGCCGTTGCCGCCTAGGAAACCGGTGACGGCAGGCGTGTTACGAACACACGTCCAAGCATCGTCATCCATCTCCATGCGGACCAGGACATAACCCGGGAAAATCTTGGAATCCTTGGTCTCGCGCTTGCCACCCTCTTTAATCTCGGTGACGCGCTCCATAGGAATCTCGATATCAAAGATACGGTCCTGCATGCCCATGGTCTCGATGCGATGCTCGAGATCGGACTTAACGCGGTTCTCGTATCCAGAGTAAGTGTGAACGACGTACCAACGCTTAGACATGGTTTAGCCCCTCAATCCAGAGAACAGAGCAAGAGCCTCGCCAAAGCCAGCATCGAGCAGAGCGATGACGACGCCGACGACGACCAGAGAAGCGCAGACGACGACCGAGTAGTTCACGAGCTCCTTCTTATCGGGCCACGTGACACGCTTCATCTCGGACTTGACCGAAGCGAAATACTTCTTGGTGCGGGCGAAGAAACCAGGCTTCTCGTTCTTCTTGGACTTCGCAGCCTTCTCGTTCTTCTTGGCAACGGCCTTCTTGGCCTCAACCTTGGAGTTGGCGGCAGCTTTGTTGGCAGGTGCCGGCTGCTGAGCCTTCTTCTTGTTCTTCTTGTTGGCCATTTGGGTTACCTCCGCGCAATGCGCTTATACATGAGTAAACCGTAAGCCCCCAAGTGGGAGCTTACGGAATAATGACTGGCACGCCAGGAAGGACTCGAACCCTCAACACTCGGTTTTGGAGACCGATGCTCTACCAATTGAACTACTGGCGTATGTGACTAGAGACTAGCGAGTCTCTTTGTGCAGCGTGTGGTGACGGCACCAGGGGCAATACTTCTTAATCTCCATACGATCAGGCATGGTCGACTTGTTCTTGGTGGTCGTATAGTTGCGGCGCTTGCACTCAGTGCACGCAAGAGTAACTAGAGTACGCATGTATCCTGAACCTTTCATTTCCGCCCCGTACGGGCACGAGTTGTTACTTTATCAGCTCCACGTAAGTGCTGTCAATGAAAACCTCGAGTCAATTGGTTCTCGGTGGATCCATTCATATTTGGAACACATCAATGAAGCCATCGAGAGCTAATCGACGGTGCATCCAGGACCATTATCGATCCTCTCGACACCAGCAACGGCTCAATATCCATTGCAGAAAAGAACCCGGCACCCATATAAGTGCCGGGTTCTCTAAGTCAGCTATATCAAAGAGCTAATTTACTCAATGATCGTGGAGACGATGCCCGAACCGACGGTGTGGCCACCCTCGCGGATAGCGAAGCGCAGGCCCTCCTCCATGGCGATCGGGTGGATGAGGTCGCCCTCGATGGTGATGTGGTCACCAGGCATAGCCATCTCGGTGCCCTCGGGGAGCTTGACCGTACCGGTAACGTCGGTGGTACGGAAGTAGAACTGAGGACGATAACCATCGAAGAACGGGGTGTGACGGCCGCCCTCCTCCTTGGTCAGAACGTAGATCTCGCCGGTGAACTTGGTGTGCGGGGTAACCGAACCGGGCTTGCAGAGAACCTGGCCGCGCTCGATGTCCTCACGCTTGATGCCGCGGAGCAGCAGACCGACGTTGTCGCCAGCCTCGCAGAAGTCCATGGACTTACGGAACATCTCGATACCGGTAACGACGGTGTTCTGGGTATCCTTGATGCCGACGATCTCGACGGGCTCGTTGAGCTTGAGCTCACCGCGCTCGACACGGCCAGTAGCAACGGTACCACGGCCGGAGATGGTCATAACGTCCTCAACGGCCATCAGGAACGGGAGGTCGTTGTTACGAGCAGGCGTCGGGATGTACTCGTCGACGGCCTTCATGAGCTCGCGAATGGCGTCCATCCACTTGGCGTCGCCCTCGAGAGCGCCCAGAGCGGAGCCACGGATGACGGGGATGTCGTCGCCGGGGAAATCGTACTCGGAGAGGAGCTCACGGGTCTCCATCTCGACGAGGTCGATGAGCTCGTCATCGTCGACCATGTCGCACTTGTTCAGGAAGACGACGATGTAGGGAACGCCGACCTGACGGGCGAGCAGGATGTGCTCGCGGGTCTGAGCCATGGGGCCGTCGGTAGCAGCGATGACCAGGATAGCGCCGTCCATCTGAGCAGCGCCAGAGATCATGTTCTTGACGTAGTCAGCGTGGCCCGGGCAGTCAACGTGAGCGTAGTGACGGGCAGCAGTCTCGTACTCGACGTGGGAGACGGAGATCGTAATGCCGCGCTCGCGCTCCTCGGGAGCCTTGTCGATGTTCTCGAACGCAGTGAAGTCAGCCTTGCAGCCCTCGGTCTCAGAGAGAACCTTGGTGATGGCGGCGGTCAGCGTGGTCTTGCCGTGGTCGACGTGACCAATGGTGCCGATGTTAACATGCGGCTTAGTGCGCTCAAACTTCTCTTTGGCCATAAAGCCCTCCTCTAAACAGGTCGTCCCCGGACGGGACTTTGCCTTTATACCATAGTGGCCTCTCAACATACTATTGAGAAGCCACCGTGTTACCTATGGTAGCGGTGACTGGATTCGAACCAGTGACGCCACGGGTATGAACCGTGTGCTCTAACCAACTGAGCTACACCGCCGGATGGAGCCTGCAACCAGACTTGAACTGGTGACCTCTTCGTTACCAACGAAGTGCTCTACCGACTGAGCTATACAGGCACTTGACGGGTGGGAGCTATAGGATTCGAACCTATGTAGGCAGAGCCAACGGGTTTACAGCCCGTCCCCATTAACCACTCGGGCAAACTCCCAATCGTTCAAGTATCCGCAGGTCCTTTGGTCTTTTGGACCGCCGCCCCCGCGAACGAAAAAGATAATACGATGCAACCTTGTGGGCTGTCAACGAAAACCTCTAGATACACGGTGCCGGGCGTATCTATATAGCTATGACCTGCGGTTTTGTTGAGTTTGGATATGAAGGTCGATAGTTTTGGATACTGAGGTGACGTTTCCCGAGGTAACACTTTGGTGTAGTGGAGTACACCTTCAGTATTGAACTTCGATACCAGCTTATTTGCACCTATATATAGGTCGAGATCGGGGCTTCCTGGCTTGACCGAGCGTGGATGACTAGAGCCGGTCCGGCCTTTGTCTCGATCTGTAACGTCTAGAGAACATTTTCTCCCCAATCTGTTACAGATTGAGATATTACGCAGAGACCCCAGCTCGCGTCTCATTCTGTAACAGTTAGATAGGTTTTCCTCCCCTATCTGTTATAGATCGAGATGTTTTTCTGCTAGCACCTGGCATTGTCTCGATCTGTAACAGTTAGAAACGATTAAACCGTCTTGGTGTTACAGATTGAGACAAATTGGGGAACGAGACGGATGTCTTGCCCGATAACTCACCAAAATAAGAAACGGGCCCTGTCCCAATTGGAGACAGAGCCCGAAACTCTCATGGAGCCAGTGACAGGAATCGAACCTGCAACCCACTGATTACAAATCAGTTGCGCTACCGTTGCGCCACACTGGCACACTTGGCGCTTTCGCGCGAAGCCTGTTAAGAATAAAGGAATTACGGACGGGGCGCAACAGGCCACACGGCGTTATACAAATATGCAAAATCCAGCAACAACAGGTACCAGGCCCGTTCATTTCTGTCGGTTCGTCCTCAATCTCAAAACTATTCGTCAGAACGAATAGTTTTAATTACAATTGCTATATATAAAACTATTCGTTCTGGCGAAGGGTTTCGCGATGCTTACTACCAAAGAAGCCGCCGAGCTGCTCGGCATCACTCCGCGCAGGGTGCAGGAGCTCATAAAAAACGGAGCACTTGATGCCCGCAAGGCTTCTGGTGTATGGCTCATCAACAAAGACAGCGTCGACACGCGACTCCGCTCCGTGACCAAAACGGGGGGACGTCCCCGCCGCGGCCACGGTAAGAGCGAGATCGCGTTCACCCTCATGAACCGCACGCACGAAGTCGCTCAGCTGGTCTACAGCACATCACGAAAAGACTTTACCCACATCGGCGCCGACATCGATTACGCCCACGCCCCTATTGGAGTATTTGGCCCTAATAGCCCCATATCGCTCGACTCCTTCCGCATCTGGTGGCGCGGCCGCGGTATCCCGCTCGCACGCATTGGGCTAGCCTCCCTGCTTGCAGAAGCCGCAGTCGATGTTCCCGATGAACTCGTACAGCGAAATCTCGGCCTCTCCTTATCCGACCAGTATTGGATTAGGCCCCAAGACTCCGGCCTCGCGTGGGAAGATATCAATTTCTTCAATAATGCCTTTGATGACGTCTCGCTAACCATTGCACCCTTCGCCCCAGAGGGAAAAGCGGCTGCCGCAAAGCCCGACAACACCTCGGACGGCAATCTTCAAAAGTACTGGACATGCGAGGGCGGGCGTCGAATTCTGCATAAGGCAGGAGCGCACCTGAACCAGGAACCTTATAACGAGCTGGTGGCGACCACGCTCCACCGTCGCATCCTAAACGCCTGCGATTATGTGCCTTACTCGCTCGAGGGCACGGGCACTTCCGCCCTGAGCACATGCGATGTCTTCTTAACTGATGAAGAAGAGTATGTCCCTGCGTTCTATGTAAACCAGCACGCAAACGCAGATGAACGGCTAACCGACTACGAACGATATGTAGCAAACTGCGAGGAGCTCGGGGTGACAGGCGTCAAGGATGCCCTTGACCGCATGATCGTATGTGACGACATCATTGCCAACTACGATCGTCATTGGCGCAACTTCGGCCTCGTGCGAAACGTAAACACGCAAGCCTGCAGACCTGCCCCCATCTTCGATTCGGGCTCATCGCTCTGGTGCAACATATCGCTAGAGGAGCTTAGGGCGGGAGAGCACAGTTTTACCAGCGCACAATTTCATTCAAGCCCCGCCAAACAAATGTTGCTCGTCGAGGACATGGGCTGGTTTGACGGCGACAAACTCGAAGGCTTCGTTGACGAGGCAATCGAGATTCTTTCAAGAAACGACGCGCTCACGGCAAGGCTGCCTTATCTAAAAGAGGCGCTAACGTGGCGCCTCGAAAGAATGATCGACATCGCTGAATGGAGTTAGCAAGGCAGCATTGCCCCGCCAACTCCCCTACCGTCCGCGCAACGCCTTGAGCTTGGCCAGGGCCTCGGGGCTTAGACGGCTGCCCAGGGTCATCTTGATCTGCGGGGCCTCCTCGGCCTCGTGCACGTCGTTGTCGATCTGTTTGATCTCGTCCACCAGCATACGGCTCGAGATGCGCGTGACACCCTTGCCCATGACGACGGCCTGGATTGTGCCGTCGCTCGATACCACGGAGCATGCGCGGCCTTCCTCGCGCGCCTCGATGCAGAGCTTTTGCACCACGGTATCGGCTGAAACACCCGTCGGCGAGAACTCGATGCGCACGCCGCGGGCCGGCAGGTTGGGACGTTCACTGGAGATATTGCCCGCGCCGTCAAACACGATCACGGCCTCGTAACGGCCCTGGGCAAAGGCGGCGACGTCGTTGATGAGGGCGGTGCGCGCCATATCGTGAACGTCGCTGGAATACGGATCGTCGGAATGGTCGTACACGAGCTTTTCGTAGCGCGGCGTGCAGTGGATCACGTTGTAACCGTCGACCACCAACAGCTCGGGCTTATTGGAGTGCACCGTCGAGACTGGGTCGGCGATAGCCTGCGCAAACGCATTGCCGCCCACGCCATAGGTCGCGGCCGAAACAATCGGCTTGGCCGAGCCCTCGCCAAAGCGCTTGGCTTTGGACTTGGCACGGTTCTTTTTGGACATGCGCTACTCCTCCCCCATGAGCTCGCCGGCGTTGCGGCGCAGCCACTCAAAGCAGAGGGCCGTAGTCGCCTGTGCCACGTTGAGGCTCTCGGTCATGCCGCGCTGGGGAAGCTTGGTCAAAAAGTCGCATTTCTCGAGCACCAGGCGCGAGATGCCGTCGCCCTCGGAGCCCATGACGAGCGCCACGCGACCCTCGAAGGGAGCATCCCAGCAACTGCCTTCGGCGTGCTCAGAGGCACCGCCCACCCAAAAGCCAGCGGCCTTGAGGTCATCGAGCGCACGGGCGATGTTGGGCACCTGCGCGATAGGCAGATGCATGACAGCGCCGGCTGAAGTCTTGTAGCTGCCCACGGTCACGCCGGCGGCACGCTTGTTGGCGATGATGACGCCGGCCGCGCCCACAACCTCGGCGGAGCGCACGATGGCGCCAAAGTTGCCGTCGTCAGTCACGTGGTCGAGCACCACGACAAGTGCCGGGCCCTCGCCTGCGCGGTCGAGAATATCGGTGACATCGGCATAGGGGAAGTTGCCCACCTCGAGCGCGATGCCCTGGTGGGCGCCATGGCTCGACAGCGCGTCGAGCTGCGCGCGCGGCACATACTTAATGCGGACACCCGCGGCGTTGAGGTCGTCGACCAGGCGCGACAAGGCGGCATCGCGCTCCCCGCCCTCGGCGATGAGCGCGCACTTGATGGGAAAACCAGTGCGTAGCGCCTCGGCGGCAGCACGACGACCTTCGATAAACTCGCCCTTGGGAGCCTGGACAGCGTCGCGGTTGCGATCGCGCTGCGGACGTGCGGCCTGGGTACGATCGCGCTGGCTCTTGGGAGCGGCAGCGCGATCATTGCGGCGAATCGGACGCGAGCCAGAAGCAGCCTGCTTGCCTCCACGCGATGCACGCTTGCGATTGTCGGCCATAAAGCGGCCTCCTTTAAATACTTTTCAAACAGGACAAAAGAAGCGACCGCTTAAGACGAATAGCTCAAGCGGTCGGTACGGGTTTTCCAAGTGCCCGAGATTGCCGTGAAAGAGGAGCGACGCGTACTTGAGTACGCGAGCGACGGTTTGAACGGCAAGGTCGGGTGCTTGGGAAACCCGCGGGGATTAGAGAGATTTGATACGGGTGCCGGCGGCGGTATCCTCAATGGTGAGGCCCAGGTCCTTGAGCTGATCGCGGATGGCGTCGGCCAGATCCCAGTTCTTGGCGGCGCGGGCCTCGGCGCGGGCCTCGAGAATCTTGGCAGCGGCCTCGTCCACGTCGTCACCCGTGTAGGCAACCAAACCGGCGGCAACGCCCAGCAGGCCCAGCGGCAGCTCGACCTTGGGCTCGGGAAGCTCGACGCCAAACGTATCGAGCAGCTCGGTCAGCGTGTCGGCGGCGGCAAGCGCGGCGGCCTTGTCGGCAGCGTCGCCCGCCTGCTCCAGGTACTGGTTGCACTCGGTCACAAAGCCAAAGACGGCACCCATGGCACCAGCGGTGTTAAAGTCGTCGTCCATGCACCCCTTAAAGGTGGCACGGGTCTCGGCGGCCTTGGCGGCAAACGCCTCGGATGCTGCCTCATCGGCATCGGCCGTCGCATGGTTCGCGGCCCAGCGCAGGTTCTCGACCGTACCGGCGATACGCGTGAGCGAGTTCTCGGCACCCTCCAGGCGCTCCCAAGAAAAGTCGAGCGGCGAGCGATAGCTCGTCTGCAGCATCAGCAGGCGCAGGGCGGCAGCGGAGTGCTGCTCGAGCACCTCGGCCAGCGTAAAGAAGTTGCCGAGCGACTTGGACATCTTCTCGCCGTCTACCAGCAGCATGCCCGTGTGCATCCAGGTGTTGGAGAAGCCCTGGTGCCAGGCGCAGGTGGCCTGGGCGCACTCGTTCTCGTGATGCGGGAAGGCAAGGTCGGAGCCGCCGCCGTGGATGTCGATCGGAGTGCCCAGGTAACGATGCACCATGGCGGCACACTCGGTGTGCCAACCGGGACGGCCCTCGCCCCAGGGGCTCGGCCAGCTGGGCTCGCCGGGCTTGGCGGCCTTCCACAGGGCAAAGTCGAGCGGGTCGTTCTTGTCCTCGTTCTCCTCGATGCGCGCGCCAACCATAAGGTCGTCGATGTTGCGGCCCGAGACCTGACCATAGTTGGGATCGCTGCGCACGGCAAAGTACACATCGCCGTTATCGGCTGCGTAAGCGTGGCCCTGCTCGATAAGCGTCTTGATCATGGCAATCATGGGGCCGATCTCCTTGGTGGCGCGGGGGCGCACATCGGGATCGAGCACGTTGGCGGCGCGCATGACGCCGATGAACTTGTCGGAGAACTCCGTCGCGACCTCGGCAGCCGTACGGCCCTGCTCGTTGGCGCGCTTGATGATCTTGTCGTCGACATCGGTGAGGTTCTGGGCGAACGTGACCTCGTAGCCGCTCGCGATAAGCCAGCGGCGAATCACGTCAAAGCTGATGAACGTACGGGCGTTGCCGATGTGGATGTTGTCGTAGACCGTGGGGCCGCACACGTACATGCGGACCTTGCCGGACTCGATGGGCTGGAACTCTTCCTTTTTATGGGTAGCGCTGTTGTAGATACGCATTCGTTACTCCTTAACGGTTTTCTGTAGCAGGCAGACGGCCCAGGCGCCGATTCCCTCGCCCTGGCCTTCCCAACCGAGCTTTTCGGTCGTAGTGGCGGCGACGCCCACGTTTTCGACGTCAACGCCCAAGGCATGGGCAAGGTTGGCGCGCATGGCATCGCGGTGTGGGGTGATCTTAGGCTGCTGGCAGGCAATGGTGCAATCGGCATCGACAAACTCAAAGCCCAGCTCGCGCGCATAGTCCATCACGCGAGCGAGCAGCACCATCGAATCGGCACCCTCATAGGCGGGGTCGGTATCGGGGAATAGCTTGCCGATGTCTCCCCCGCGGCAGGCGCCCAGAATGGCGTCGGCCAAGGCGTGCGCGAGTACATCGGCATCCGAGTGGCCCAGCAGGCCGCGCTCGTAGGGAATGTCGACACCGCCGATGATACATCGACGCCCCTCCACCAGACGGTGGACGTCGTAGCCATGGCCAATGCGCAGGTTACTGAACATGGGGAAGGTCCTCTCCCTCGGCCATGCGGCCAAGCAGAATCGCGGTTACGGGACGCAGGTCCTCGGGCACCGTCACCTTAAGGTTATCGCGCGGGCTCTGGACGCAGCGGACGCGCCCACCCATGCGCTCGACCAGCGACGAATCATCGGTGCCGATAAAGCCCTCGGCAATGGCTGCAGCATGGGCGCGCTTCATAGCATCGACGCTAAAGATCTGCGGCGTCTGCGCTGCCCAGTAGAGCTCACGCGGCGGCGTCTCGACGATATTGTCGCCATCGACGATCTTGAGCGTGTCGATCGCGGGCTGGCCGCACACGACACCGTCGAGCGAGCGGTCGCTCACGAGCACGTCGATAGCGTGGTCGATGGCCTCGGTCGTAATGAGCGGACGGGCGCCGTCGTGGATAGCGACATATTCGAAACCCGCCGGCACCGCGTGCACGCCGGCGCGGGTGGAATCCTGACGAGTATCGCCGGCATCGGCAAAGCTGATGGGCGTGTCATAGTCAAACGGGTCGATAGCCAAGCGGCGCATCTCGGCACGGCGCTCGGCAGGGCAAACCACGACGATATGGCCGACCTTGTCGCTACGATCGAACGCGCGGATGGACCAGCTCATGAGCGGACGGCCCGCCACGTTAACGAGCTGCTTGCCGCCGGGATTTCCAAAGCGCTGGCCGCTGCCGCCGGCAACGACCACGGCGCATACGGGCGCCATTATGCGTTCCCCTGTTTGGTGCCCTTCATGCGGTACAGCGAGTCCGCAAGAATGGCAGGGTTGTTGACGCCAAAGTCGCCCAAGCGCTCCGGATCCTCGCTGATGTCGTCCATGAGCTCCTGCAGCGAGCCATACTCGTCGACGATCTTCTCGGCCACGCCGTCGCGCACGACGGACACGCGCGAAAGCGTGCGCAGGCCCAGCGGCGTCATGACGGAGTCCTCGTCCAAGTCGTCATAGCCCAGAACTGCCGCCACGTGCTGCGGGTCGGACAGGTCCTTAGGCGTCATGCGGCTCAGCTCGGCGCGGATCTTTTCGGCGTTGGCCTCGGAGGAATCGCTCGCGTAGTCGCGAATCATCAGGTCGTACTCGGTATCCATGCTGGAGCCGGCGAGCTGCTCGAGCTGCATCTGCACGAGCTTGCCCTGGTTGCCCAGCTTGACAATGCAATCCTTAAGCTCGGTCTTTGCCTGCTGCATGATCTCGAAGCTCGAAAAGATGCCGGTGATGTCGGCGAGCGTGACGTAGTCGTCGAGCTCAAGGGCCGTCAGGCGCAGCAGGGAGCGATCGAGCGACTGACGGGTAGTCTGGAGCGTGGCGACGAGCTGGTTGACCGAGCTCATGATGGTGGTGACGGGCTGGATCTCGTAGCTCTTGCCGTGGACGTACACGTTGACGACGGCGCGACGAGCCGAAACCGAGATCACGATGGCATCGGTGAGCACCGACATGCGAGCGGCAGTACGGTGACGCATGCCCGTCTCACTCGTGGCGAGCGAGGGATCGGGATTGAGGTGGAAGTTGGCGCGCAGGATCTGGGTGAGGTCGCCATCGATAACGATGGCGCCGTCCATCTTGGAAAGCTCGAACAGGCGGTTCGAGGTAAACGAAATGTTGAGCGGGAAGCCGTCGTTACCGGCAGCGAGCACGTTTTCGGTGTCGCCGACGCAGATAAGGGCGCCCAGGTGACCGGCGATGATCATGTCGAGGGCGGTGCGGATCGGCTGACCAGGTGCCGTCAGGCGGATGGCCTGTTCCATACGCTTTTGCAGCTCGTTCTTATCCAAGGCATCGCTCCCATCGTATACGCTCCATAAACGCTAAATAGTTTCTCACGGTTTGTCCCTGCGGCGCTTGCGAAATCCGATGCTTACAGAATGAGCGAACACAGCTGAGAGCCCAACCCAAATCAGCTGTTCATGTGGTAGCATCGGGATTCGCATAAATGAGGGAGTAGTCGCGTGATCGGGTTCGCCTCCGGTGGCGCGGCAAGTCAACACACTGGCCGATGCGGCCTGGCTTGCCTTAATGAACGAGACTCGTGGCTGTGCGCGCAACGCGTACGCCACGGGTCTTTTTTGTTACTCCCCCAAGAGGTACACGCGGGCCCGCCCGCAGAGAGGGAGCCAGACTATGGGACTCGCAGAGCTTGTGTTGCTCGCCGTTGGCCTTTCGATGGACGCTTTTGCCGTATCCATCTGCAAGGGCCTTGGCATGAAAAGGATCAACCTTAAGGTCGCCGTGATACTCGGCCTGTTCTTTGGCGGTTTCCAGGCCGGCATGCCCGTAATTGGGTGGGCCCTTGGTAGCCAGTTCATGGGCATCATCAGCCCCATCGACCATTGGATCGCTTTCACCCTGCTCGCCTTTATCGGCGGCAAAATGCTGTGGGAGGCCTTTACCGAGGACGAGAACGAAGGCGACGGCAAGGATGCCGAAAAGATTGACCTGGGCGAGTACCTGATCCTTGCCATCGCCACCTCAATCGACGCCCTGGCCGTGGGCATCTCGTTTGCCGCGCTTTCCGTCGACATCGTTCCCGCCGTATCGCTCATTGGCATCACGACCTTTGTCTTCTCCGTCGCCGGCGTGGCGATTGGCCACACCTTTGGCGCGCGCTACGAAAAGCCCGCCACCATCGTGGGCGGCGTTGTGCTTATCCTTATCGGCCTCAAGATTCTGCTGGAACACTTGGGGTTTTTGGCGCTGTAAAACACCCTTCAAAACTAAACGTCCGTGCAAGGCCTCATGCAGAGTTTTGCATGAGGCCTTTTCATGCAGACTTTTGCATGTCATACTGATATGCAAAAGTCTGCACGTTAGGAGATCGCCGTGGATGCCCTTCCCATCACCACACCGCGCCAAGCTGGCGTCTACGCGCGCCAGGCACGTGAGGCGCAAGGGATCACCCGTGCGGCCCTCGCTAAAAAAGCCGGTGTTTCGGAACGCCTGCTCGCATCGCTCGAGCTGGGCGACGCCACCGGCATTCGACTCGACAAGTTGCTGACCGTCTTTAACGCACTCGGCATAGGTCTCTTCGCGCAAAGCGATAACGACTCCATCGCATCGCCCTCCGAACATCCGACGACGATAGTGAACCTCCCTATCGCGAACTCGAATACCCTGCCAAAGCCAAGCGTAGGCAGACGACCCACTCGACAAGGAACGCCATCTTCCTATGGTGCCTTGCTGGCCCAAATCGCAGCCGAGCAAGGCCTTTCCGGCACTTCAAACCTCTCCTTTGGCTGCAAGGTTGTGAAATAAATGGCAGAGATGGAACTCGCGACCCACATTTGTGGCGAAATCGCCGGCACTCTCCGGCAAGACGAGCATGGACTCTGCAGCTTTGCATACGCCCCAACCTATCGCGGAGCACCGTTATCGCTAACAATGCCGCTTTCCAATCGCACGTATGGCCATAACATCGTCCGCCCGTTCCTATTTGGCCTTTTGCCCGACAGTCAAGAGCAGCGTCGCGCTATTGCCACCGAGCATGATGTTGCATCCAACAACCCCGTCGCCCTCTTGTGCCACATCGGTCTTGACTGCGCGGGGGCCGTTCAGTTTTGTCGAGCCGATCAATTAGACGCCGCCCGCGGCAGGGTCTCGGCATACCGCCCGCTTACCAATTCTCAAATCGCTCACAAGCTCAAAGCAATTCGCGATGACGAAAGAGAGACATGGATGGGCTCCAACGAAAGCTGGTCCCTGGGCGGCAATCAAGGCAAATTTGCACTAGCTTGGCATGATGGCCAATGGTGCGAATGTCTAGGGTCATCCCCCACTACTCATATCTTCAAAAATGGTGTCGTTGGGTTCAAACATCAGGCCTTAAACGAATTCGTCTGCATGAAAACGGCTCGGCGTGTTGGCATTCCAACTGCCAACGTCTCCTATTGCACATTTGAAGACGAAGCCGCGCTCGTCGTTGAACGGTACGACAGAATGGTCAATAGCAGCGGAAATATCGAAAGACTGCATCAGGAGGACTTTTGCCAGGCGCTCGGTGTATTGCCAAGCCAGAAATACACCGCCGACGGAGGACCAACTACACGAGACATCCAAGAACGACTGATTAACACAGTCCCCCACCACATGAATCTTGTGCTTTTTACCTATATGTTGTTCTATAACGCCATTATCGGAGCGCCTGACGCACACGCTAAAAACTACTCGCTCATCCTTGGCAAAGGCACAAACGCGGCGCTCGCACCCATGTACGATGTCGCGTCGGGTTTGGCGTATGAGCGCATGCGCCGCCGGGCGCGCCTTGCCATGAGCGTTGGCGGCGAAAATCGTGTGGGGCGCATCGGTCCAGGCGCTATCCGCCGATACCACGGTATGGGCGACCCCGTGCTGGAGGCGGCGCTTACCGATGCCGGGCTATCCGAGAAGTTTTGCTTTGCGACCATGATGGACCTCGCCTACGAGGTGCCCATTTGCATGGAAGAGGTCATGGACGAATACGCCGATCTGCCCGGCATGGCGGACCTGCGCGAGCATATGCTCGGCCCCGTCCGCGAAAACTGCCAGCGCACCCTCGACCTCATCAAGGCGGATATGGGCTAGACGCCAATCAATTTCCCATTTCTTAAAAGCAGAGAAGGAGGCACCCGTCGCAAAAGCTCGGATGCCCCCTCTCGTAATGTCATTTGCAATCCGCTAGCACGTGACTCGGACTGCTGCTAGCGCAACCTTTACGCGGCAAGGCGCTTGAGGACGTCGATGAGCAGCTCGTAGAAGCGCTCGGCAGAAGCAAGCTCCATGCTCTCGTCCGGAGTGTGGACATCGGAGAGCGTCGGGCCCACGGCGATGGCGTCCAGGCCGTGCAGGGCCTCGGCAAACAGGCCGCACTCAAGGCCGGCGTGAATGGACTCGATGCGCAGCTCGGAGCCAAAGAGCTCGCGATAGCTCTCGACAAAGATGTCGCGGACCGGCGAATGCTCGGCATAGCTCCAGCCGGGATACTCGAACTCAAACTTGGCGTCGAAGCCCAGGACATCGGCAAGCGTCTGCAGGCGGTCCTTGAACTCGTTCTGCAGCGAGGTGATCGAGGAGCGCGGGGACAGCATAATCTTGACCTGGTCGTCAGAGGTGGCAACCACACCGATGTTGGAGGAAACCTCGACGGAGCCGTCGGTGGCGACGTTGCGGCGAATCACGCCGTTAGGGGCAAGACGCAGGGCGCGGATGAGGGCAAGCGCGGACTTCTGGTCCATGGCCTCGACCTCAGTGTTGTCGGCAATCTCAACCGTGCAGGTAAAGCCGGGGTCGAAGACCTCGAGCTCGGCGGTGACGTCGGCGATGATGCCCTTTGCGATCTGGGTCGCGGCCTCGGCGGCAGCGTGGTCGGCGTAGACCAGAACAGCCTTGCACTCACGGTTGATGGCGTTGTCCTTGGTGCCGCCGTTAAAGCTAACGATGGCGGGCTCGCCGGCAACCATCAGGCGGTCGATGATGCGGGCCATGATGAGGTTGCCGTTGCCGCGCTCCAGGTGGATGTCGGCGCCGGAGTGACCACCCAGCAGGCCGGAGATCTCGAGCGTAAGGGTGCTGCCGGTCTTGTGCTCGCGCACGATCGGGCAGGTGTAGGTAACGACGACACCGCCGGCGCAGCTGACGGTGGCCACGCCCTCCTCCTCGGAATCGAGGTTGATCATGGTGCGGGCGCTAATCTGGGACTTATCGAGCGTCTCGGCGCCGACCAGGCCGGTCTCCTCGTCGGTGGTGAACACGCACTCGAGGGCCGGATGGGCAATCGAATCGTCGTTGAGCACGGTGAGCATCAGGGCGACAGCAATGCCGTTGTCGGCGCCCAGGGTGGTGCCGTTGGCGGTGAGGACGCCGTCCTTGACGACCAGGTCGATACCATCAGTCGTAAAGTCGTGCTCAACGGAGCCCAACTTGTCGCACACCATATCGATGTGGCCCTGCAGCATCACGGTCGGGGCATTCTCGGCGCCGGCAGATGCGGGCTTGCGAATGATGACGTTGTAGACCTCATCCTGATACACATCGAGACCGCGCTCCTTGGCAAACGCGACCAGGAAATCGCTGATGCCCTTCTCGTTGCCAGACCCACGGGGGATCGCGCTGACCTCCTCAAAGAAATGGAACAGCTGGGCGGGCTCGTAACCGGTAATCTTGTAGTCCATGGTGCCTCCTTGGCGCAACTGGTTAGACAGTAAGACATGCGACTTGTATATTCCCAGACTTTGCGTGCATAAACCAGTCGAAAACGCCGAGCGCCCTCGCATCATCGGCTAACGGCGAACCGCATAGCGTAACGGTCACAACTTCGCAGCTCTACAAATCGAGGCGCCCTTGCCAGAGCGCCTCGATTGCGCGTATCAAATTGTCGCCACGCCCTACAGCGCGCCGGAACCGGCTTGCATCATGCCGCCGGGGCCCGAGGTCACGCCGCCGCTCACGGGCGCGGCGTTGCCGGTGTGCGGTGCCGCCGGGACGGTATCGCCACCGAGTGTGCCCGCCGGACGCGGTGCCGGGATCTCGCCCGTGCCGCGGCTAAAGACAAACTTGCCATCGGCCACGTCGCACAGGACGGTATCGCCCTCGCCCCACTCGCCGGCCAGCAGTTCCTCGGACAGCGGATCCTCGATGAGCTTTTGGATGGCACGGCGCAGCGGACGCGCACCGTTGGTGAGGTCGGTGCCCTCGGCCACGATCTTGTCATAGGCCGCATCGGTGAGCTTGATGTTCATGCCGTTGGCAATCAAACGCTGACGCAGGTCGTCCACCAGCAGGTGAGCGATCTTGGTGAGATTCTCGCCCGAGAGCTTCTGGAACACCACGATGTCGTCGATACGGTTGAGCAGCTCGGGGCGGAACAGGCGCTTGAGCTCGCCCATCGCGCGACCACGGATCTCACTCGACGTGAGACCCTGCTCGCCGGTGGTGCCAAAGCCAACGCTCGCATCCTGCGCAATCTCGCGGGCGCCCACGTTGGACGTCATGATGATCACGGTGTTGCGGAAGTCAACCGTCTTGCCCTGGCTATCGGTCAGACGACCCTCCTCCAGCACCTGCAGCAGGATATTGAAGATATCGGGGTGCGCCTTCTCGATCTCGTCAAACAGCACAACCGAGTACGGGTGGCGACGAACGGCCTTGGTGAGCTGGCCGCCCTCGTCGTGACCGACGTAACCCGGAGGGCTACCGATGAGCTTGGAGACCTCGAACTCGCTACCGAACTCGGACATGTCGAAGCTGATGAGTGCATCCTTACTGCCAAAGAGGTACTCGGCGAGCGTCTTGGCGAGCTCGGTCTTGCCCGTGCCGGTGGGACCAAGGAAGATAAAGCTGCCGCCGGGGCGACGCGGATCCTTGAGCGGCGAGCGGCTGCGGCGCACGGCCTTGGCAACGGCCTCGACAGCCTCATCCTGACCGATGATGCGCGTCTTGAGCACGCTTTCGGCTTGCAGCAGGCGACGGCTCTCGCTCTCGGTAAGCGAGGACACCGGCACGCCCGAGGTCACGGACACGATATCGGCGATCTGACTCACATCGATGGTGAGCGGGCTGGCGTCGAGCTCGGCCGTCCAGGCAGCCTTGGCCTCGGCGAGCTCAATCTCGGCAGCCTTTTGCTGCTCGGTGATCTCGGCGGCCTTGTTCATGTCGTCGCTCTCGGTGGCCTCCTGCGCGGCGGCCTTAAGCTCCTCCACGCGATGCTCGGCCTCGCGCACCGGCTCGGGCGCGCGGTTGGCGGCGATGCGGGCGCGGGCGCCGGCCTCGTCAATGAGGTCGATGGCCTTATCGGGCAGGAAGCGATCCTGGATGTAGCGGTCGGAGAGGTTCGCGGCGGCCTCGATAGCACCCTGCGTATAGCGCACATGGTGGTGCTCCTCGTAGCGCGGCTTGAGCGCGGTCAGGATCTTGACCGTGTCCTCGACGCTCGGCTCCTCGACATCGATGGTCTGGAAGCGACGCTCGAAGGCCGGGTCCTTGGTGAGGTACTTGCGGAACTCCTCGGCCGTGGTGGCACCGATGATCTGGAAAGCACCGCGTGCGAGAACGGGCTTGAGCATGGAGCTCGCGTCGATGGAGCCCTCGGCAGAGCCGGCACCGATGATGGTGTGCATCTCGTCAATAAACAGGATGACGTCGTCAGCTTCGGTGGCCTCCTGGATCACGTTCTTGAGGCGCTCCTCAAACTCACCGCGATACTTGGCGCCCGCAACGAGGCCCGGCAGGTCGAGCGTCCAGATGTTCTGGTTCATAAGGTTCTCGGGCACGTTGCCGGCTGCAATCTGCTGAGCCAGACCCTCGACGATGGCCGTCTTGCCCACGCCGGGGTCGCCCAAGATAAGCGGATTGTTCTTGGTGCGACGCGAAAGGATCTCCATCATACGCTGGACTTCCTTTTCGCGACCAATTACAGGGTCGAGCTCGCCATCGCGCGCCTTTTGCGTGAGGTTGGTGGCGAACTGCTTGAGCGTATCGGTGCCACTCCCCTTTTGCTGAGAGGCATCCGAGCCGCTAAAGAACGGCAGGCCCGCACCGGGACGACCAGCACCGGCGCCGGCAAGCGGACGCTTCTTGTCCTGGTCCTTGGCGGTGAGTTTCTCGATAGCCTTTTTGATGGAGGCGGACGACACGCCCAGGCGCATGAGGATGTCCATGGCCATGCCGTTGCCCTCTTCGACGATACCGATGAGCAGGTGCTCGGTCGACACGTAGGTCTGATTGTTCTCGCGCGCCACGCGGAATGAACGCTCCATCACGCTAATGACGAGCGGCGTAAAGGCAAGCTTGGCAGCCTCGGTCTCCTCGCTGGGCTCGGGGACCGTGGTCTGGACCTCCTTGAGGGTGTCCATGATGTCGTCGTAGGAGATATCAAGCGAGCGCAGCGCCTCGGCAGCGATGCCCTCGTCCTCCTTGGCGAGTGCGAGCAGCAGGTGCTCGGTGCCCACCTTATTTGAGTGCAGATCGAGCGCCTCCTGTTTGGCCATCGACATGACCTTGCGCGCTCGATCGGTAAATCTATCTAACATGCTCGTTTCCTTACATGAGTTCATCGAAATCAAAACGCCCGCCCGTCGGCGGCGCTTTTGTCTCTTTACCCACAGGTTGTCTATGTTAACAGCTGGAGGAATATCTATAAACCCGGCTCACATGAATGCAGGTTATGACCGCATCGCGGGACTCACCGCGCGATGCGCGACAGGCGCCCCGCAAGAGAAACCCTAGGCGTCTTTCACCACGTCGGGACTCGTCGCACGCGATGCGCGATAGGCATCGGCCTCCTTGGAGACGCGTTCGAGCAGCTCGGATGTATCGACGCCCTCGACTTGCGCGACCGTTTCCACCGTCTGCATGGCGACCGCCCTCAGGTACGCGCACGCGCTGTCCCCCGGCTGCTCGAGGTCTATCTCCTCGCCGCCCTCCCGGGCAAAGCCGACCGCCATCACAAAGCCCATGATGCCCGAGACCAGAAAGCCCACCGCAAAGCTCGAATCTGCCTTGAGCTCTTCTCCGTCGGGGTGGACGATCTCTCTCACGCGGTCGATGATGATCGTATGGATGCCCTGCACGACCTGCTCGGCGGCACCCGCCCTCATGGTGATGACGATGCGCCGCAGCAGGCAGCGGACGTCGCGCCGGTCGAACGCCGAAAGGTCGCCCTCGCTCGAAAAATGCCAGAGGGCATCGGTGATGAGCTCGTTATCCTGCAGCAGCTGGGCTATGGCGATGGCGACGAGTTCATCGAAATCGTGAAAATAGTAGTAAAACGTTCCGCGATTGCACTGGGCGGCGCGGGTCACCTCGCCAACCGACAGCTCGAAGATGCTGTTGTTCTCGATGAGCTCCCAAAACGCCTCGATGATACGGGTGCGTGCATCGGGCGCATCGGCGTCCTTACGCGGTCTCGCCATGCGCCTCACCGCACCCCTGCGCCTTGGCGTTCATGATGAGCATCTGAAGACGGTTCTCCACGTTGGCGAAGCTCACGTCGGGATCGTAGTCGAGCGGCAGGAACTGCGCCGTGGGATACTGCTCCTTGAGCGCATGGATGAGCCCGCGCCCCACGACATGGTTGGGCAAACACCCGAACGGCTGCAGGATCACGAAGTTGCGGCAGCCGCGCTTGGCGTGCTCGAGAATCTCCGCCGGAATCAGCACGCCCTCGCCCGCATCGAACGTATGGTGCAGGATCTTATCGCTCGCGCGCACGAGCTCGGGCATGCGCGTCGGCGGCTCGTAGAGCGGGCTCGCCGCGCCCAGGCGGTCGCAACGGTCGTGCGCGAGCTCGAACAGGTTGTCCGCCGTGGCGTACCAGGCCTTTTCGGGCAGCGACAGGTCGACGTGGAACTCGCGCGACTGCGCATGCTTGTAGAAATAGGTCTTGCGGATCACGTCGGTCATGCGCGCCTCGATGACCTCGAGCCCGTTGTCCTCGAGGT
>CABSMV010000013.1 GCA_902478935.1 uncultured Collinsella sp. | reverse complement strand
GTTCGTCGGCAGCGTCAGATGTGTATAAGAGACAGCGCTCACGTCTCAGGAGCAGCACATCATCGACAAGCTCGTGTCCGAGTTTGTCACCGCCGATCACCTGCATCGCCATATCGATTTCCTCTATTCCCACGGCTCGATGTACAAGGTCGCCAACGGCAACCTGCTCTTCCATGGCTGCGTGCCGCTCAACGAAGACGGCACCTTTAGCAGCATGAACTGCCTGGGCACCTGGCACGCCGGCCGCGATTATCTCGATTTTTGCGACCACATCGCCCGCCGCGCCTGGCGCGTGGGCGACCGCGACGCTCTCGACTGGATGTGGTACCTGTGGATTGGCTTCAATTCACCCGCCAGCGGACGCCTGGTGCGTACCTTTGAGCGCGCCTATATCGCCGATAAGAGCACCTGGGTCGAGCCGATGGACCCGTACTTTACGCTTACCAAGTCGCCCTCGGTCTGCGATGATATCATGCGCGAGTTTGGCGTCGCGCCCATGGCATGCTCGCCGACCGGCCACATCATCAACGGCCACACGCCCGTTAAAACCACCAAGGGCGAGCAGCCCATCCGCGCCGAGGGCAAGCTGCTGGTCATCGATGGCGGCTTCTGCCGCGCTTACCATCCCAAGACGGGCATCGCCGGCTATACGCTCATCTCGAGCTCGCGCGGCTGCCGCCTCAAGTCGCACCGGGCCTTTACGACGGTTGCCGAGGCACTCACGCGCAACGTGGACATCGAAAGCGAGACCAACCGTTTTGACCAAGCGGACCGTCGCCGCATGGTGAGCGACACCGATACTGGCGCCAAGATCCGCAGCCAAATCCAAGACCTGCGTCAGCTGCTCGATGCATATAGAAACGGTGCTATCGAGGAGCGCGCCTAGCACCACCCGCGGGGATTGGCTAAACTTGCTGAGTTTGTCATCCCCGCGGCGCTTCGGCGCCAGCTTAAGGCAGGTACCATGCAAAAGCTCCTTGCGCAGATCATGAAATTTGGCGTCGTCGGTGTCATTGCCACGGTTATCGACTTTGGCATTATGAATCTGCTCCACTACGGTCTGGGCCTCAACATCCTAATCGCCAACACCAGCGGCTTTATCATCTCACTCATCTTTAACTACCTCGCAAGCATGAAGTACGTGTTTGCGCACAAGGAAGGCATGAGCCGCCGCCGCGAGTTCATCATCTTTGTTGTGCTGTCCGTGATTGGTTTGGTGCTCAACGACGGCATCGTGCTGGCACTCAACGCCGGCCTGGGGCTCGAGGCCAATATCGCCAAGATTTGCGCCACCGCGCTGGTCATGGTCTACAACTTTGTGACCCGAAAGATCTTCCTGGAGGGCGACGAGACCAAGTAACTCGCAACCTTACAGCCTTACGATGCCCACGGACAATGCGCGCTCAGTACAGCATCGCCCGTGGGCATCGTTCGTTTACGGGCAAATTATCAACGTTTGCGGATTAGCTCTTGAAAATTTGGCGAGTTCATATAGTTCTTGGCAAAGACTTTACGTTTCCCTTGTAAAAGCTCTAAAGTATCCTCTGCTCGATTCATCAACGCATTGGATGTGATTACGTGCGCAAGGCGCTGGCACAACCTCATACCAAGCAGTTCCTCAAGTTTGCCGTCGTGGGTCTTATCTCCTTTGGCATCGACTGGGGCATGCTCATTGCGCTCGTCGAGCTGTTCCACCTCGACTTTTTGATGAGCACCACGGTTTCGTTTATCACGTCCGTCGTGGTCAACTACTGGCTCAGCATGAAGTACGTGTTCGACCACCGCGAAGGCATGAGCCGCAAGCGCGAGTTCACGATCTTCACCATCCTGTCGGTGATCGGCCTGGGCCTCAACGACCTGTACATGTTTGTGGGCGTCACGTTTTTGAGCATCGGCTACCAGGCCATGAAGGCCATCGCCACGTTCCTCGTCACCTGGTACAACTACTTCAGCCGCCGCTTCTTCCTCGAGGGTGCACGGTCGTAGTCGATTCACTATTTGCTTGAATGTATAACCGGTTGGAATTCCCGTTCCAACCGGTTTTTTGTTTGCCGAGAGACCCGGCGATCCAGTCCCATTCGCATGAAAAACGGGCGGCTCGGATGTTGGTCCGAACCGCCCGTCTGGCGCGCTATGTCGAGGCCTCTAGCCTGTAACGTAATACCAGACTACGTTGTCGCCGTTTGAGAGAACGTAGTTACTACAGGCCGTCATGGGCGTTGTGCCGTTGACGGAGTACATCCAGCCGCTCGTGCCGCCGTACTGTTTCTCGGCCAAACCACCAATCGCAGAAACATACGTGCCGTACGATGAGCCGTGTGCGTTGACAGAAAGGCCCAGCGCGCACAGGGCATCGTAAACGGTGGCGCCTTCGTTAAAGGTAAAGGTGCCGCCAGAGGACACGGGATTGCCCACAGCGCTCGATGTGACCGAAACCGTCACCGTAACGTAGTTGGACTCCTGCGAGCCGCCCTGACCGCCCGAGGAGGCGTTTCCACCATTAGAGGATGAGGCTCCATCAGACGACTGGCCACCGCCCGAAGAAGCACCGCCAGACGCATTGGAAGTATCACCGGCTCCCGTATTTTGGGCAGCGGATTTATCGCCAGACTTCTTGCCGCCCCGGTCCTCGGACTTCTTGCTATCCGAGTTTTTGTCCGATTCCTTGTTTGAAGACTCGGAATCGTCCTTGGCGTCGTTCGAACCCTTGGGCTCGTCTTTTGCATCATTCGAAGATTTGGAATCCTTGGAACTGGCCTCGCCCGAAGCGGCAGACGAGCCAGACCCCTTGGTGTCCTTGGCGACGACGCTCTCCCCCGTCACGGTCTGAACGATCCAGTCAATGGACCAGGCGCCGCTCTCGGAAGGATGGACGAAGCCCAGCGATATGACAATCAGCGCAACGCACGCGGCGGTCAGGACGCCAGTAAGCGCCTTGCGACGAGAGGCGGACGCCGCCGAAGCGGCGCCCTGTTGCTTTGCATCGTCGAACTGAATGAACGAGGAATCTGGTTGCTTGGGGTCAGCGTCCTTGGATTTATTGGACACAGCCCTCACCTACCGACGTTTGGTGAACACGAACACGCCGACGATGGCGAGTCCGATGACGCCGGCGGCAACGCCAACAATGGCGAGCGGATTGGTGCCAGCCTCCTGCTCGGAAGCACTAGAGGACTTCTTAGCAGTGGTCGTGGAAGCAGCACCCGTATCGGACTTGGAATCGGACTTCTTGTCGGACTTGCTGTCCTTCTTGTCAGACTTCTTGTCAGACTTCTTCTCGTCCTTCTTATCGGAATTATCGGAGTCTTTCTTGTCGGACTTGTTGTCCTTGGTCTCGGTCTTGGTCGACACCGTCGTCTTGGTTGTCGGCTTATGACCCGGGGCGACAGTGCCGCCAGCCTGCTGGCCCTTCGTGTCGGAGCCGGAACCCGTGCCAGTGCCAGCGCCAGCACCGGAACCGTTGCCAGCGCCACCGTTGCCGCCATTGGAGCCAGAACCGCCATTACCGCCAGGGTTAACGGCATTCTTGGTCCACTTGGCATACAGCGTCAGATCGGCCGTCACCGGCGTGCTAAAGTCATACGCCTGCGTGCAAGCCTCATCGGTATACCAACCGCCGAAAGTGTAGCCATCGCGCGTCGGATCGGCCGGCTTGACCAGCTTGCCATCGGCCGTAGCAACAAACTTAGTGTCGCAAGCAGACCCGCCGTTGGAATTAAAGGCAACCGTCCAAGACTCAACGGCCCCAAGCTTGAACAGCGTACCCGAATCATTGATGTAGTACAGGTTGCCAGAAGCATCGGCAATGACCGGAGAGTCACAGTACTGGTAATGGCCAGCCGCATCATAAATCTGCGTCGCCTCTGCATCGCCGAGCGTATAGCGATACACGCCACCACCAGCAGAGTAGTTGACGTAATCCTTGCTATCCGCGCTGTTAACGGTGAAGTACACGTAGGTCTTGCCGCCCTGAACACTCACCAGCGGAGTAGCAGCAATACCGTTGAGGCCAGCCGGCAGCGCCTTACCGTCAGCAGCGGTGACCATCGTGGTCTTACCGGTCTTCAGATTATAGAGAGCCAGAGCAGAGCCAGTAGCCGTCTGTCCGCCGACAATCAAGTTTTCGCCAGCCACCGCCGGTGCGCTCATGTTATTAGTAAGACCCAGGTCGACTGTCTTCTGCTCGCTCAGCACGCCCTTCGCCGAAAGCGAAATCACATGGAGCTTTCCATCGTGCGTCATCTGATAGAAGGTCGAACCATTGGACGGATCGGCGACACAGTCGGCGTTCGCGAGAGCGCCGAGCTTCATGGTCGAAACGACATCGCCCGTCGTCTTATCAATGCACTTAAGCGTACCCGCGCTCGTAGGAACGATGGCATACTTATCCGTCAAAGCCGCACCAGTCCAGTAATAGCCCTCGGCAGGGTCGATGTTCTGCCAAGAAACTTCGCCCGTGGCAATCTTAATGCGCGCAAAGGAGCCGTTGCCGTAGGTCGCATTGTAATTCTCGTCATACGAAATATCGACCGAGCCTACATAGACGTACTCGCCGTCCGAAACGACGGTGCAGGAGCTCTGTGTCAAGTCCGTCAAACCAGGCGTCAGCCACTTGCAGATCAGCTTGTCTGCAGTAATCGCCTGGACCGCACCGCCGTTGAGCGGAACGATGATAAGGCCATTGGTATAGATCGGACGAGAGGTATAGCTCACCTTGGAGGCAAGCGGCGCAGAGGCAACCTTTTTGCCCGTGGACGAATCGATCTTAATGAGCTCGTTCTCGGTCGCGATGTACACAAAGCCGTTAGCAATGACAGGCTCGCTGCAGTTGGCATACTGCTGACCAGACTCGGCCTTCCAATCGAAGGCCCACTTAAGACCGGCGGCCTGCGCAGGCGTCTTGGCATCCGTTACGGTCGAACCGTTGCCACTGTTGCCGTAGCCGGCCCACTCGGCATCCCAATCAGGAGTCGTCGCACCCGGGTCCACGACAATCTTGTCGGGATCGGGCATGGCCGAATCGTCGGTGGTATAGGCAAGTGTGACCTTATCGCCGCTCTTGAGCGTAATCTGATTAGCGCAGAGTAAGGAGGGCTCTCCATTGATATACAGGTGCCGATATTTGTTGGTCGCACCATCATAGCCGTACGTCTCGTCTTCGAATGGCGAGTTGATGGAATTGAGGAACCAGTACTCACCACTCTGGGAGCCGTTGTACGTAACGCCCTTGGCCTTCAGAACCGTCTCAATAAGGTTCTGGGCAGTAGAGCCTTCGGGCAGAGAAACGTTGCTTGCCGAGCCCCAGCGAGCATTGTTGCCGTTGACATCGGGACCGATAACATCGACAGACCCAAGAACCTGGCCAGAAAGGGCATCGGCGTCAGCACCATACATAAAGGTGACGGCATCGCCCTCATGGAGCTCGTAGGCACCGGCGCCAACGTCGGCGAACTTGCCATTTACGTAGAAGCGCCAATAGCTATTGGTCGCAGCATCCCAGCCATAGGACTTACCATCGAACGGCGAATAAATGCCGTTGAGGAACCAGCCCCAAGACGATTCGCTAGCATCGAGCTTAAGGCCGGTCTGCTCAAGGAGATCCTTGGCAGTGGAGCCTGCCTTGAGACTCGTCTGGCCCGTCGAAGCCCAAACCTGCTGCTTGCCGTCCTTGTCCTTACCGAGAACCTGAACAGAAGCATGGACAGAATCGGAGGGCAGCTGGTCGCCCCAGCCACCGTAGAACCACGTAACGGTATCGCCGGCATGGATGGTGACATTGTCCGCCGTATAGTCACTCGACTTGCCGTTGATGAACAGCTGCCAATAGGTCGAATAATCTTGGGGCGTACCCAGCTCAACACCGTTGTACTTAAGGCTCAGAATGAAGGAGCCCGCAGCAACGGCGTCAATGTCGTTCGCCTCGAGTGCGACCTTCGTAAGATCAAGCGCGCTCGAACCGGACGTCACCACATACTGCGCATTATCGACCCAAGTCTGAGTCTTGCCCTGGGCATCGCGACCAATGACGGTCACATTTGCGGCAACCTGGTCCTTAACGACAGGGGACGCGCTACCAGCCGTATAGGCAAACTCAACCTTCTGCCCCTGGGTGAGCTTGACGCTGCTCGCGCCAACCGAGGAAGACGCACCGTCGACGAACAGCTGCCAGAAGGCATAAGTCGTCGGATCGAAGGCAAGCGTGCGACCATCGCTCGGGGATGTGATGCTTTTGAGGTAGAAACCGTATGCCGTGTTCGGATCGTAGTCTGCCTTGAAGCCCGTCTTCTGCTGCAGCTTAACGAAGGCATCCGCAGCCGTCGCGCCCTCGTCGAGCTTGAGCTGCGTGGGTGCCACCCAGGTCTGAGCCTTGCCGTCGGCATCGGTGCCGATAATCGAGAACGAGACCTCGACTTGCTTCTTGGCGATATCGCCGGTTTCTGTCGGGTTCTCCGTCTGGACGGCAGTCGCGGCGGCAGATCCTGCTTGGCCAGCGGATGCCGTCGAAGACTGCTCGCTCGTAGCAGGGCTCTCCCCCGTCGCCGAGCCTTCGTCGCCAGTTGCTGCCTCTGTTGTGGCGGCACTAGCTGCAGGCGCGCCCTCGGAATCCGAGACCTCGGTGCCGCTCTGCTCGGCGGTACCGCCCGCAAGCGCTGCGTCCTCGCCCGGCGTCGCAGCCTGAGCCACAGCCTCGGCAATGCCCTCGGCGCCCTCGGCCCACAGCTGAGCCGGTGTGGTGCCAAAGGCCATCGCGAAGGCCAGGAATGCCACCAGGCCGCGCTTGGCTACGCCGCGCGCAATTGCGCCACGGCGATGCGAGACGCGCTCGCGCTCGTCCTCAAACATATCCAATTGTCCCCCATTGTCTGTACTTGGAGCGTTGCCTTGAGGCTGCCCCACGTCATCGCGCATGTTGCGCTCGAGTTCCCCCATCGGGGTCCTCCTTCCCTCCAGAGCCCTATGCACACCGGCGGCATACGCCGCGGCAACGTGCAAGATGGGAGGCGATCCGACTTAACCTTAACGGCTCAGGCGCGCCGTCCGATCTGCGACGCGAACATCCCGAGCCAAGAGGAATTACGGTTACTGGTACAGCCGGGGACTTGCACCCCGATTCTCCCAAACGCGCAGGAAAACCGCGCATTCGTGCGTCTCCGCACCACCATCTAGGCCATCGATTATTACCGTCAAAATGGTATCACGCAAAAGGGCCTCGCACGCAGGCGAAGCCCATGGTAAAAGCTATTGTTTGCGATAGGAAAATGCGGTGACGGTCGCAGACTCTAGTGCTTGCCGCCGTGGCTGTTGAGCCAGATATTGCGGCCCAGCATAAGTGCCAGCACCAGCGCGCTCACGTAGCCCATAAAGCCAATGACTGGGATACCAAACACAACCGGCTCGATGCGCGCGTAGTACACCACCGACGAACCGATAAACAGGCCGGCAATCACAATTGCCATCGACATGCGGTCGATAATTCCGCCCAGCTGTCGCAGCGCCTTATCGCTGCTCATGATCTGCGTGTTCACCTTAAGCTGGCCGCGCGTGAGCATACGCGAAGCCAAGCCCAGATACTCGGCCGCCTCGAGCGAGCCCTTCGCCGCGCGATAACTGCTCGCTGCAAAGTCGCGGCTCATCTCGCGCATGCGGGCGTAGGTGCTCTTCTCGTTTTTGATGTGCGTCTGGATGATCTGGATCATGTTGACGTTGGGCATGTACTCGGTCAACAGGCCCTCGAGCGTCACCATGCCGCGGGCGAACATCGTCACCACGCTCGGCAGCTCAACGTCATTTTTGCGCGCGAGGTTTAACAGCGAGGTCAAAAACTCGCCGATATCCAGGTCTTTAAGGTCGAGCCCGGCAAAGTCGGCAACAATAAAGTCCAAGTCGGACAAAAAGGCCGAATGGTCAAGCTCGGCCGAATCGCCGCGCGTCACGGCGAAGCGCATGAGCGAATCCTTGAGCTTGGGCACGTCACCCTCGGCCACGGCGAAAATCATGTCCTTGACGATGCCACGGTCGTGGCTCGACATACGCCCGACCATGCCCAAGTCGATAAAGTAAACGATGCCGTCCTTGAGAATGATGTTTCCCGCATGCGGGTCGGCATGGAAAAAGCCGTCATCAAGCACCTGCGACGAGTAGTCCTCGACAATCGCGGCACCGATCTTTTCCAAGTCATAGCCCTCGGCCACCAAGCGTTCAGGATCGGCGATCGAAATGCCGTCGACGTAGTCCATAACCACCACGTGTTCGGTGCACAGGTCCAGATAGGATTTAGGGCACGTCACGCCATGAACGCTCTTATGGAACTCGTAGAAGTCGTTGAGGTTTTTGGCCTCGGCCAAAAAGTTGGTCTCCTCGCGAAACGAGGTCCACAGCTCCTCGACCACGCCGTGCAGGTCAACGAATTGATCGGTGTTGACGAACTTGGAAACGATACGCACCACCGAGCGGATGATATCGATGTCCTGCGCCATAACCTGCTGCGCACCGGGGCGCTGCACCTTGACGGCCACATCCTCGCCCGTCACCAGACGAGCGCGGTGCACCTGCGCGAGCGATGCGCTACCAAGCGGATTGGGATCGATCGCATCGAACATCTCCCCCAGGCGCAGGCCGTATTCTTCCTCCAGACAGCGAAGCACTACCTCGTACGGCACCGGCTCCACGTCGGAGCGCAGACGACGCAGCTCGTCGCAAAAGCGTTGCGGCAGAATCTCGGACCGGTTGGCCAGAATCTGCCCCATCTTGACGAACATGGGGCCGAGTTCCTCGAGCAGGCGGCGCAAACGAACCGGCGTGAGGTTATCCCACACGCGGTACTTTTTGACCAGGCGAACAATCTGCCCAATGCGTTCGCGACGACCCGCCGGCGTGAGCTGGTATTCCTCGTCCGGTGCCATCGCGTCGGGCTCCTCGGGCACCATATCGACAGCGCGCGGCTTTTTGCGAGCGCCCGAGACGGCGGCATCGACCTCGTCGACAACCGCCGCCTCGTCACCCAAGGGATCTAAATTGTTGTAATCGGTGGTGGAATCTGCCATCTGCGCTGCTACTCGGCCTCTTCGGTATCCTTCGCATCGTCGGGCTCAACGGACTCGACGGGCACCGAGGTCACGTTGTCCTCGACCGAATCGACGATGTCGCGCACATGGGCCAGGAAGGCCGTGCGCTCGGGGGCGGTCATGACGCGGACACGGGCAAGGATAAGCTCGTCGAGCACGCGCTGGGCCGCGGTCTCGCCCTGCGTACCCAAGCGCTCGGTCAGATCGGAGATGGTACCGCCGGCCTGCTCGAACATATCGGACACACTGCGGGCGATATCGGGGGTGGCGGTGTCCTTGCGGACCTGCTCGCCTTTGGTGTTAAGGTCGTCGAGGACCTTCTTGCCGCCTTCGACAGCAACGGCGGCAGCGCCAAAGCCCACGTTAATGGCGCCGTTAACAAGCTGATCGAGTTTCATAACCATGGTTGTCTCCAATCACAAACAACTGCATTGGCGTTCTTGTACCCAAGATTGAGCGAAAGCGACAAAGCGTTTTAGCGCTATTCGATCGACGGGAAATCCCTACCTCACGTTGTCGTTCATCGCGAAAGAGTTCTTCATGGCGCAGCTCGTGGTGTAGAGCACCTTGCCCAGCAGGGCATCGGTCTCCACGCGAACACGCTCGGCAAAGGCCTCGTTGGCGCGTGCAAGCTCGGCAGGCACCTCGACCTCGGGCAGAGCGGCTACGGCAGCGTCGACGTCATGGATCTGCTTGTGGCCCATGCCACCGACCTTCTCCTGATAGTCCTCCACAGCGCGGCCGCACTCATGGAAGCGGACGTCGGCCAGGGCGCCGATCAGGCGGTTGGCCCAGTAGAAGTTTTCGGACGTCACGCGAGCCTGCGTGTCGGCATAGTACTCGGGCATGGTCTCGACGTTGGCGTACAGCGGAACCAGCGCGTTAAACGAGTTGGAGCCAAAGGCCATCCACTGCACGGCGCGATAGGCCGGCTGCGCATAGGGACGCAGCTGCAACACGGCGAGCTGGCTGTTGCGGTTGATGCCGATGGGGCGATAGGCGCCGCGCGTGGCGGGCGTGCCCTTGCTGCCGTAGCAGTCGTACTCCGTGCCCTGGTAGTGGCTCGAAAGCACGTACTTAATGTCCTCGATGGTCACCTTGCGCTCGGGCACGCGGCTCCAAGGGATGTCGTCGCTCTCGGGCGTGAAGTCGGCGTCGGGGCCATCCCACACGTCGCTGGGGTTGAGGCAGCGCTGCATGTACCAGGCGCGCGGCGTGTTGTAGACATGGTCGCTGTCGCTGTGCGAGCCAAAGGCCTCGCGCGGGTTAAAGACGGCAGCCGGGCCGTCGCCCTCAACGCCCAGCGTCAGGTCCAGATGCCACTCGGCCATCCAGGCGCGCAGGTCGGCGGAGCACATGTGGTCGGCCTGGGCACCCTCGGCGTCATCCAGGTCAAAGCTGTCGATACCCAGTTGGTTGGGCATGGTCACATAGGCGTCATCGGGCACACGCTTGGCAATCCAGTGGTGACCGCCGATGGTCTCGAGCCACCAGATCTCGTCCACGTCGCTAAAGGCGATGCCGTTGTTCTCGTAAGTGCCGTAGCGCTCGAGCAGGTCGCCCAGGATACGAACGCCGTCGCGGGCGGACTTGGCATACGGCAGCACCAGGGTCACCATGTCCTCCTCGCCCAGGCCACCGGGCTGCGCCGGAACATAGCCGTCCTCGCCCTCGTTACCCTTGGCGGGCACGTAGTCCACGAGCGGATCGGCGCCGCGGACGCGCTCGTTGGTGGTAAGCGTCTCGGTTGCGGACATGCCAACGTTGAGCTCGTTGAAGCCGGCCTCGGCCCAAATGCCATGACCCGGGACAACGTCGGGGACGCTCGTGTAGCGCATGGGGTTATTGGGCAGTTCAACGGTCAGGTGGCTCAGGACGCTTGTGTAGACGCGCGGCTGCTCGTCGGGATGCACCACGCGCATACGTTTGGGCTCAAACACCCCGTTGGACGAGTCCTCGTTACGCGCGACCAGGGTCGACCCGTCGTAGCTTGCGTTTTTACCGACCAGAATCGTTGTGCACGGCATGCGCATCCTCCTTGAGCGAAGAAATCAAACGGCAACAGTGTATCGCTTCGGCGCAGAAAGGGCGAAACCACGGCGCTGGCAACCCCTGTGGTCAAAAAATGCCAAATATGAGTACTGTCACTAATTTAGTAACAGCAATTTTGCTACGCATGGGTGTCGAAAGTCTACATTTGTTCAAAAATTAGATGATGTACTTCCCCATAGGTCCAATAAAATAGGCTCTCTATCGATAATAAATATCGTTAGAGAGCCAAATTAACCTAAAATATATGTGACTATCTTGGCAACAGTACTCATATTTGGCATTTTTTGTCCACGGGGTATAGAACTAACCCCTCAAACAGCCCAAACGCCTATTTCGATGCGCGCTCCGCCGCCTCAATCACGTGTTTGGCGAGAATCGCGGTGGTCACAGCCCCCACGCCGCCCGGCACGGGCGTGATGGCGTTAACGACCGGCTCCGCAGCATCAAAATCGATGTCCCCGACCAGCTTGCCAGCAGCCTCGTCCCAGTTAATGCCAACATCAATGATCGTCTGGCCCTCGCGAACGGCATCCGCGCCAATCGTGCTCGCGCGTCCAACGGCCGCAACAACGATATCGGCAGAACGGCACTCGGCAGCAAGATCGCGTGTATGCGTATGGCACGTCGTCACCGTGGCATTGCGAGCCGTAAGTGCGGCGGCAACGGGACGCCCGATCACCAGCGAGCGCCCGACCACAGCAACCTTAGCTCCATCCAGCTCAACGCCGTAATGATCCAGCAAAGCAAGCACGGCTTCGGCTGTGCAGGGGGCAAAACCCTCGCCGCGCCCCGAAAGCGTGGTGAGCAGCGAAGCCGGCGTCATGGAGTCAACGTCCTTGGCGGGATCGAGCGCTGCGGCGACGGCGTTCTCGTCAAGGCCGGCGGGCAGCGGGCGGAACATCAAACAGCCATGAACAGCCGAATCGGTATTGATGTCCTCGATGGCCGTCAACAGCTCGTCCTGCGAAACATCGGCAGAAAGCAAAACGCGACGAGCCTCAATCCCCACTTTTTCGCAGCGCTTGAGCGCACCGCGCTCGTAGGATAGGTCGTCCTCGCGTTCACCTACACGCACGATAGCCAACGTCGGAACAACGCCCCGCTCGCGCAGGGCTGCGCAGCGAGCAGCAAGTTCCTCAGTCAAAGCGCGAGCAACGGGAGCACCCTTCAGCAGTTCAGCCATGGCTATCCTCTCTTCCTTGCAGCGTCGGAGGCGCGGCGCGCCAGCGCATCGGCGCGCGGCAACCATGTGTCGAGCAACTCATCACACGCCGTCTCGAGCTCCTTAGCACGAGCGCGATCCTTCATAGACGTGGTGTTCGCAAAGAGCGTCAAGCTCGCGCCCTGCATAGCGGCACGGCAGAACACGGCGCCGCACGCCACGTCGGACAGCAGCTGTCGGGAGCCCTTGTCGGCCATGTCCTCGAGCAGCGCCAGCGCACGCCCGCAGGCATCCATAATGCGATACGGCGGCAGAGCGGCCACATGCAGCGCATCCTGAATCGCGGTCGCTCGAGTCGGATCGTCACGCGGAATACCGTACGCCGCGGACACCTGGCCGTACGCACGAACGTCCTCGGCAACCAGACCCACAAGTTCCTGCGCCAACTCATCCGCCTGGGCAAACGCGCGCGTCAGATCGTCTGCGCGATCGGCAAGCGCAGGGTTTGTCGCCCCATAGCGAGCAACCATCCCGCAAAGCGAGGCGCCCAGTGCACCTACAAAGGCGCTCGCGCTACCGCCGCCGGGAACCGGCTCGCGTGCGGCAAGCGCCTCGGCAAACTCTCGACATGTTTTATCCATCATCTCTTGGCTCATACGCACGCACCTTCAAGTCATATACATCGGTCGGGTGGCAACCGCCGACCGACCGCATCAATCACATAATGGTGCTAAGTCTAGCCCATAAGTACATGAGCGTCAGCGCACCTGGCCATCGCGGATTTCTATGACGAACGATAGGCCTCGGCACCGCAAACATGGGACACATGGCCCACCTTTCGAGACTTCCGGACGTCAAAAACTGAGGCATATCTGTAAACAAGGAACCTGTTGGGGCAACGCCCACGCACGCGCGCCCCATTAAATCAACGGGCACCTCACCCCGGGGAGGGCCGACAGCATCGGCCCTCCCCTCTTTTGCGACCGCACATATTGCCACTTGTCGGCGCAATTCCAGCCCCCAGAATGGGACACATGGCCTACCCTAGCGAGCCGTCCGCGCGTACAGTAAAGGCAGGTAATCCATGGGCGGTTACAGATCGAGGAGGACACGACCATGAAAAAGAAGGCCTTTGCGATTCTCACCCTCTGCATCAGTCTCTTTGCCGCGGTTGCCCTGGTGGGTTGTGGCGGAAACGGCGACGCTACCGGCAGTGGCGGTGACGGCGGCGCGGAAAAGCCAGCCGTGGATATGAGGACCGACTTCATTTGGTTTAAGGTCGAAGTCCCCGAGGGCGTCGAAATCACGGACGTCGCAGGCGATACCGCCGACAGGGCCCAGTTTAAGTTCACCGAGAGCGAGCATGCCAGCGACCGCTTCATCCCCGTCTTCGATCCTGACAAGAACGCCGATGAACTGTTTGACTACGAGGCAAAGTGGAAGGCCAACTCCGGATGGACCGAGAGCGATCCCGTTAAGTACAACGGCAAGACCTGGCGCAGCGCCTACTTTACGCACTCGGGCGGCGTGACGACCGAGTACTTCACTGACGTTGACGGCGGCAGTGTGTACGTACGTATCGACAATGTCGAGGAGCACAAGGACGCCGTCGAGACCATGATGAAGTCTCTGGAGTTTGCCGACGACATCGCCCAGGCCAAGACCGAGGCCATGGACGTCAAGCTCGAGGATATCGAGATCAAGCGCTAAGCGACTGGCGAGCACAACGGGAAACACGGACGCAGTGCAAACAAGCGACGGTATCCCAGCGCTTCGTACCCAGGGAGGGCCGGTAAGCCGACCCTCCCCATTCTTATGCCGGTAGCCGACGAACGCAGGATGCCGGGCTCCAAAACCATCCCAGACGTGATAACAGCACAAATAGACAAGTGCCCCAACACGTCCGCCCGCCGATTTATAGCGCCGCGCAGGCAATTTAAACCGGCGTCTTTAAACATCTGGGCAGTATAGTGACCAAAACAAGTGCATAACCGCACCCTGCGAACGGAGGAGATATGACCGAACACCATGCCATCAGCCGCCGAGCGTTTACGCTGGGCCTAGGGCTTGCGGCGTTGTCACCACTTGCAAGCCTGCCTGAAACCGCAGCGCCGGGCATTCCCCTGCGAACGGCATTTGCAGACAACACACCCGCACCGTCGGACAGCCTCGACAATTTCGTCATTCGCCTTCGCCCCGCGGGCTATTTTCGCACCGCGAGCGTCAACCAAGACGGCAACGTTCGCGGCAACGTCTGCCACCTGTTTAACGACGGCACGTCCAGCAAGCTCATCCTTGAGAACGTAACGACCAAGAATGACGATACAAACTGGTATGCTATCCGCACCTTGCTCAATTTCGAAGAGCATAAAAAGACGGCCTACAGCATTTGGTCGGTCGACGACGACTCGGACAAAGATGGAAAGGTCATCCACGTATGGGGCGGCGAGTATGACAACAAGCCCAGCCGCGCTTTTGCGTTCGAACGTCAATCAAACGGAACCTATATCATTCGAGACCGCACGGTCGAGAAAGAAACCGAGAAAAAAGACATTAAGTACCTGGCAATAGAATCGGACGGCAAAGACCAGGACAACAATAAGATCTGCCATAAGAGTAAGAGCATTCCGTGGGAGCTAGAACTTGTCGGTTACGACATGGGCAAGATCAATACCACAGTTAGAAGTATCGACTGGACCACGTATAGCAGCTACGTCGACGGACCATGCTGGATGAAATACGTCGACGACAACAAGTACCTCGACGAGCTGAGTATCCCGGGCACGCATGATTCGGGCACCTGCAGCGTGGACAACGACACCGAGCCCCAATCCTCACAAGCAAAGTGCCAGCAGGATTACATCCCGACGCAGTTGCTCGAAGGCATTCGCTATTTTGATATCCGACTCGGAAGGAACGACGAGAACGGCGACCCCGGTATCGACCATGGAAGATGCTACCTGCTCAAAAAAGACGGGGGCTTTATGCATCTCTCCGATGTCATCGGTTACTTCAAAACATTTTTGAACGAAAACCCGTCAGAAGCGCTCATCATGCTTGCGTCACGAGGCAACGACGAGGCTACCGACGAAAGCGTTACGACGGCTTTCGCCAAGGTTATGCACGATAATCCCGATCTGTTCTACACGTCGAGCCGAATCCCCACACTGAACGAGGTGCGCGGAAAGATCGTCCTGCTGCGTCGATTTGTACTCGCCGGCAACAGCGTAAGCAGCCACACGTGGGGCCTCGATCTCACCCAATGGGACGACAAAATCAAGGCGCATTCCGGGCAGTCGATGTGCCTCGTCCAAGACGCGCGAGGCTTTGAGACTACGGGCAATGCGGGCGACAAAGAGCCCTATTGCACCAAGGTATACGCCCAGGACCATTTTGAATGCACCGGAACCGACAAGATTAGCTGGGTCGATATGGCGCTGCGAGAGACGACCAATCTCACGCGCAACAAGGTGGACGTCGAGGACAATGATGGCGCCAAGGTGCAAGTCCTGGAACGCTGCTGGTCTATCAACTACACCAGTTGCACGAATTACAAACAAGGAAGCAATCCTTTTACCGCGGCGCGAGTGGTCAACGAGCATCTGTACAAGAGCCAGTACATCAATCCCAGCGGCAGCGATAAAACAAAGTCAGATTGCCTCAAGCACGTTGGCATTATCGCGTCCGACTTTGTCGATTCGGCACTGGCCCGGAGCATCTACCAACGCAATTACGACGCGAAGCACAAGCCAACAGTTTCATGCTGCCTCCCGGACCGCATGCACATGACGTATGGAGACTCGCTGAGCGATGCCTCGCTCCAAGATGGCAAGACCGTTGGCGAGGGCCATTTCCGCCTTGTCGACAGCAGCAACGTACTCAACGTGGCCGCTTCTGGCAGCGCGTTTGCCATCGAATACGTGGATGTCGACGCCCTGGGCAACGAGACCGTTACGGGGCTGCAGGGCTCTGTGCCCATCGATATCGATCGACGCGCGCTGACGCCCCATTTTGAGGGACTCGAAGGCCTTAAGGCCGGCGAAGACGTGCGCGCCAAGATTGCGGCATCACTCGAGGGCAAGCTCGAAACCGATGCCTGCACGGCCCAGCTCGAGTTTGTGCACGACGCGAACGGCGCTCCGGGCACGGCAATGGCCGAGGGCGAAACATTTGCCGCAGGGACGTACTGGGTGCGCGCGAAAGACCTTTTGGGCGACGCGGCACAGAACTACATGCTCGCCAGCGATGGAGCCGTAAGCTTTACCGTAGCGGCCTCGGGCAGTGCAGGCGGCACCGGCAGCGGCACGGGTTCCAACGCAGACGGCGCCGACAAGAACGGCGGCGGCAACAAGAGCAAGGACTCGGGCGGAAAACTCGCCGACACGGGCGACGGCTCTGGTATCGCCGCCGGGCTCGCCGCTGCCGCCGTGGCGACAACGGTCGCCGGCGCGGCGATGTTTGCCAGTGACGGTGAAAACAACGAGGACGTTGTCGAATAGGCAAGCCGGCCTTTTAGACACATCGACTCAATCGGGGGCGCAGAACACCGTTCTGTGCCCCCGATTTTTACCTTGGCCCGAACGCCGCTATCGGCTACATCACCATGTTCAGCGCGTTAACAAACTCCTGGGCCTTCGCACGGCTGCTCAGGCTAAAGACGCAAGCGGTCAACAGACGAT
The DNA here is from genome assembly GCA_902478935.1 of uncultured Collinsella sp. GTDB lineage: Bacteria > Actinomycetota > Coriobacteriia > Coriobacteriales > Coriobacteriaceae > Collinsella. The sequence goes on along the minus strand of CABSMV010000013.1, from coordinate 8,526 downwards.
TGCGCAGAAAAACATCGCGGCCTTTGATTCCATTGACGCCCGTAATGTCCTTAAGATAAACAATCTCGGTGTGCTTGCCGCCAAAAGTGCCCTTCTTGAGTACCTCAATGCGGTTAGGGTAGATCTTGACGTCTTTAAACCTACCCGAACCTTTGTCCTGGAACAGCAGCGTGTTGTTGTCCATACGCGTCACTCCCGCGAGGTTCGCTAAAACTGCCTCTATGGCCACATTTTAGTCACCGCAAACCCTTTTCGCGGTCGCGCACGGAGCACCAAATCGTGTCCGCACGAGCAAATAAACTAATACCACAAGGAATATAAGCCGCTATCCAAGGACGGCGAAGTGAGACAAAGGGTTAGCAATAGCTAAGATTTAAGTCTAAAACCCTTAGAAAGTGCTAATATATAGTTATTGAAAGATGCTAAGATGCAGAGACGCGAATTGATCCGCATCCTCGAAGAAGCCGGCTTCATCTCGAAAGGAGGCACTAATCACGAGAAGTTCGTCAAAGGAGATAAACTCGTGCTCGTGAAACGCCACCGAGAGATTGAGGATCAAATTGCCAAAAGAATCCTAAGGCAGGCAGGACTTCGATAGCTCATCCTCATCACATTTCGCATCGCTTTTTAGAGGAGGTCTTACATGGTTTACGTATGGGAATTTGAGTTCTTTGATTCGGACGGCATGGTCGATGCCGTGCCATGTGGCTCGCTGGGCGGAGGAGGAACGTTTGGCTCCGACCTAAGCGACGCTGTCGAAAGCGCCGCCGATTTTCTCGCATGTATGGTCGACGATCACCTTATGGGCGGCGTCGATCTTCCCGAGCCGGACTTTGGACACCAGCCACAACACGGCGGCAAGATTATCGCCGTGGCCGTCAGCCGCGAGCTCGGCGACATCCCCGCCGTCACCGCGGCGGACACCGCTCGCATGCTTGGCGTTAGCACGGCAAGGGTATCGCAGCTGATAAATGCTGGGCTGTTGGATTCTTGGAAGGACGGCACCAAGCGCATGGTGTCCAAAGCCTCCATCGAGGCACGACTCGCCGACGCCCCAAAGGCAGGACGCCCGAAAGAGGTCTCTATTGTTGTATAAGGCGAGGATACTGCGCACTTTTATTCCACACGATGTTTTCAGCCTGGCTTAAACAAGTTCAATAGCAGAATACAAATCCAGCCATCGTGTCTAGTTACGAAAGGTTTTTTCCTTTTCTGCAGCAAACTCTTCCTCGGTAAGTACTCCACTATCACGCAGCGTTGCAAGTCTCTCAAGCCTTGCAACTACATCACCACTATCCGCCAGCGTCTCAATAGTCTGTGAAACCTGCGGATACTGCTCGAGCTCCTTCGATAGGGCATCGACTATCTCGGCAATATTCTTTGCATTTTTGCCCCCGTTTAATACGTTTGTCCTGACCTTAGATGATGAGTTGACAGTAACGCCAGATCCGCCTTCAACTGGAACAACCGAAATACTGATATTTTCACCCCAGGACCAAAGGCTCATACCAATCTCAGCTACAACTGTTCTTGTTGTGGGCGATGCGCTATCAACTTTTACTTTAGGCAGCTTTTCCATAGCTGCCTTCAAGGCATTAAACGTGTCGTCAGGAGAATACGGCACCTGAATCTGAAGCTGCTGATCCGCAAAACCCATAATCCGGCCTCCGCTTCTACAAGATTAAGACTATCGGCAATGTTAGCACGTTCCCAGCACTTTTAAATTCATCTAATGACCTTGTGATGCAGCCCGACACCCCAGCACTACTCCCCTACTTCCCAAATAGCGCACCCAGCAGGCCGCGACGTTTGGGCTTCTCCTCTCGGTAGGAACCCTCGACGGCGGCTGCAACCTGGCGCGGTTGCTCGCCGCCTCCACGGCGCACGATCTGGTACAGGAACGGCGATTTAACGTATTTGACCTCGACGGGCGTGGCGTGCACGGTGCTCTCACCGGACAGATGCAGACTCGGGCTGAGCGGCGCCACAATATGCGTCTCGCGTTTGTCGCTAAACACCACCGCGGCCGCGCGGCCCGTCTGGCCGTTTACGGCGATGCGCACCTGCTCGCCGTCGCGGCTATCCGTTGCCGGACGGTCGACAAAGTACACCGGCACCATAACTAGGCCGTCCTTGTGCTTGCGGGCCTTGCGCGCCCAGGTGCGGATGCTCTTTTTATTGAGCCCCAGTACAGCCTCGGCGTCGTTGCCCGCAACGTCGAGCGCCAACTTATCAATGACCACCTGGTCCTTGGTAGACGCATCGACAGAGACAACGCGGAAGTCGCCTTCCTGCATGGCGGGATCGAACGGCCCAACCTTGGCAAAGTCCCACGGCTCCAAAATGCCCATGAGGCGAACGTCCAGGTAGTTTGCCCTGGGGTATGCCCAGTCGAGCACCTCGTAGTACACCAGGGCTTCCTTGCTCAGGCCCTTGCCCGGGAAGCTCGCCATCATGCGCAGGTCCGCCAGCGCCATGGGGAAGTAGAAGAGCATCATGTCGTTTTGGATCGCGTCTTCCACGTCGTGCCCGGCAAAGGCGTCGGGGTACTGGCGCACCAGCTGCAGTGCGTTGGCACGTGCCTGCTGCGGCGAGATTTCGCAGGGAATGCCCTGCTCCGGCACATACTCTGCACCCACGCCCATGGTCAGACGCTTGCTGAAGGTACCGGGCTTGAGCAGGTCGGCAATGCCGATCTTGTTGCCGCAGGACGGGCACTCAAACACACGCTGCGTTGACTCGCCCTCAAAGGACGCTCCGCAGAAGGGGCAAGGAATGCTCACATGCGTAGCCTCTTGGAACTCTTGCGCCGTGCCGCGATCCTCCCACAGCAGATGTTCCAGGACCGACTGATTGCGCCAGTGCGAATTGAAAAAATACCAGTCCGGGTCCTCCGGGCGCTCGAGTTGCGACACATGTGTGAGCTTGAGCAGTCCATCCACCACCGTCAACGGCGTATGGCGAATGCCCAAAGCGCTCTTGGGCTCCCCGGCGTCCGCCTGCCACGGAATGACCGCACCGCAATAAGCGCACTCAAAGCTGCGCTTAGCTTGGTGCGAGTACATAGGGCCGCCGCAGTTTTGACATTTAATGGCAAACATCTCGTCCATGGAAACGTCCTCCTTTGCACAGGGGCTGTCGACATTAAGTATGTCGAGCAAACAGGCACATGCCCATACCCATGTGGCCCAAAATGGACCACCCAGGCAGACGAAAAGGCTCGCTCGTTAGCGCCGGCAGACTATTGCTGCATTTTCTGAGCATCGGTGCACGGCGCCCCCGCGCGAGCTACACTATCCCCTTAACAAGAATGCGAGGAGATACGCCATGCTATTAGTAAATCGGCTGGTACATACGCTTGTTCCCGGCAGCGAGGACGAGCCGGTCGATGCATCTTGCCGCACCAACGCGGGTTTTGCCGCAAGCCTCATCTGCATTGGCCTCAACATCACCCTGTGCCTGGCCAAGGGCATCGCGGGCCTGCTCGCCGGTTCCGTCTCCCTCATCGCCGACGCTTTCAACAACCTCTCCGATGCCTCGAGCAACATCGTGAGTCTGCTCGGGTTCCGCCTTGCCAGCCGCCCGGCAGACGAGGGCCACCCTTACGGCCACGGCCGCTACGAGTACCTGGCTGGTCTGTTTGTCGCCGTCCTGGTTTGTGCCGTCGGCATCAACCTAATCCTCGAGTCGGTCACCAAGATCATCAAGCCCTCGCCCACAGTGTATTCGGCGCTCTCCATGGCTGCCCTTGTTCTGTCCATGCTCGTCAAATTCTGGATGGCCGCGTTCAACCGCGCACTGGGTAACCGCATCGATTCCGAAACGCTCATCGCCACGGCGCAGGACTCCAAAAACGACGTCATCACCTCGGGCTCGGTCTTGGTGGCGGCGCTTATTTCGCAGACGACCGGCTTTGATCTCGATGGCTGGGCAGGCCTGGGTGTGGGCATCTTCATCTGCATCAGCGGTCTGGGCCTGGTGCGCGACGCCATCAGCCCGTTGCTGGGGCAAGCGCCCGACCCCAAGCTCGTCCAGGCAATCCGCGACAAGATCATGTCCTATCCGCAGGTCTTGGGCACACACGACCTCATGGTGCACGACTACGGCCCCGGTCGTCAGTTTGCCAGCGCCCACGTGGAGATGCCCGGCGAGGGCGACGCGTTTGAGCACCACGAGATCCTGGACACCATCGAGCACGACATCAAGCGCCAGATGGGCATCGGCATCACGCTGCACTGCGACCCCATCGCCACCACCGGCGACGACCTGCGCGGCTGGGTCAAGCGCGGCGTCATGCAGATCGATCCCGCGCTCTCCATCCACGACCTGCACGAGCACGACGGGTTCGTTTCGTTTGACCTGGTGCGTCCCGACGGCTTTGACATATCCGACGAGGAGCTGCTGGAGCTCGTCACGCGCATCGTGCACGAGCGCCGGCCCGATGCCTCATGCGTCGTTACGTTTGACTCGGGCTTCAGCTCGCCCGACCGTCCGGCCGAGCAGCTGTAGCCTGCTTAACAGCTAGTTTCCCTGCGCGCCCGAGATGCCGTTTTGCAGGGCGTTCCAGGCATCCGTCGCCATGCCGCCCAAGTTCTGCGCGGTATCGCCCAGGTTTTGTGCCGTGTCGCCCAGCTCTTGCGCCTTGTCTCCCAACTCCTGTGCCTTGTTGCTCAAGTCCTCCAGCGTATTGGAGCTCGAGCTGTCGGTACCGCTTTGTCCGTCGGACGAGTTGCCCGAGCTGTTCTTGTGCGTGAGTTGAATTTCGAGGTTGCCGCTGTCGTTATAGTAGGCAGAAGTAACGACCCAGTTGGCATCGACGACGGGCGTTGAGCCATCATCAGTCAGGACCACGGCATTCGAAAGATCAGCGCCGCGCGACTTGAGAAGCTTCTTGGCGTTGGACCAGTACTGCCCCGGGATATCGCTCAGATCGACGGTGCTAGACGAGGCGGACTCGGTTTGCTCGGCAGCGGTATCGGCCGTTGAGTTCCCCCGCTTGTTGAGCATGCCCGACACGATGGCAAACACAACCGACAGCGCAAAGAAGATCGCCAGCACGATGAGGATCTTCTTGATCACGCTCGACGAACGCGACGGCCTCTTCTCCTCGTCCTCGCCATATTGCGGAATCGACTTGGGGTACTCGCGATACGGCTCGCGCGACTCGTAGCGAGGCTGCGCCGTACGAGGCATATACGTCGTCTGCTGAGGCTGCGGAATGGGATTTTGCGGCAGGTCACCATAGGGATTCGGCGTCGAGGCAGCATAAGAATCCTGCGGCGCGTAATCAAACGGATCCGGACCTGCGTTGCCATAGGGGCCTTGCGAAGATGCAGCGTAAGGATCCTGCACCGTGTCGCCATAGCCCATAACCCGGGTGGGCTCGGTAGAAGGCTGCGTCGCGGCGGGGTCGGTATAACCGGGGTTGGGAACAACGCGGGTCGCATCGGCGCTATCGCCAGCCTGCGCGGAACCGTAGCCGCCCATCACGGTTGTCTTGTCCTGATCCATGCAACGATTCCTTTCCGTCGCGCGTGAGCCTCAAGTTATCCATGCATTCTACCCGCGCAAAAGCCTATGATGGGCAGAGTCCGTCGGTATCTACAAGACATGCGCGGGTCCAAGGATCAAAAAGCCCCGCCGGGCCTTGTGGGCACGGCGGGGCGGGCTAGCAGCTATGGACAGCAGACTTAGAACAGACCGGTGATGTTGCCGTCGTTGTCGACGTCGATGTTCTCGGCCGCGGGGACCTTGGGCAGGCCCGGCATGGTCAGAACGCTGCCAGTCAGTGCGACCACAAAGTGGGCACCGGCGGAAACCTTGAGCTCACGCACCGTGATGCGGAAGTTCTCGGGAGCGCCCAGGGCCTTGGCGTTGTCGCTAAAGCTGTACTGCGTCTTGGCGACGCACACCGGCAGGTTGCCAAAGCCATTCTCGCGCAGCTCGGCGAGCTGGCGCTTGGCGGCCGGCGTAAAGTCAACGCCATCGGCGCGGTAGACCTTGGTAGCAACGGCCTCGAGGGCATCAGCGACATCGGCGCCGTCCTCATAGGCAAACTTGAGCTCGCTCGGCTGCTCAATCAGACGCATGACCTCATCGGCCAGCTCGAGCGCGCCCTCGCCGCCCTTGGCCCAGACCTCGGAAAGCTTAACGTTGACGCCGAGCTTCTGGCACTCGGACTCGATGAGCTCGAGCTCGGCCTCGGTGTCCGTCGGGAAGCGGTTGATGGCGACCACACAAGGCAGACCGTAGACATTCTGGATGTTATCGACGTGGCGCAGCAGGTTGGGCATGCCGGCCTTGAGGGCCTCGAGGTTCTCCTCGTTGAGGTCGGCCTTGGCGACACCGCCGTTGTACTTAAGCGCGCGGGCAGTGGCGACGACCACGACAGCGCTGGGGCGAACGCCCGTCATGCGGCACTTGATGTCGAGGAACTTCTCGGCACCCAGATCGGCACCGAAGCCGGCCTCGGTAATGGCGACATCGCCAAAGCGCATCGCCATACGCGTGGCCATGATAGAGTTGCAGCCGTGGGCAATGTTGGCGAAGGGACCGCCGTGGACAAACGCGGGCGTGCCCTCGAGCGTTTGCACCAGGTTGGGCTTGAGCGCGTCCTTAAGCAACGCGGCCATGGCACCCTGGGCCTTAAGGTCGCGGGCACGGACGGGCTCGCCGGCAAAGCTGTAGCCGACGACAATCTCACCCAAGCGTTCCTTGAGGTCGCTGATGCTCGTAGACAGGCACAGGATTGCCATGACCTCAGAGGCGACGGTGATATCGAAGCCGTCCTCGCGCGGCACGCCCTGGGCCTTACCGCCAATGCCGTCGATAACGTGGCGCAGCTGACGGTCGTTCATATCGACGACGCGCTTCCAAGTGATGCGCTTAACGTCAATACCGAGCTGATTGCCCTGCTGGATGTGGTTATCAAGCATGGCGGCCAGCAGGTTGTTGGCAGCACCGATAGCGTGGAAGTCGCCGGTAAAGTGCAGGTTGATATCCTCCATGGGGATCACCTGAGCCCAGCCGCCACCGGCAGCACCGCCCTTAACGCCAAAGACGGGGCCGAGCGAAGGCTCGCGCAGGGCCACGGCGCTCTTAACGCCGCGACGACGAAGACCGTCGGCCAGACCGATGGTCGTGGTGGTCTTACCCTCGCCGGCGGGCGTGGGGTTGATGGCGGTCACGAGAACGAGCTTGGCCTGGTGATCGGTCGGCTCGTTGAGCAGGGAATAGTCGACCTTTGCCTTGTCAAAGCCGTACGGAATCAGATGCTTAACGTCGACGCCGGCGTTCTTGGCCACCTCGGTAATGGGCAGCGGCGTGACAGAACGTGCGATTTCGATGTCAGTAGGCATGGGCGGTCCTTTCGTTACCGAATGAGAAAAAGACCAATTCAGCATAGCACGGGCGCGCAATAGTAAAACGCCCATAACCGATGAACGGCGATATGTTTACCCGATGCCCAGCGATAGCCCAACAGCCCGCCAAAACAAAACGCCCTAAACGGTAGGTTCAATCCCCAGGTGCTCAAAGGTGCGGAGGGTTGCCTGACGGCCCTGCGGCGTACGAATCATCAATCCGCACTGCAGCAAATAGGGCTCATAGACATCCTCGAGCGTGCCCGGGTCCTCGCCCACCGCGCTGGCAAGGGTCGTAAGTCCCACGGCACGACCGGAGAACGTCTTGGCGAGCGTCTCCAAGATACGAATATCCATCCAGTCCAGACCGAGCTCGTCGATCTCGAAGAACTCGAGCGCCTGGCGGCAGATATCGAGCTCGATGGGGCCGTTGCCGCACACCTGTGCGTAATCGCGCACGCGCTTGAGAAGGCGGTTGGCAAGACGTGGCGTGCCGCGCGAACGCGAGCCGATCTCGAGCGCACTGGGATGATCGATCGTCACACCCAGGATAGTCGCCGAGCGCGTCACAATCTGCGCGAGTTCCTCGACCGTGTAGTAATCCAAGCGATATGAAATGCCAAAGCGGTCGCGCAACGGGCCGGTCAACATGCCTGAGCGGGTCGTTGCCGCCACCAGCGTAAACTTGGGAATATCCAGGCGAATCGAGCGCGCCGCCGGACCCTTGCCAATCACGATATCGAGGGCAAAGTCCTCCATCGCGGGGTATAGGACCTCCTCGACCGAACGGTTGAGGCGGTGGATCTCGTCGATAAACAGCACATCACCCGGCTGCAAGTTAGTAAGGATGGCCGCCAGGTCGCCCGTGCGCGCGATGGCAGGGCCACTCGTGGTCTTGATCTGAGCGCCCAACTCGTTGGCGATAACGGTGGCCAGCGTGGTCTTGCCCAGACCCGGAGGACCCGAGAAGATCACGTGGTCGAGCGTCTCGCCACGGCTCTGTGCCGCCTCGATCAACACGCGCAGGCTCTGCTTGATGTGCTCCTGGCCACAGTAGTCGTCCAGGCGCTGGGGGCGCAAAGTGCGGTCGACATCGAGGTCCTCGGCCGTCAGCTCCGAGCCCACGAGACTCCTGAGCATCTCGTATGCCGTCTTCTGCTTGAAA
>CABSMV010000012.1 GCA_902478935.1 uncultured Collinsella sp. | reverse complement strand
CCGGTCGATGAGGCTAGCGAAGGTGTCGTGGCTCCAGGTGGGGGATGCCGGGCTTACGAGTGCCTCAACTTCGGTCACCTTGAGTGTGGAAGGGAAAGGACACGTGTCCAGCACGAGACCGACACGGGTGCGCAAGCAGCGCTGCGCTTCACCGGGTGCGTCGGCGCCACAGCGCTGCCCAAACAGGTGCACCTCGCCGGCATCGAGTTTGATAAGCCCAAGCGCGGCTCGAATCGTCGTTGTTTTGCCGGCACCGTTGGCACCCACAAAGCCGACGATCTGGCCGGGCTCCACAGCGAGCGTGACATCACGCAGCGAAAAACGGTCGCTCATACGGCGTGAGATGCCTTTGAGTTCAAGCAAGTTTTGCATGGTATAGCCTTTCTTGCAGATGGCTACTGCATGGTTTCGGGGGCTACCAGGTCGAGCATCTCGTGCAGTTTGTCGCGCGTGACGCCCAAGGCTTCGGCTTGGCTTGCCGCTTTCGCAAGCAGCTCTTCGATATGACAGAGCTGGTTTTCGCGCAAAAGCTCCTGGTTGCCCTCGGCGACAAAACAGCCCTTGCCCTGCACGGTGCAGATAAACCCGAGCTGCTCCAGGTCGGCGTAGGCGCGCTTGGTGGTGATGACGCTCACGCCAAGATCGCTCGCGAGTGCACGGATGCTGGGGAGTTTGGCGCCCGCAGCGAGCGTGCCCGATAAGATCTGAGCTTTGACTTGCGAGGTTATCTGCTCGTAGATGGGCTTGTCGCTCGAATTGGATAGGATGATGTCCACAGCGGCTCCTTAGCTGTTGGGCTACACGTGTATATAACCGGTAAGCACAGTATATATACACTATGCACAGTTCTGCAAGAGGTAAATACGGATTGGGCCGGCTGCCCAGGTCCCAACTGATGAATTTGTCCTGATAGGCGCCCTAGAGCGGGATTTCGCGGCTACAATAGTGCGGTTACAACGACGTAATGCACTCAATGCAAGAAAGGATCCGCATGGCAAGCCTGTCGGATGAAATCTCGTCGCGCCGCACATTCGCGATCATCAGCCACCCGGACGCCGGTAAGACCACGCTTACCGAGAAGCTGCTGCTCTATACCGGCAGTATCCAGACCGCCGGCTCGGTCAAGGGCAAGAGCTCGGCCAAGCATGCCGTCTCGGACTGGATGGACATCGAGAAGGAGCGCGGCATCTCCGTCACCTCCTCGGTGCTGCAGTTCACCTATAACGGCGCCTGCGTCAACATCCTCGATACCCCCGGCCACCAGGACTTCTCGGAGGATACCTACCGTACCCTTATGGCCGCCGACGCCGCAGTCATGGTCATCGACGGCGCCAAGGGCGTCGAGGCCCAGACCAAAAAGCTCTTTAAGGTTTGTACGCTGCGTCACATTCCCATCTTCACCTTTGTGAACAAGCTCGACCACGAGGCTCGCGATCCGTTTGAGCTCATGGAAGAGATCGAGAATGTCCTGGGCATCAATACGTATCCTATGAATTGGCCGATCGGCAGCGGCCGCAACTTCCGCGGCGTGTTCGATCGTCAGACCCGTCGCGTTATCGCCTTTGAGGGCGACGGCCACGCCAACGCCACCAAGAAGGTCGCCGAGATCGAGGCCGAGTTGGGCGATCCTTCCATGGATGAGCTTATTGGCGAGGAAAACCATAAGAACCTGATGGACGACATCGAGCTGCTCGATGGCGCTGGCGACGAGCTCGACTTGGATGCCGTGGCCTGCGGCAAGCTGAGCCCGGCGTTCTTTGGCTCGGCGCTCACCAACTTTGGCGTGGAGCCCTTCCTCAAGGAGTTCCTGCGTCTGGCCCCGACGCCGCGCGCCTATACCGATACGCTCACCAGCGAGCCGGTCGATCCCTGCCGCGACGACTTTAGCGGCTTTGTGTTTAAGATCCAGGCCAACATGGACAAGAACCACCGTGACCGCATCGCCTTTGTGCGCATTTGCTCGGGCAAGTTCGAGCGCGGCATGGACGCCTTCCACGTGCAGGGCAACCGCAAGCTCAAGCTTGCCACGGGCACGTCGATGATGGCCGATGACCGCGCCATCGTGGATGAGGCGTACGCGGGCGATATCGTGGGCCTGTTCGACCCGGGTATCTTTAGCATCGGCGACACCGTGTGCTCCGGCAAGCGCCACGTGCAGTATCCGCAGATCCCGACGTTTGCCCCCGAGATGTTCGCTCGCATTACGCAGGTCGATACGCTCAAGCGCAAGCAGTTCGTCAAGGGTATGGAGGAGCTTGCCCAGGAGGGCGCCATCCAGATCTTCCGCGAGCTGGGCGCCGGCATGGAGAGCGTCATCGTGGGCGTGGTCGGCGTGCTGCAGTTTGAGGTGCTCGAGCGCCGCCTCAAGGCTGAGTACCGTGTTGAGGTTCGTCGCCAGCCGCTGCCCTATACGGACATCCGCTGGATCCAGAACGACCCCGACACCATCGATATCCCGGGCCTTTCGCTCACGCGCGACACGTTGCGCGTCGAGGACATGCGCGGCGGTAAGCTGCTGTTGTTCACGAGCCCGTGGAACGTGGATTGGGCAACCGACCACAACCCCGACCTTATCCTGTCGGAGTTTGGCAACGTGGCCTTTTAACGCATCGGCGCGGTGGCCCTGCGGGGCTGCCGCGCCGTTTGCTTGCCTGATGCCGTGTGAGCGGCTATCATACCCACCGTCGTCTCAAGACCGGGGCGTCCGAGCAGTTCGGGTCCGATATCCTGCTCGTTAAACCTAAAACCAAAGGAGTACATAATGATCAAGAAGGTCATGGAGGACTACAAGGTCCTGTTGCGGAGCATTCCCGCGGCAACGGTTTCGCTGTTTTTCGTGAGCGTCATCATGATGAACCTGCTGGCCAACAAAGAACTCATCAGCCTACCGTATCTGGCGCTCGACTGTGGCTTTGTGGTGAGCTGGGTTTCGTTTTTGTGCCAGGACATGATTTGCAAGCGCTTTGGCGCCAAGGCATCCATCAAAATCTCTATCCTCGCGCTGCTGGTCAACCTGGCCGTGAGCCTGTGCTTTTGGGCATGCTCACTCACGCCCGGCATGTGGGGCGCCTACTACGACACGGGCATGATCGAGGTCAACACTGCCCTTAACGCCACCATCGGCGGCACCTGGTACGTGGTGCTGGGCTCTTCGCTGGCAATGCTCGTTTCTGCCGTGGTTAACTCCACGCTCAACCAGTCGCTCGGCCGCATGCTCAAAAAGAATAACTTTGCGAGCTTCGCCTTCCGCTCCTATGTGTCCACGGGTGTTGGCCAGTTTATCGACAACCTGGTCTTTGCCATTGTAGTGAGCCACACGTTCTTTGGTTGGACCTGGGTGCAGGTCCTTATGTGCTCGCTGACGGGTGCTGTTGCCGAGCTGCTGTGCGAGGTCTTCCTGAGCCCTGTGGGCTACAAGGTCGTGCGCGGCTGGGAGCGCGAGAATGTGGGCTCCGAGTACCTCGAGCGCCACGCAACCGCCTAAGGAGCAAGTATGCGGGTTTTGATCACGGGCGCTTCGGGCGGTATCGGAGCCGCATGCGTGCGGCGCTTTTTGGATGAGGGCCACGAGGTCGTGGGCTTTGACCTGCTGCCGGCGGCGGTCGAACACGAGCGCTACCGCCATCTGATCGTTGATGTCCGCGAGCCTAACTCGTTTCCAGGCGACCTTGAGCCTCAGGTAATCGTGAACGTTGCCGGTACGCAGGAATCGGCCGACGACATCGCCGCCAACCTGTATGGCACCATCAACGTGACCGAGCGCTACGCCTTTGTGGGGGAGGGGCTTGCCGCCAAGCCGGCGCCGGCTATCAAATCCGTGGTCAATGTGGGGTCGGCGAGCGGGCATACGGGATCAGAGTTTCCCGCTTATGCCGCCAGCAAGGGCGGCGTTATCGCCTACACCAAGAACCTTGCAAACCGCCTGGCGCCGCAGGCCATCGCCAACAGTGTGGACCCGGGCGGCGTTATCACGCCGCTCAACCGTTGCGTGATGGAAGACGAGCACCTGTGGAATCAGATTATGGAGCTTACGCCGCTTAAACGCTGGGCCACCGCCCAAGAGATCGCCGAGTGGATCTACTTTGTGGGCGTGACCAACCAGTTTATGACCGGACAGAGTCTGTTGATCGATGGCGGCGAGGCCGGCCGCACGCAATTTATTTGGCCCGAATAGGTAACGCGCCCGATGGAAAGCCGTCGGGCGCGTTTTTGATGTATCGATTTTTAGCCGAGGCAGGTCCAGTTGACGGGGGTCGAGCCGTGCTGTTCGAGTAGCCGATTGGCTGCCGAGAAGGGGCGCGACCCCATAAAGGCGGGGAGTTCTGCCGTGGCACGGTTGGCCGAAAGCGGCGAGGGATGCGTGGATGCCAGGCAGAACTTGCCGGTTGCCTTGCCCGCACCAGTTTCGACGAGCTTACCTTCGACCATCTGTTGGGCAAAGCGGCCCCATGCCAAAAAGACTACCGGCTGGGGCAGCTGGCAGCAGCGTTCGATAACGTAGTCGGTGAGCTTGCTCCAGCCCAGCTTGGCATGCGAGTTCGCGGCATGCTCGCGCACGGTGAGCGTAGTGTTGAGGAGCAGGATGCCCTGCCGTGCCCATGGTGTCAAGTCTCCCGTGGCGGGGATGGGGCAACCCAGATCGGTTTTGAGTTCCTTATAGATGTTGCGCAGGCTCGGCGGCAACTTGGTTTGCGTCGCGGGGACCGAGAACGACAGCCCCATGGCCTGGTTGGGTCCGTGATAGGGGTCCTGACCTAAGATGACAACCTTGACCTGGTCGGCCGGCGTGTAGGAGAGGGCATTGAGAATGTCGTCTTGCGCCGGATAGATGGTCTGCTCGGCACGCAAAAGGGCGATGCGCTCGAGCAGCTGGTTCGTAGTGTCACGTACCGGCTGCGGCGCATCGCCCAACCAAGTTGCTATGTTGCGGTCGCGGGTCGCGGCGTCCATGGGGCTCCTTTGCGTCAGATGCTCTGTTTGCATCTATTGTAAAGGCGTCCGGAGACCTTTATGCCGCGGCTATAAAAGGTGAGGCGCTTTACGAGGCTCGCTCGGGCGCTCCTGCCATGCGGGTATGGTCGTGAGCATGCGCATGAAGTCGCGGAAGCTCGACGGTTGCCACCATGACGCCGGTGAGGATGAGGGCGGCGCCAAAGAAGGCGATGGGGCTCAGGACCTCGCCAACCAAGAAGAACGAAAAGACGGCGGAGCAGACCGGCTCGAGCGAGAAGGCGAAGCCAGTGGTCTCGGCGGGCACGTGGGGCTGCACGAGCGTCTGGGTGATAAAGCCGTAGGCAGAGCAGATGAGCGCGAGGGCAACGACGACCACGATCTCGCTGGGCGTACTGGGAAGCGTGAAACCGCCAAAGGTGAATGCGGCGATGCCCGAGAACAAGCCGCCGAAGCCCAGCTGCCAAACGCCCAGAGCAAGCGGATCGACATCTTCGACAAAGCGCTTCGCCACGATAATGTGGCTGGCATAGACAAAAGCGGAGAGCAGCATGATGATTGCGCCGGGATCCAGGCTGGTAAAGTCGGCGCCCGAGAGCAACAACATACCGCAGGTGACGATGGCGGTGCCGACGAGCACTTTGCGCTCGGGGGCGCGACGCAGCAGGGCGGCGTTGGCAAACGGCACGATCACGACCGTCAGGCTCTGCAAAAAGCCGGCGGTGGAGGCGGAGGTGAGGCTAGAGCCCAAGCACATGCAGGTGAGCTCGGTTGCCATAATGGCGCCGATGATGGCGGCACGGACCATAAGGTCGCGGTTGATGCGGAAAGCGCGCTTGTGGAAGAGCAGCAGGCAAGCCACAAAGGCGATGATGCAGCGTAGGGCGACGATGCTCGTGGCGTTCATACTGTCCATGCCGATCTTCATGAGGGGATACGAAAAGCCCCATGCGACGGGAACGGAAAATGAGAGCGCGATTGCTTTTTTGCGATCCATGGGACTCCTTTTGTTACAGAACGGTTTCGCAAAAAGGATTCTGCTCCCAGATGTGGATGTAGTAAAGCGAATGTATCTTCAGTATGATTAAGAAATGCTAAAGTGGGTGCGAAAAGCCCTGACAAAACGTTTTACGGCTACATTGACGTGGAGGCACGATGGCATCGCGGTATCAGATTGTTTGTATGGTGGTCGACTGCGGCAGCCTTAAAGGCGCGGCGGACGAGCTGGGCTATACGCAAAGCGCGGTGAGCCAGGCCGTCAAGGCACTCGAGCGCGAGCTGGGCACCACGCTTATCGAGCGCGGAAAGCAGGGCGTCTCGCTTACGCGCGACGGTAAACAGTATCTGCCGTACCTGCGCCAGATTGTGACTGCCGAGGCCGAGCTCGAGGGCAAGCGCCAGGAGCTGCTGGGACTTTCGTCGACTGATATTCGCATCGCGACGTTTACCAACGTGAGTCGAACCGTATTGCCGCGCGTGATCCGCGATTTTGGAGCCCTGCACCCGGGCGTACGCTTTACCCTCAAGCAGGGCGATTACACGCGCAACGCCCAGTGGGTGCACGATGGCGTGGTTGATTTTTGCTTTACGGCACGCGGATTTACCGCTGGGCTCGAGAAGCGCGTGGTCTATCACGACGAGCTGGTGGCGCTGTTGCCTGTCGCGCATCCGCTGACGGCAAAGGAAAAGGTGACACTCGCCGACCTGGCGTCCGAGCCGTTTGTGCTGCTGGATGAGGGCGAACAGAGCCTAGTGCTCGATGCGTTTGCGGCGCATGGGCTGTCGCCGCACGTGACGAGCGAGGTCACTGACGACTACACCATCATGGCGATGGTGGAGGAGGGCCTAGGCGTGAGCATGCTCTACCGTCGTACTGTGGAGGGCATGCGGGCCGATATTCGCGTACGTCCCATCGTGCACGCCCCCTCGCGCGACGTAGTGGCAGCTTGGCGCAGTTGGGACACCATGCCCATCGCCACGAGGCACTTTATCGACTATATGAGCTCGCATATTGTCAATTAATGACTGGCGTGGCGTTGAGTGCGGTGTTTAGCGGGCTGTCGCTTTGGCTTGGGTGGCGCGATAGGTGCGTGCCGGGTGGCAAAGTAGCACCGCCACGACCATAAAGAACGCCGTGGTGCCCAGGCTGATGGGGTAGACCATCATGATGTTCGCAAAGGTGCGGAAGTGCGGGAACACGCAGAACACCCAATAGAAGCGGATGCCGCAGACGCAGATCATGGTGATGAGGGCGGGCGTGAGCGAGATACCAAAGCCACGCAGGTAGCCCGACATGTTTTCGTAGAACATGCTAAAGGCGTACGCCGGGAAGATCGAGCACACGCGGATATAGCCGATCGAGACGATGTTGGGATCGCTGTTAAAGAGCGACAAGATCTCGCGCCCCAGGCCGACAATAACGATAATTGTGGTGAGCGCGACGATACCGCCTTCGACCAGGCAGACCTTGAGCGTTTTGGTGCAGCGGTCGATCTGGCGGGCACCGTGATTTTGTCCCACAAAGGTGGTGCAAGCCTGGCTAAAGCTGTTGAGCAGATTGTAGCACACGTACTCCAGGCTCATGGCGGCGCTCGATGCCGCCATGACCTCGGTGCCCAGGCTGTTGATGGCGGACTGGATGATGATGTTGGCGACGGCAAAGACGGCGCTTTGGATGCCGGCGGGCAGGCCGATCTTGACGATGCGCTTGAGGGCGACGGGGTCGATAGCCAAGTCACGCGGGGTGACGCGGACGACAGAGTCGGTCTTGAGCAGGCGGATAAAGAGCGTAGCGGCGCTGACGGTGTAGGCGATGGCGGTGGCGATGGCGACGCCCGCGACGCCCCAGTGAAGTACGGGGACAAAGATGAGGTCCAGGCCAATGTTGAGGACGGTGGACACGGCAAGCGCCTGCAGCGGCATGCGGGTGATGCCGACGGAGCGGAAGATCGCGGCCTCAAAGTTGTAGAGCAAAATCGAGGGCATGCTCAGCAAAAAGACGCGTAGATAGAGTGAGGCGAGCGGCATGGTCTCGGCGGGAACGTTGAGCGCGGCGAGCATGGGCTCGGCAAAGATCTCGCCCAGAGCGATGACGACAAAGCCCACGAGTGCCATTAAAATCGAGGTATGGACGGCGCGTTTGACCATGTTCTGATCGTTGCGGCCGATAGCGTTGGCGATGACCACGTTGGAGCCAAGCGACATGCCAATAAACAGGTTGAGCATAAGACTGGTAAGCGGAACATTGGAGCCGACCGCCGCCATGGCGAGGGTTCCCTGGTCGCCCGAGAAGTTACCGATAATGACCGTGGCGATGAGGTTCGACAGCTGCTCCAAGATGCTCGTGGCGGCCACGGGGAAGGCGAACAGGGGAATATTGCGCCACAGCGAGCCGGTGGTCATGTCAATGTGCTTAGATACGGTGTCAGCCATACGCTCTCAATCTCTAACATGCTCTTTCGTGCTTATTTGCGCAGATGATGATACTCCTAATGCAACCAGTCGGCACTTAGGGACGTTCCTTTTCTGCCGGCAGCTGGGGACACTCCTTGTAGTCATTGGGGACGTCCTTAAACGACTAGTCATTCAAGAACGTCCCCAATGACTAGGTGGGAAAGGCGTGCGACAATGGTGGGCGTTGTGTTGTTCGCGCTAAGGAGTTGCCATGTTGTTGTGTCCCGTTTGCCATGAGCCGTTGGTGGACAATGAGCGCGGTGCTGCATGCGCGAGCGGACACCGGTTTGACCGTGCGCGCGAGGGTTATCTATATCTACTGCGCTCGTCCAAGAGCGGCGACTCCATGGGCGATCCCAAGTCGCAGGCGCGCAGCCGTCGTGACTTTTTGAACCGTGGATACTACGCGCCGTTGCGCGATGCGATGGTCGAGCTGGTGCGCAAGCAGGTGTCTGGGCGCGCCACGTCTGCGAACGGCCCCATGACGCTGCTCGATATTTGCTGTGGCGAGGGCTACTACACCAGCGCCATGGGCGCGGTGCCGGGCGTGGATGCTTACGGTTTCGACCTGGGCAAAGAGATGGTGCGCTTGGCGGCCAAGCGCGGCGATGCGACCTACTTCGTGGCCAACATGAAGGACATCCCTGTGGCCGATGGCGCCTTCGATATGGTGACCGAGCTCTTCGCTCCCTTTAACGAGCGCGAGTTTGCCCGCGTGCTGGCGCCGGAGGGTTCGCTCTACACCGTGGTGCCGGGTGCCCGTCATCTGTTTGGGCTCAAGGAGGTGCTCTACGACACGCCGTACCTTAACGATGAGAAGCTGCCGAAGACCACCGAGCTCGAGTTAGTCGGAACGCAGCGGGTATCTGCGAATATTACGCTTCAGACCCAGGCCGATATCGAGGCGGTGTTCCAGATGACGCCGTACTACTATCGCACACGCCCTGCCGACAAAGAGCGCCTGGCAAATTTGGATACCCTTCAAACCGACATCGACTTCATCATCGCCGAGTACCGCCACAGCTAACAACCTGCCAAAAAGGGACAGGTTTGTTTTGGCAGGTTTTATCTGGACAAACGTAAAGGGCCGACCGCGTGCTACGCGATCGGCCCTTTTTATTGGCATATATACCAGAGTCGCTGAGCGATTGACACGGATGTAACTTAGCTCAAACGGTCCATGCCCTCTTTTTTTACGCGGCTGGCGAGTACAAAGTAGATAATGCTGACAATCAGGCCGGTAAAATCGGGGATGCTTGAGCCGGTCCCACCCAAGAGGGGCAGGGAGAGAAGCAGGCTGATGGCCGAGCACGCTAGGCAGACGATGGACCAAATCCAAACAACGCCAGCCTTGGCGGGATTATTTGCCGCGCGGATGCCAAAGACGGCGGTCACAATTTCGACGATGCCCAATACGATGACGACGACGCAAGAGACGATTATGGCACTTGTGATATCGCCTGCCGCGCTGCCCGCAAAGAGCGCTGTGGCACCCATGCCTGCGCTCAGAATGCCGACGACAAAGAAGAAGAACGATAAGATTTTGAGTAATTTGCAGGCGTTGCTCATGGCTGGTCCTTTCGATACGGGTACGGCCGGTCTGGCGTAGCCCATGTGCTGTACATATGGTGAAGCACATTGTAGTTCAACGCGGCGATGCATGCGCCTGAAAGCGCTTTGAGCCTGCGCAGGCAGCCCCAACCTTTCAAAAGGGAAAGCTAGGCGTAAGCCAAATCGATGGCAGCTCATGTGCGGCGCTGAGATGATGAGGCCGTAACAAGGAGCTGGTCTCAAGGAGGACCCATGATGTACGGAGCAGGGCAAGTGCGTGAGCCGCGGTCGTTGGGAAGGCGCATGGGCGATTCTGTGATCGCTGCCGTGTGCACGGGATTGATGGCGGTGCTTTGCATCGGGATGCTGTGGGCCATGTCGCATGTGGGACAATAACGGACGGTTGGGTGCTGGCATAAACGGCGCTCACGTATTCGTTTTGCTTGTTAAGGAGTACCCATGGGCGTCGTCGATCCCTTTTCTGTCGCTCGGTCCGCGGGGCTTGAGCTAATCGGGAAGTCCGAGGGCCTCACGCTCACCGACGGCACGATGGAACTGCGTGCCGATTTTGGCCGCATGCTTCCACGACTCAAACAGGGCCGTCTGCAGCAAGAGCTGCTGGTAAAGGCTGCGCGCGCAAAAGGCATCGAGAGCCCATGGGCGATTGATGCCACGGCGGGCTTTGGCGAGGATTCGCTACTGCTGGCGGCCGCGGACTTTACCGTCGATCTGTATGAGCAGGATTGCGTGATCGCGGCGCTCCTCAAGGATGCTTTGGATCGCGCGGCAGATGATCCGGCGCTTGCGGCTGCCGTGTCGCGCATGCGCTTACATGCGGGCGAGGACAGCATTGCCGGCCTTCACCATATAACTGAGCTAATCGAGCAGGGCGAGCTCGCGGCTCCCGATGTGGTGTATCTGGACCCCATGTTTCCCGAGCGCACCAAGAGCGCGGCGGTGAAAAAGAAGTTCCAACTTTTACATCATCTGGAACAGCCGTGTGCCGATGAGGAGGCGCTGGTCGAAGCAGCGCTTGCGGTGCACCCGCGCAAGGTCGTTATCAAGCGACCGGTGAAGGGGCCACTGCTTGCCGGCGTTAAGCCGAGCTATCAACTTGCGGGCAAGGCCGTTCGTTACGATGTTTTGGTGCCGCCGCGCCCGTAGCTTTCGTGCGATGGCCGGCGCTCCGTCAGTGCCGTGCCGATGCGGGGTCTATTTCCAAGGGTGCGACGTCAGGTGCCAGCCACCGCAGTATTCGCATTTGTAGCAGGCCAAACCACGCCGCCCGCGGTTTTCGCAGTCGGCCATAACTGCCTCGGCCTCGGCGCGCGTGTCGTAACGGTTTTTGCGCTCGCACGACTTGTAGCGCCAGACTTCATCGCGCTCGGCGTCCAGGGCGTCGCGGCGCTCGTCCTCGCGCGCAAACAGGTCGCTCATATCGCCGCCCGTGGCAGCGCCCAAAAACTCGCTTTTGGCCTTTGACCAGGCGGCTCGCTTTTTGCTTCCCATCTGCTTCGCGCCCTTCTCCAAACGTTGGTATCATTGCTCAATCAAAGTGATACCAATAAACGTGAGGTCGCCGCGTGATGATCAGAAAAACCCTCGATACCGACATTCCCGCTGTCATGGCTATCTATGACGCCGCCCGCGCCTTTATGCGCGCGCATGGCAACGCCACGCAGTGGCCCGAGGGCACGCCTTCTGCCGAGCAACTGGCTGCCGATATTGCCGCTGGTGGCAGCTATGTGTGCGAAGTCGACGGTCGCGTGGTGGCGACGTTTGCCTTTTTACCGGGCCCGGACGAGTGCTATGACGTAATTGAGGACGGGCAATGGCGCAGCGACACTCCGTACGCCGTGCTGCACCGTGTGGCATCCGATGGCACCGTGCACGGTATCGCGGCTGCGATGTTTGCCTTTGCCAAGGTGTGTGCCGATCACCTGCGCATCGACACGCATCAGGACAACCTGCCCATGCAGGGGGCGAGCATCAAGGCGGGGTTTGAGCGCGCCGGCATCGTGTATGTGTCGGACGGCACACCGCGTGTTGCGTTTGACTGGCTGCGCGAGGCATAAGAGCGGGGATGCGTATCAACAATTTGCACGAACGAAAATGGCCCCGGGTGGGGTCATTTTCGTTCGCTGCGCTGTTTTGCAAGCCGGCTTTCGCAAGGCGCGAACCTACGAAAATCGCCGCGCGGCAACGCGGGGCGATGAGCTCGGTCGGGGGATAGGGCCCGCTTCGCCCGCCGGCACGTAAATTGTATCATCCAGTGTGGAACGAGGATGCCCGTTGCCGCGTGCGATGGGCTTGTAATAAGAGGAGAGCCATGTCGAAGCAAGCGGTCGTTGGAATCCTGGCGCATGTCGATGCCGGCAAGACCACGTTGGCCGAGGCCATGCTGTTCAACGCGGGTCGCATCCGCAAGCGCGGCCGCGTGGACGATGGCGATTCGCATCTGGACACTAATGCGATCGAGCGCGAGCGCGGCATAACGATCTTCTCGTCGCAGGCCGTGCTCGACCATGGCGATACCCATGTCATGCTCGTGGATGCACCGGGGCATGTCGATTTTTCTGCCGAGGCGGAGCGCACATTGCGCGCACTCGACTACGCGATTTTGGTTGTGGGTGCCAACGATGGCGTACGAGGGCACACCGAAACCCTGTGGCGCCTGCTTGCGCGCTATGACATCCCGACGTTCATCTATATCAACAAAATTGATTTGGAGAATCCCGGCCGCGATGTTTTGCTGGCACAGCTTGGGCAGCGCCTTTCCGAAGGCTGCCTTGATGCCAACGAACTGCTGGCGGGCGGCACCGTTCAGGAGGACGCTGCTGCGTTGGACGAGGCGGCGCTCGAGGAGTTTCTTGAGGCGGGTGAGCTTTCTGTTGCAACGCTGTCGCGCATGGTCGCCGAGCGCAAACTCTTTCCCTGTTTTGCCGGCTCGGCGCTCAAGGACCAAGGCGTGGACGAGCTGCTGGATGGCATATGTGCGCTGATGCGCGAACAGGCATGGCGCCCGAAGTTTGCCGCGCGCGTCTACCGCGTGAGCCGCGGGGATCGCGGCGAGCGCTTGGCTTGGGTTAAAGTGACCGGCGGCACGCTGCATGCCAAACAGGTGATTAACGGACGTTCCGGTGCCGAGGCATGGGAGCAGAAGGTCGATCAGGTACGCATCTATAACGGCGAGAAGTATGAGCTTGCCCAAGAAGTTGCTGCTGGCGGTATTTGTGCCGTGACGGGTCTTACGCACGTTCGCCCAGGGGACGCCCTGGGCGCGGAGCCCGTGGGCGATGCGCCTGTCATTGCGCCGGTCCTCACCTATACGGTGCTTCCGGGCGAACACGACGTCCATACGGTGTTTAGAGCGCTGACTGAGTTGGCGGACGAAGACCCCATGCTCGGCGTAAGCTGGAATTCGCATCTCGAGCAGATTCATTTGCAGTTGATGGGCGCCGTGCAACTCGAGGTCGTGCAGCGGGTGTTGGCTGATCGCTTTGGCCTTTCGGTTGGGTTTGAGTCTGGCGGCATTCTCTATAAGGAGACTATTTCGCAGCCGGTCGAGGGCGTGGGCCACTTTGAGCCACTGCGCCACTATGCCGAGGTGCATCTGCGCCTGGAGCCGCTGCCGGCGGGTTCGGGCGTGCAGTTTGGCACCGTGACCTCGACCGACGAGCTCGATCTTAACTGGCAGCGTTTGGCACTCACCAACGCCATGGAGCGCGATCATCTGGGCGCGCTGACCGGCTCGCCCATCACCGATGTGCGCATTACGCTCACGGGTGGCCGCGCGCATGCCAAACACACCGAGGGCGGCGATTTTCGCCAGGCCACGTACCGCGCGATTCGCCAGGGGCTCATGCAGGCGCGTGAGGCCGGCGCGGCGGTGCTGTTGGAGCCGTGGTATCGCTTTGAGCTCGAGGTGCCGGGGGAGTGCGTGGGTCGGGCGCTCTCGGATGCCACGCGCATGGGTGCCGAGTACGAGCCGCCGACGATGGCGGGGGACCGGGCGAAGCTTGTGGGTCGCGTGCCGGCATCTGAGGTGCAGGATTACGCGCTGGAGGTGGCTGCCTACACGAGTGGTCGCGGGCATCTGTATCTAGAGTTCGCCGGCTATGCGGCTTGCCATGATGCCGAGCGCGTCATCGAGGCGGCTGCCTATGAGCCCGAGGCCGATCTGCCCAACACGCCCGATTCGGTCTTTTGCTCTCACGGCGCCGGTTATACGGTCAAATGGCACGACGTCCCCGCCGCAGCGCACGTAAAGGTCGATCCCACCACCTTCCGCTCCTGGCGAGCAGCAGACGCCGAGTTTTTCGGCCATAGGTGATAGAGGGTCAGACTCTTTGCCGCATTTAATTGGTATAACTCGGTATAAGTTGGTATAACTATAGGCAGGGTTTGCCAATCCGAGGAGGCCGACATGAATCCAAATCCCTTTAAGCCAACGGCTGGCAAGCGGCCTCCGATACTCATCGGCCGCGAGTCGGTCATCGAAGATTTCGAGGAAGGACTCGATAACGGCGCCGGAGCACCGGGTAGGCTCATGCTCATTACGGGAAACCGCGGCTGTGGCAAGACGGTTCTCCTACGGGAGCTGCAACGTCTAGCCAGCGAGCGCGGATGGGCGGTTGTCTCCGATTCCGCTTCGCTTGGCTTATGCGACCGCTTGGCCGACGCGCTTCGCTCGAATAAACCCGTTGCGACGTCAATGGAGCTCGGGCCGTCATTTGGCCGGATGCCGGTCAAGGCGGCGCGGGCAAAGGGCGAAACGTTGCGAGGGCTGGTCAACGAGCGCCTCAAGAAGCTCGGTCCAGGCAAGGGCATACTGTTTGCGATTGACGAGGCCCAATCGGCGTCTATCGAGGAACTGGCGGCTCTTGCCGTTCTCTATCAGCAGGTGCTCGGAGACCAGGATGCCACGGGCTTGCCCGATAGCGACCAGCGCGGTCTTGCGCTGGTGTTCGCCGGCTTGCCCAGTATGGTTGACGATCTGCTCGAAGAGCCGAGCGTGACGTTTTTGCGGCGTGCCCAGCAGCGTACGCTGGGGGCGATATCTTTGCCCAAGGTGCGCGATTCGTATATCCAGACGGTCAAAGACGCTGGTCTTTACGTTGACGCGGAGACGGCGGACCTTGCGGCACGCAAGAGCATGGGGCATCCCTATATGGTTCAGCTGGTGGGATATTACATGTGGCGGGCTGCTGTCCGGCGTGGCTCGCAGGTCATTGAAGTGTGCGATGTCGAGGCTGGCTACGCCGATGCCGTCTCCGAGTTCTATGAAGCGGTCGACGCGCCCCTGTATCATGGGCTGCGCAGTCCACAGCGCCTCTTTATCGAGGCCATGGCGGTTGACGAGGGCAAACCGACGCGCATGGCGGATATCATTGAGCGTTGCGATCGCACCCAGAGCTGGGCGAGTAAATATCGCGCAAGCCTGATTCGCGAGCGCGTCATCGAGGCTGCCGGATACGGCCTCGTCCGGTTTACCGTGCCCATGCTGGGCGTGTACATTCGCGATCGAGTTTTATGGCATGAGTAGGGTGATAAAGGTGACGGAACAGAAGATGAGCCCGCAGGCTATCGAGGTGCGTGGCGCGCGTGTCCATAACCTTAAGGACATCGATATTGATATCCCGCTGGGAAAGCTCGTGGGTATTGCCGGCGTGTCGGGTTCGGGCAAGAGTTCGCTGGCACTGGGGGTTCTTTATGCCGAGGGCTCGCGTCGCTACTTGGAAGCACTTAGCACCTATACTCGACGTCGCCTGACGCAGGCCGAACACGCCCAGGTGGACGAGGTGCTGCACGTGCCGGCGGCGCTCGCGCTGCACCAGCGTCCGAGCGTGCCGCGCGTGCGTTCCACCTTTGGCACTATGACCGAGCTCAACAACAGCCTGCGTCTGCTCTTTAGCCGTTGCGCCCATCACGTGTGCCCGCATTGCGGGGCGCGTGTGGAGCCAAGCCTCAACGTAGCGGCTGGCCTGTCGCTCACGTGTCCGACGTGCGGCCGCGAGTTCTACGCTCCGAGCGCCGAGGACCTTGCCTTTAACAGCGGCGGTGCCTGTCCCACCTGCGGCGGCACCGGTGTCATGCGCGAGGTGGACGAAGCGAGCCTAGTGCCCGACGAGTCAAAGACCATCAACGAGGGCGCCGTCCTTCCCTGGGGCACGCTCATGTGGGATCTGATGAAGCAGGTGGCAGGCGAGATGGGCGCGCGCACCGACGTGCCGTTTAACCAACTCACGCCTCAAGAGCGCGACATCGTGTTCCACGGCCCGGCGGTTAAAAAGCACATTCTCTACGTTCCCAAAAACGGCGAGGGCGCCACGCCGCTCGACTTCACCTATTACAACGCCGTCTATACCGTCGAGAATGCGCTCGCCAAGGTCAAGGACGATAAGGGCTTAAAACGCGTTGCGCGCTTTTTGCGCGAGGGCCCATGCCGCGATTGCGGCGGCACGCGTCTCTCCGAGGCTGCGCGCCAGCCCCAGGTGCGCGGTATCAATCTGGCGCAGGCGGCGGCCATGACACTGGGCGAGGCGATTGGGTGGGTGCGCGGGGTGCCCGCATCCTTGCCGCCCGAGATGCGGCCCATGGCGACGGATATCAGCGATTCGTTTTTGAGCGTGGCCCGTCGTCTGGTCGACCTGGGTCTCGATTACCTTTCACTCGACCGCGCTGGCGCCACGCTCTCCACGGGTGAGCGCCAGCGCGTTCAGCTCGCCCGCGTGGTGCGCAACCGATCGACGGGCGTGCTCTATGTGCTGGACGAGCCTTCGATCGGCTTACATCCCGCCAATGTCGACGGCTTGGTGGGCGTGATGCGCGATCTGGTGGATGACGGCAACACCGTGGTTGTTGTCGACCACGATACGCGCGTACTGGCGGAAGCCGACTATCTGGTCGAGATGGGCCCCGTTGCCGGAGCAGGCGGCGGCAGTGTAATCGCCGCTGGTACGGTAGACGAGGTCGAGCAATCGCAGGGCAGCCGTATCGCGCCGTTTTTGCGCGCCGAGCTCAAGCGCTTGCGTCCGCAGGTGACTGACGACGAAATGTTCGACCAGGGACATATCCGCATGGCAACCGATGCCATCCATACCGTCAAGCCGCTCGAAGTCGATATCCCGCGCGGCCGCTTGGTCGCGGTTACGGGCGTTTCGGGTTCGGGCAAGACGACGCTGGTGCTCGAGACGCTCATCCCGGCACTCAAGGCGCAGGCAGCCGGCGAGCGCCTGCCGGGGCACGTGCGTTGGGTCGATGCCGAGGGCATTGCCCGCGCAAATCTGATTGACGCTACGCCTATCGGCGCCAATGTGCGCTCGACGGTGGCAACCTATGCCGACATCCATGACGAGCTGCGTCGCGCCTTCGCCCGAACGCCCGAGGCCAAGGCGGCCGGCTACAAGGCGGGCGCCTTTAGCTACAACACTGGCACCTTGCGCTGCCCTACGTGTGACGGCACGGGCTCGATATCGCTCGACGTGCAGTTTTTGCCCGATGTCAAGATCGTCTGCCCGGCATGTCGCGGCTCGCGTTATGCAGACGCGGCTTCGCGTATCCATCGCGAGGGCAAGGACGGGAGTCTGCTTACGTTGCCGCAGCTCATGGACATGAGTGTGGACGAGGCCATCGACGCCACACTGGGACTCAAGAAGGTTCAGACGCGCTTGCAGACCTTGCGCGACCTGGGCTTGGGCTATCTTACGCTCGGTGAGCCCACGCCGGCGCTCTCGGGCGGCGAGGCGCAGCGTCTAAAGCTTGCGAGCGAGATGGGCCGTGTGCAGGACGATGCCGTATTCGTGTTCGACGAGCCCACGATCGGCCTACATCCGCTCGATGTTCAGGTGTTGTTGAGCGTGTTCGATGGCCTCGTTGCCAAGGGCGCCACAGTTATCGTGATCGAGCATGACCTCGACCTTATCCGTAACGCCGATTACGTGATTGACATGGGCCCGGGCGGTGGCGATGCGGGCGGGCAAATCGTCTGCACCGGCACGCCGGGCGACATCGCAGCTTGCTCCGCAAGCATCACCGGCCGCTACCTATAGACAATGAGGCAAAGGGACAGCCCCTTTGCCTCATTGATGCCTATTTCGCGCATTGAGCCGCCAGATAGTCGCGGAAGAATGGCAATTCAAATGCGACGAGTCCTCGTCCTCGTTCCCCGATGATGCCGGCATCTATCATTCGGCGTCGGTAGCGGGAGACCTGCTGCGGCGAACGCTTAAGGCGCTCGACAAGGTCAGCGGTGGTGGACTCTTCCTCGTCATCGAGCATGGCGATGAGGAATCGCTTGTCCTCTGCAGTGAGTTCCCGATAGGTTGCCGCGAGGATTCGGTCGTCCATCTCGTCGCGCGCGATTTTGATTCCCAGGTCAAAGTCGCGTGACGAGATTTCCTTCGAATCGCTTGTGAGATCCCAGGCACGGTAGCCTACGAGTTGCAATAGGAAGGGAAAACCAGAGATCGAGCGAACGGCCCTATCGATTCCCTCAGCATCTGCCAGGCGATCGTTTTCCTGGATTGTGCGAATCAAGGCCTCGCGCACGTCATAGTCGGCAATGCGACCCAGATGATATTGTTGGGCGCGGCGAAGGAACGAGACCGTCTTGTGGTTCAGTAGTGTCGATACGTTGTTGGGAAGTCCCGCCATGAGCAGGGCGACGCGTTTCCCATCGGTCACAAAGTGCTGATACGTCGCTGCGAGCTGAATCATCTCGTCGAGTGTCGGGTCCACCTCGTCAACCGTGACGAGCAGACCGGTGCCCGCCTTGTTGAGCTGGTCGATGATGTCGCTCATGCGATAACGCCAGGTTGAGGCATCGTGAACGCGATTGACCTCGATGCTGCCGAGCGGTGCAATTCCGAGACCGGTGACTTCGAAGTGGTTGGACGAGTCGATGAGATGGGCTGCGGCGCGCTTCGTCCCGAGCTCGATTTCCTCAAGCATTCCCGGGAGCGCGGTCGTCTTTACGGCTATCCAGCCGTGGGATTCCGCCCTTGTCGCGAGCGATGACATGAGAGCGGTTTTACCGGTTCCACGCGCGCCTGAGAAGATCGAGGTCAATTCTGGGCGCCTGCGCTGGCTCAAGAAGGCACGGTCCAAATCCCGAATAATCTGCTGTCTGCCAGCGAGATGGGCAGGAACCTCACCAAAACTGGGGGTAAACGGGTTCTCGAGATATTTCACAAGGCTCTCCTTTCACACCGCCGTTTAACTTCATTTTACTTTAGTTAATTCTGATTAAAAGTGAGGCTCTTTATCTAGAGCATCAATTGGGCGTGTGTGCCATCGGCGTGGCGCCTGAATGTGACAAAGGGGCAGTTCCTTTGTCACATTCCCGGAAAGCCTGTTTGGCGCAGGGCTTCGTAGAGGACGATGGCGGCACTGTTGGAGAGGTTGAGTGCGCTGATGCGGTAGTCGTCCGGGTTGACGAAGTTGCCACAGATGTCCTGTTGAAGAATGGCCTCGTGGCTGTCCTCGGTATGCCCGAGCGATTCCTCGTGGGCTTCCCAGGCCTCGGCGTTATCGAGTGAGTCGCAATCGCGCAGCATCGGGATGCGCTCGCAGCGCGCGGGCGCCGCGGCAAGCAGTGGCTCGGGAATGCCCGAGCTCTCGCTGCCAAAGACCAAATAGTCGCCGTCGCGGTAGGTGCTTTGCGCATAGGTTCGGCGCGCCTTTTTGGTCAGCAGATGCAGGCGCTCGTCGGCGGGGGAGAGGCCGTTGCGCACAAGGAAATCCTCCCAGCCGGCATAGGTCGACACGTCCAAGTTTTGCCAGTAGCCCAGGCCGGCGCGACGTACCGTCTTGTCGTCGAGCGAAAAGCCCAGCGGCTCCACCAGATGCAGGCGGGCGCCGGTGACCACGCAGGTACGGCCGATATTGCCCGTATTGGCCGGAATCTCGGGCGCATACAGCACAATGTTGAACATGAATCTCCTTGGCTCAGAACGAAAAACCACCACGAAGGGCACCTTCGTGGTGGTTTGGCGGTTACGTAGGCGGAAAAATGCCCGCTTGGATATACCTAGGCGCGGTGCCAGTCGGTCAGGCAGGCATCGAGGGAGGCGATGAGCGCATCCTTGTCCATGTGACGGCCGATGATGCACAGGCTCGTCATACGGTCGCCCGTCTCGTCGTCCCAAATCTGCATGATCTCGGGGTTCTCGTCGATGATCTTCTGCTTCTCGCCCTCGGGCGCCGAGTCGACAAACAGGCCGTTCTCCATCAGGCGCATCTGGTGGCCGGCCTGCTCAAACATGTAGCACATGTCCGGATCGCCGGCCTGCCACAGCGGACCCTTGACGCGGATGACCTCGTCGGGCCACTCCTGCTCAACAAAATCGGTGAACTTCTGCAGGTCAAACGGCTTGCGGCGCGAGTACACAAAGGTCTCGATATCGTACTCGAGCACCTCGGGGTCGTCGTGCTCTTCGGGATGCTCCATGGCCTCGATCCAAGCGGCGGAGTTGTAGGCGCGCATAAAGTCGAAGCGGTCGGTGTCGAGCAGCTCCTCCATGGGGACCTCGCCGTTTTGGGCCTCGACGATTACGGCGTCCTTCTGCAGGCTGCGCACGATGGCCTTGAGCTCGGCAATCTGCTCAGGGGTCACGGTATCGGTCTTGTTGAGGATCAGCGTGGAGCAGAACTCGATCTGCTGGATGAGCAGGCTCTCGATGTCGTCCTCGTCGATATCCTCTGCCAGCAGGTCGCGGCCGCCGTTGAACTCGTCATACATGCGGGCGCAATCGACCACGGCCACGATGTTGTCGAGCGCGAGCTTGGGCTCGCCACCCACCTTGGCCTCGTCGCAGAAGCTCGAGATGGTGTAGGCGATGGGGATGGGCTCGCAAATACCCGATGCCTCGATGATGATGTAGTCGAAGTCGCCCGAATCGGCGATGCCCTGCAGCTGGTTGGCAAGGTCGTCCGAAAGCGTGCAGCAGATGCAGCCGTTGGTGAGCGGGATGAGGTCGTCGGTCTCGGAAAGGCCACCGTCGGCGATAAGGCTGGCGTCGACGTTGATCTCGCCGATATCGTTGACGATCACGGCGGCGCGGATGCCGCCGTCGTTAGCGAGGATGTGGTTGAGCAGCGTGGTCTTGCCGGCACCGAGGTATCCGGTAAGCATGATGATCTTCACGGGTTTGTTGGGCATGTGCCCTCCTTTGTTAGACATGGCTTACAGTTGAATCTTATGCCAAACGCCTGCTCTTATACCCACGCGCCGGCAAATAACACAAGCTACTCCCAGGCTCCCCATACATCGGGGCAATAACCGACGGTGGCCTTTTTGCCGTTGCGCACGATGGGCTCGGCTAGAACCTGCTGGTTCTCGAGCAGCTTGTCGAAGCGCTGACTGGGGGTAAGGTGCTGGATGAGCGCGAGCGTCTCCTCGTCCTTGGCTTTGGGGTTGAGCAGCTTGTCGATGCCGCCGACCGCCTGCATCACGCTCGTGAGCTCGCCCTTGCTCATCTCCTTTTCCTTAAGGTCGATAAACTGCACCTTAATGCGGCGCTCCTTAAAATAACGCTGCGCCTTCTTGGTGTCGAAGGACTTCTTGGTGCCAAAAATCTGAATCATTTTGTTCCGCCGTTCTACCTGATAAAGTTGGTGCGCTCGCGATCGGCTTCGGGGGCTTCGATGCCGGCGGCCTGTCCTGCCTCGATACAATGCAGGAGCCAGGCCATGTTCTTGCCGATGTTGCGCATGGTGGCCAGGCCCTCGGCGTCTTGGGCGGCCTCGCCCGGCATGGCGCCAAACACGTTGTTCCAGTACGTGGAGGCAACCACGGGCATCTGGTTGATGGTGAAGTACTTGTTGAGTACGTCGAAGGTCGTTGACGTGCCGCCGCGACGGGCGACAGCGACGGCAGCGCCCGGCTTGTGTGCAAAGGCCTTGCTGCCGGCATAGAAGGCGCGATCGAGGGCCGAAAGGATGCGTCCGCTGGGGTGCGCATAGTAGACGGGTGAGCCAAAGACAAAGCCATCTGCCTGCTCGGCGGCAGCGATGAGCTCGTTCACCACGTCGTCATCAAAGGTGCAGCGTCCGCCAAGCTTGCCGCACTGACCGCAGCCGATGCAGTCGCGAATGGGCTTGGCGCCCAGCTGAAACACCTCGGTATCAATGCCTTCGGCGTTGAGCTGCTCTGCGACCTCGGTGAGTGCGCGGGCGGTGTTGCCGTTTGCCTTGGGGCTGCCATTGACCAAAAGAACCTTCATCACAAACTCCCTCTGCTTTCGGTGACTTCTGCAGAGGATTATCGCACGATGGGGGAGGCGGCGCGGGCGCGGCACTAATCCAGTTTGGTGCCTGGCACCTGCACGGCTTTCCCGAGCAACGCTTTGAGCTCGTTCAAAATGGAAACGGGCTGACGGTCGACGCCGTCCAGATGGAGCGTGGCCACGCGAATGGGCGGCTGATATTCAAGCGAGCCGATGAGCACGGGAGAGCCCAGGAACCGCTCGATGTCGCTTGCGATCTCGTCGATTGCTTCGGGGCCGAGCTCATCGAAGAGTGCCACGAACGTTGGTCCCGTCGAGCGGAACAGGCGGCCCTTGCCGCGCGAACAATCCATGAGGCAGGCGGCGCTTTCGGCGAGCACGCGGTCGCCTGCATCGAATCCAAAGCGGGCATTGACCTCGGCGATATCGTCGACCTTAATGGCAATAAAGCCTGCCTCGTGCGGCACGTGGCGCATCTCTCCAATAGCGTTGACCAGGGCGTGGACATCGCCCAGGCCCGTTACCGAGTCGGTCGTATCCGCTAGGCTTCGGTTGATGATAATGCCCACGTACATGTTAGGCTCGGTATCAGTGCCGTCCAAGCGGTAGCCCGTGCAGTCGCAAAGCGCGTACGCTCCGGTGGCGTCCATTACGCGATACTGCATGTAGTGGAAGTGCCACGTGCCGTTTATCAACATATCGAGCTCGGCGCGTACGTTGTCGCGGTCCTCGGGATGAACGCGGGCGAGCCACATGTCGAGTGAGTTAAAAGGGTGCTGGGAGGGCAGGTCAAAATCGCGCACGGCGTTAACCGACCATTGCGATTCGCCCGTATCGAGATTGAGGATAAAGGGATAGCGCGTCTCGGAGCTCATGGAGATCGCTTGGAACACCCGGTCGTTGCAGGGAAGCTGATCGACGATTGGGCGTTGCGGCGCGTCATCGTCTTTCGGTTGCTGCACACGATGCATAAGCTTATAGCGATACATCTTGCGATCGGCATCCATCGTCATCTGGCGACGCGTGTCGCCGGCAAGTGGATCGACGCGCGAGCAGCCAAAGCTAAAGCTGCCGATCATGGGCGCCTTGCCACCTGAGCTCGCCTCGATCAGCCCGGCACGTACCTGCTCCAAGCGCTGCTCGAGTTCAGTCTCGTTTGCGGAGAGCGAGATAAGCACAAACTCGTCTCCACCGATACGGAACAGCATCTCATCGTGCTCCATGGTTTCGGAGAGCGTGCGGCAGATGCCCAGAATATAGCGATTGCCTTCGGCGTGGCCAAACCTATCATTGCAATGTTTGAGATGGTCGATGTCAATATAGGCGCAGGTGAAGGGGTCACCTTTGTGCCAGAGTTGCTCGACGTGACGGTCGAATCCGTTGCGGTTGCCCAAGTTGGTGAGCGGGTCGATATAGGCGTTGCTCTCAAGCAGCCGGCGCTCTTGCTGCAGGATGGCGTGCGTTTTTTGCAGTTGCTCGCCAACGGCGCGTAGCTCAGCAGGCAGCGCGGCAACATCGAGTTCGGCGGTCGAGATGCCATTCGCAAGTCGCTGAAGATAGGCAATAATCGATTGCTCGCCCAGGCGATATGATTCGTTCATGATGGATAACCTCCTTGGGCGGAACAGCGGTTTGTATCATATCCCCAATTCGGTTTGAATTGGGGATATGAGTTAGCCAATGGGGACAAATGCCCCCTTCGGCGGTGGCGTTTTGCGCGCGAGCGTATCAGTTGTTATTGCCACCATCGAGCAATGCCTCAAAATCCTTTGCCGGCATGGGGCGGTAGTAGAGGAAGCCCTGAGCGTGGCAGGCTCCCATTTGTCGTAGCATGTTCGCCTGCTCATTTGTCTCGACGCCTTCGACCACGACCGGCAGATGGAGCGACTGCGCCATTTCGAGCATCGATGAAATGATCTGCGTGCTGCGGCCTTGATCGCCGTCGACGGGCGCAATCTGCCAAATGTGCTTGTCGAGCGTCACCATAAAGCCGCTTTCCTCGAGTGCGGGGATATGGGTGCACATGCTGTGGACGGCTATTATTCGACAGGCGGTAGCGCGACGATGCGATGTTCGATGAAAATGCGACTGAGACGATATATGTTGACGGGTATACTTGTCCCGGTTTAAAACGCAGGAACGGAGATGGTCGCATGGCACAGCCGGATACGACGCACACGGTGGGGCTTGCGCTCGAGGGAGGCGGCTACCGCGGTATGTATACGGCGGGCGTGCTCGACGTTTGGATGGAGCACGGTTTGACCTGCGACCATATGGTGGGTGTCTCGGCGGGCGCGGCGTTTGGCTACAACTTTAAATCGCGCCAGATCGGCCGCGCCATTCGCTACAACAAGGCCTATTGTGCCGATAAGCGCTATGCGGGTGTGACCAGCTGGTTGCGAACCGGTGACATGTTCAATGCCGATTTTGCCTATCACGAGGTGCCCATCGAGCGCGATCCCATCGACCTGGAGACATATCGCGCCTGCCCTATGCGGTTTACGTGCGTGTGTACCGATATCGAGACGGGCAAGGCCGTCTACCACGACCTGCCCTATGGCGACGAGCGCGATATCGAGTGGATCCGGGCGTCGTCGGCGATTCCCGTGGCGACGCGTCCCGTTGCTATTGGCGGGCATAAGTATCTGGATGGTGGCGTGGCTGATTCCATTCCCAGCGCTTGGTTGTTTGCGCAGGGGTATGACCGCAATATCGTGGTACTCACGCAGCCGGCGGGCTTTGTGAAGCAACCCAACAGCGTGATGCCCATGCTGCGGCGCGTGTTTCGTCACTACCCGGAGTTTGTTGCAGCGCTCGATCATCGGCATGAGGTCTACAATGCCACGCTCGATGACTTGGCGCGTCGTGAGGCTGCCGGCGAGGTCTTTGTGGTGCGGCCGAGCGAATCGGTGAAGGTGCCGTCGCTGTGCCGCGAGCCGGATGAGCTCGAGCGTATCTACCAGGTCGGCCGCCACGATGCGGAGGCGACCTTGCCGGCGCTGGAAGCGTATCTGGCAGAGTAGAGCAAACTGCCGTGGACTCGGCGGAAAGCGCATCCCGGAATCGGCGCTAAAAATGGGATGAGGTTTCCGCGAGAGGCCCGTAGCGGAAAGCGCGCCCCGGAATCGGCATCCAAAACGGGATGCAGTTTCCCCGACGGCGGGTTTTGGAAACGGCGTCCCAGAATTTGCGCCTGGAATGGGATGGGGTTTCCCAACGGAGCCGCATGCGGAAATCGCATCCCGGAATGGAGATCCAAGCTGGGATGCGTTTTCCATTGCTGAAGATACGAGGCTGCGAATCGACTGCTCGGCCTATGCCTATGCCTGCTGCCAGGTGTCGACGAGCTCCTTGGCGGCGGCGTAGGGACTGTCTCTTATACACATCTGACGCTGCCGACGAACTCTAGGGTGTAGA